>CAZIQO010000021.1:0-35490 GCA_964541465.1 uncultured Oscillospiraceae bacterium
ATCGTAATAGAGGAACGGGGCGCAGTAGGTGTCGAACGAGCTCCAAGCCTGCGCGCCGGCGGTTTCGCCCTGCGTCGTGAAGGTGGAGTTGACGATCTGCCCCAAAAATGAACGCAGATGCTTTGCGGGCTTGCTCTCCACTTTCCCTTCCACGCCGCCGAACCCGTCCGTAAGAAGCTGGCGAAGGTCCCAGCCCGCGCAGTACGGACCGAAAAAGCCGAGGTCGTGGATATGGGCGTCCCCGCTCTCGTGCGCGCGGCAGATGTCAATCGGATAGATCTCATAAAGCCAGTATTTCTTCGTGAACGCTTCGCGGACATAGTTGTTGAGCCCGTTCACGCTGCGCTGCATGTTCGCATTTTCCTTCACGCCCCAGTCGCGGTCGTCGAGATAATCGCCGAACATGTCGATCGTGGCGCCGATCAGCGCGTTGATATCGCGCGTACCGCGGCGCTTTTCGCGGTACAGGATGTATGCCTTGGCGGTCTTGGCGTGGCCCGCCTCGATGAGCACTTTCTCCACGATATCCTGTATGCCCTCGACATCCGGCGCGTTGTCGCCGTATTTCTGCCCGGCAAGACGCACGACCTCGGAGGCGAGCTTTTCGGAAAGCTCCTCATTCGTGCCGTTTACGGCCTGCGCGGCCTTCCAGATCGCATTTTTGATCTTGGACTGATCAAACGGCTCCGTATGGCCGTCGCGCTTGATAATCTCCTGAAACATTTGAATCGATCCCCCTTATGAAGTGACGATTTCAGTGTAACCTTCGGCACATTTTGTGTCAAGAGACGCCGATGCATACAAGATATTGATATTTTCGGTGGATATTCGGTGGATAATGTAATCACGGACCAAAGATGGAATCAAAAAACCGGGCAATCTGCGGTATTTCCATCTTTTTGCAGCTAACGATAAAATTTTACATTTGCATAGCTTCCGCATTCAGCGTATTTCTATGAATTTTGTTTAAAAAGATTTCATATTTCAGCGATCCTATAACGCAACATATGGTATTGTTACGGCATAACAACATACCATATGTAGCGTTTTCTGATCAAATTCTGAATCGCGGCAAAAAAGAACGCCGGCACGCTCAGGGCATGCCGGCGCCGGATTGGGCGATTCCGGTTACAGACCGAACTGCTTGGTGACGAGCTCGACGATTTCCGCGCCGATGCGCCTCTGCGCCTCCTTTGTGGACGCGCCGATATGCGGCGTGCAGCTTACGCGCGGATGCGAATAGAGCGCGGCGTTCTTTGCCGGTTCCTCCGCATATACGTCGAGGCCTGCGCCGTAGACCTTGCCGCTTTCGAGCGCCTCGAGCAGCGCCGCTTCGTCCACGTTCGTGCCGCGGGATGTGTTGATGAGAATGACGCCGTCCTTCATCTTGGAAAGCGTGTCTTTGTTTACAATCGGCTGGCCCGGCAGCGACGGCACATGCAGGGAGATGATGTCCGCGTTTGCGAGCAGCTCGTCCATCTCCACGTAATGCATGGTGTCGCACTCGAGCGCCGGCACCTTGTAGATATCGTAAGCGAGCACCTTCATGCCCAGCGCCTGGCAGCGCCGCCCGAGCGCCTGCCCGATGCGGCCGTAACCAACGATCCCCACCGTTCTGCCGGACAGCTCGATCCCCTCGTAGGACTTTTTCTCCCAGCGGTTTTCGCGCATCGTGTGCCCCGCAATGGAGATGAACCGCGCCACAGAGAACATATGCGCAAGCGCGAGCTCCGCCACCGCGTCCGAACTGGCGCGTGGCGTGTTGCGCACGGTGATGCCGTGATCCTCGGCGTACTGCACGTCGATGTTGTCCACGCCCACGCCGCCGCGGACGATCAGCTTCAGCTTCCCCGCCTGCGCCGCCGCGTCGATCTGCGGCTTGCGCACCTTCGTCGCGCTGCGCACCACGAGCGCGTCATACTCCTTTACCGCTTCGCAGAGCGCGTCCGGATCGCAGAACTTCCGGTCGATCTGGCAGCCCTTCTGTTCGAGTGCCGCCGCGGCGTTTGGTTCCATCCCGTCGCTGGCTAGAATCCTGATCATATGCATTCTCCTTCCGTTCGGCTCACCGATGCTCCGCTTCGTATTTCTTCAAAAACGTGACCAACGCCTCCACGCCGTCCTTCGGCATGGCGTTGTAAATGGACGCGCGCAGCCCGCCAACGCTCTTGTGGCCCTTGATATTGTCGTATCCGGCCGCCTTTGCCGCGGCGATGACCTCCGCGTCCAGTTCCGCGCTCTTGGTCACGAACGGAACGTTCATGCGCGAGCGGAACGCCTTTTCCACGGTTCCGCGGAACATGCTGCTTCCGTCGAGGAAGTCGTAGAGGATCTTCGCCTTTTCCTCGTTCCGGCGCTGCATCTCCGTCAGGCCGCCGATCTTTTTAAGATACTGAAACACCTTGCCGCATACGTAGATGCACCAGCAGTTCGGCGTGTTGTACATCGAGCCGTGTTCGGAATGCGTGTCGTATCGTAGATAGATCGGCGTCCACGCGGGCAGGTCCTTGCGGATCAGGTCCTCGCGCACGATCACGATCGTCATGCCCGCCGGTCCGACGTTCTTCTGCACGCCTGCGTAGATCATGCCGTAATCGCTCACGTTGCACGGCCGCGAAAGGAACATAGACGACTGGTCGGCGACCAGCACCTTCCCCTTCGTATTCGGGAGTTTCGGGTAGGTCGTTCCGTGGATCGTTTCATTCTCGCAGATATACAGATAGTCCGCGTCGGTGTCGATCGGCAGATCGGACCCGTCCGGGATATAGGTATAGTTCCGGTCCGCGCTGGTCGCGATTACGTTCATCCTGCCGTACTTCTTCGCTTCCTCCGCGGCTTTCTTCGACCACGAGCCAGCCACGATGTAATCCGCCACGCCGTTTATCATGAGATTGATCGGAATCATCGCAAACTGCAGCGTCGCGCCGCCCTGAATGAAGAGAACCTTATAGTTGTCCGGTATGCCCATCAGCTCGCGCAGATCGGCCTCCGCCTGATCGATGATGCCCTGAAACACCTTCGAACGGTGCGACATCTCCATCACGCACATCCCGCTGCCCTTATAGTTGAGCATCTCAGCAGCGACTTCCTCCAGCACCTCCACCGGCATCGTCGCCGGCCCCGCTGAAAAATTGTAGATCCGGTCGTACTTCATACTGTAATCCGCTCCTAAAAAAAGTATCGTTCGGTCGAAATTTCATTTCCATTATATCCTGATATGGTCTCCAATTCAACCGTGCAGGATACAAAATCATACAAAGACGCTAATATATTTTTTGCATGCTTACATATTTTTATCATTCGGGATGCCATGTTCCATCCGATTCGATGCTTCGGTAAAAAACAGGGCGCACATTGACGCGCGCCCTCAGTTTGTCGAAGGGGGTACGTTGGAGGCTCTGCCTTCAAACCGCCGCTTGGGGCCGTAACGGCCCTAAAAACTCATTTCCGCAAGTGCCCTAGAACAGGGCACTTGCGGGGTTAGGGATTCCCAAGGGATGTGTCCCTTGGGTGGGGTGCAGGGGTGAACCCCCTGCAAAAGAACTTTTCTAATAGGCCAAGGGCGCGCATTGACGCGCGCCCTGCATTGCTGTTTCGGAACTATCGTTCCTCTCGGAAATAGGAAGCGCCGAGACTGGCGGGCGGCTGGTCCTCGCGCTTTTTCCGCAGCGCGACTGCGATCAGTACGATAACGGTCACCACGTATGGCAGCATCTTAAAGATCTCCTGCGAGCTTCTCGTCAGACCCGGGATATAATAGTACATCCAGTACAGAAGCCCGAAGAGATACGAACCCCAGATGGTGCGCTTCGGTTTCCAGGTGGCGAAGATGACCAGCGCGACGGCCAGCCAGCCGAGCGCTTCAATCGTGCCGTCGTTGGCCCAGGTGCCCTTCGTGTAATCCACCACGTAATACAGTCCGCCGAGGCCGGATATGCCCGCGCCAAGGCAGGTTGCAAGATATTTATACTTGGTTACGGAAATGCCGGCCGCATCGGCAGTCGCCGGATTTTCGCCCACCGCGCGCAGGTTCAGGCCGACGCTCGTTTTATTGATGAACCAGCTCAGGAAAATCGCGAGGACGATGGAAAGATACACCATGAAACCATACTTAAAAAACAACGTATCGATGATCCCCCATCCGTCGGTAAGATGTTGCGTGGCGCGAAACGCGGCGCTCGTCGTCGCAACCGAAATCTGCCCGACGCCGCCTGCCAGCTTGAGCAGCGAGCCGCCGAAGAAGTTGGCCACGCCGCCGGCGAATATCGTCAGCGTCAGGCCGGTCACGTTCTGATTGGCGCGCAGAGTGATCGTCAGAAAGCTGAAAATCAGCCCGCCCAGCATCGCGGCCGCGAACGCGCAGCTCAGCGCAATCACAATGCAGAGGAATTTGCTCGGCGCCGCCGAAGCGCTCTCATAGAAGAACACGCCGGTAAGTCCCGCGATTCCGCCCAAATACATGATGCCAGGAACGCCCAGGTTTAGATTGCCCGATTTCTCGGTCAGAATCTCGCCGACGGCACCGTACATGATGATGGTGCCAAAGAAAATCGCGGCCTGAAATAAAGCGATAAGCTCCGTCATTTGGCGTCCTCCTTGCTGTTCCAACTGCGGAACTTCACGTTGTAGTTGATGAAAAATTCGCTGCCGAGAATGAAGAACAGAATAATGCCCGTAATCATCTCGGAAACGTAGTCGTTGAGCTGGAACTGCGAGGCGATCTCGATCGCGCCGCGTTCAAGAAATACGATCAGCGCGGAGAACAGGATCATCACGAAGCTGTTGAAATGGGCCAGCCACGCAATGATGATCGCCGTAAACCCGCGTCCGCCCGCCGTGCTCGTGGAGATCGTGTGGCTTGCGCCCGCGACCGCAAGGAACCCCGCAACGCCGCAGATCGCGCCGGAAAGCGCCATGGAGCGGGTGATGACCCGTTTTACGTTGATGGCCGCATAGCGCGCGGTGTTTTCGCTCTCGCCGACGACCGCAATCTCGTACCCGTGTTTGGAATACTTGAGATAGATATACATGAGGATCGCGATCGTGACGGCAATGATGACGTTGAGCGTATACGCCTGCCCGAAGATCGACGGGAACCATCCGGCCTTTGTCGTAGGATTGATGATGCCAACGGAATTGCTGCCGAACGGATGCTCCCACTTCGCCACGAAGAAGGCCGTGATCTGTATGGCGATATAGTTCATCATCAATGTAAACAGCGTTTCGTTTGCATTCCAACGGGCCTTGAATACGCCCGGAATCACGCCCCAGACGCCGCCGGCAAGCGCGCTGCCGAGGAACATGACGATCAGAAGCAGCGCGAGCGGTATGGAAGCGCCCACGTAGATCATGCAGGCCGCCGCCGCGATTCCGCCCACGAGCACCTGACCCTCGGCGCCGATGTTCCAGAACCGCATCTTGAACGCAGGCGCAAGGCCGACAGAGATGCAGAGCAGCATCATGATGTCGCGAATCCATACCCAGGTGCGTTTTTGCGTGCCGAACGTGCCGTTGAACATCGCCTTGTAAACCTCGATCGGGTTCAGCTTGACGATTGCGTAGATGATGAAGCCGCAGAGGATCAGCGAAAGCACAATCGCGATCAGGCGAATCATCCATGCGCGCCAAAGAGGAATGGCGCCGCGCTTGCTGATCCGCACGAACGGCTCCTTATGCTCGTTTCTCATTCCTGCGCCCCCTCTCCAAGATGCGTCATCATCAGGCCGATCTGCTCCTTCGTCGCGGTGCGCCCGTCCGCAACGCCGCTGACCCTGCCGCTGCAGAGCACGAGAATCCGGTCGCAGAGCTCCAGCAGCACGTCGAGATCCTCGCCGACATACACGACCGCCGCGCCGCGCTTCTTCTGCTCGTTGAGCAGATGATAGATCGTATAAGATGTGTTGATGTCCAGTCCTCGCACGGCGTAGGCGGTCATCAGCAGCGCGGGCTCGACCGAGATCTCGCGACCGACAAGGACCTTTTGCACGTTTCCGCCGGAGAGGCGGCGCACCGGCGTGCTGAGGCTCGGCGTGACGACCTCCAGCTCGTCCACGACGGTCTGCGCAAGATTCTTCGGCTGTTTCCGATCCGTGAAGACGGATTTGCCCTTGGTGTAGGAACGCAGCATCATGTTGTCCGAAATATCCATGCTGCCGACAAGCCCCATTCCCAGCCGGTCCTCCGGCACGAATGCAAGGCGAACGCCCATGTTCTTGATATCCTGCGGCGTTTTCCCGATCAGCTCGACCGGCTGCTGCCCGCGCGAATGCGTAAAACGGATGGACGCGCCCGCTTCGATCGGCTGCAGTCCCGCGATGGATTCGAGCAGTTCCTTCTGCCCGCTGCCGGAAATGCCCGCGATGCCGAGGATTTCGCCCGCGTATGCGGTAAAGGAAACGTCGTCCAGCTTTTTCACGCCTTCCGCGTCCAGCACCGTCAGGTCCTTTACCTCAAGGCAGACCGACGCATTCTCCGTCTCCGGCCGTTCGATGTTGAGCGAGGTGGCGTGTCCGACCATCATATCGGTCAGTTCCTGCATGCACGTCGTGCAGGTCGCGATATCCCCAATATATTTTCCCTTACGAAGCACCGCCACACGATCGGATATCTCCATCACCTCGTGCAGCTTGTGCGTTATGATCACGATTGATTTGCCATCGTTCTTCATGTTTCGCATGACGACGAACAGCTTTTTTGTTTCCTGCGGCGTCAGAACCGCGGTCGGCTCGTCCAGAATCAGGATATCGGCCCCGCGGTAGAGCACCTTTACGATCTCGAGCGTCTGCTTTTCGGAAACGGACATCTCAAAGACCTTTTTGTCCGGATCCACGACGAACCCGTAACGGTCACAAATCTGTTTGACCGCGGAACGGACCCCTTTCAGATCAAGAAGTCTGCGTTCATTCAAACCGAGTATGATGTTTTCGGCCGCCGTCAGCACGTCGACCAGCTTGAAATGCTGGTGGATCATGCCGATATGCAGTTCGTACGCATCCCGAGGGGACGTGATTGAAACCGCTCTCCCATCCACAAAAATCTTCCCGCTGTCGGGCAGATAAATACCGGAGAGCATGTTCATCAGCGTGGTTTTCCCGCTCCCGTTTTCGCCGAGAAGCGCGAGAATCTCCCCGTGATGAATCTCAATGCAGACCTTATCGTTCGCCACCACCGGCCCGAAGGTCTTGGTGATGTTTGCCATTCGGATCGCCGTGTTTGTCTCCAAAACGTGTCATCCTTTCTAAGTTTGCCGCCCTGAACGGAAGGAGCGGCCGTTCGGCCGCTTCTTCCATTCCGGCTGGATTGGCTAGTTCAGTTCGGTGATGCCGTCGATGATCAGTCCGAAGTACGGCGCGCTGCGGAACTCAGACTCGTGGAAGTATCCGTCGAAGATGCATTCCTCCGTCGCGCCCTGGTACTGCACCGCAGAGAAATCGGCGTTCATCGTGGAGAAGTCGAACATGTAGGACGTGAGCGTTTCGCCGTCCACCGTGAATGTGGAGGTGTCAAAGACGTGCAGCGAGCCGTCCTTGATGGCCGCGACCACTTCGTCCACCTTTTCCTGGGTACCGGCTGCGCAGCTCGATCCCAGCGCGGAGATCTGGACGGCGTCCTCATTGTAGCCGCCGGACCAGTCATGCTTCATTTCGTCGCCGTTGATGAACGCGCTGAGGATATCCGTGTAGAGCACGACCCAGTTGTTCTGCGCGCTGGTCAGAGCGGCATCCGGCGCGACGGAGAGCATGTCTACGTTGTAGCCGACGCAGTAACACACTTCGCCCGCCTCAAGTTTGGCCTGCACGGAGGAGGGAGCGCCCGTGGAGTCCGCGTGCTGCCCGATGATGACGCAGCCCCTGGCCATCAGGGTGTTGGCGGCCTCGGCTTCCTTGGTCAAGCTGAACCATTCATTCGTGTAGAGAACGTCCATATGGGCGTCCGGAACGATGGACCTGATGCCGAGGAAGAACGGGGTGTAACCGCTGACCACTTCGGGGTACGGATACGCGCCGACATAGCCGATATACGGATCGGTCACGGTGCCGGCATCCATGAGCTCCTTGAGCTTCATGCCGGCGACGACGCCGGACACGTAGCGGGACTCAAAGCTGTACGGGAAGTAATTGACGACGTTGTCCAATCCGCAGACGGCGGCCGTATCACCGGTTGCCGGGCAGAAGAGGACGTCCGGATACTCTTCGGCAGCCTGCACCATATAGGACTGATGCGAATAGCTGTTGGAGAAGATGATCTGGCAGCCCTGCTCCGCAAGGTCGACGGCGGTGTCATAGCAGGTTTCGTCCTCCGGAATCGAATACTTCCAGATCACCTGGTCGTCGTTGATGCCGAGGTTTTCCATGGCACCTTTGATGCCTTCGATATGCGCGTAGGTGTACCCCTCATTCTCGTCTCCCACAAGAATGACGCCGATCTTGAGCTCTTCGCTGGTGATGGCTTTCTTAGAGCAGCCGATCAGCGCGAAAGCCAACACTGCAACCAGAACTAGAGCAACGATCTTTTTCATATTTCCCTCCTATTAAAATGTTATTTATTGCAACGCCATAGCCGGCGAAACAACCGGTTAGTTCTGTTGGATTCTTCCGCTCTGTTCGAGCGCTTTCAGATCCGGGTCGCACTTGAAGGGCTCCCCCGCCGCGAGCATCGCGTTCTTTACGTCCTTCAATCCGCTGCCCGTGGAGATTACCGCGACGCTCTCGCTCGCTTTTATGGTGCCCGTCTCCAGCGCTTTTTTCAGTCCGGCCGCAGCCGTTACGCCGGCAGGCTCCCCGAATACGCCCTCGGTCCTTCCAAGCAGCCGCATCGCTTCCAGGATCTCCTCGTCCGAAACCGCGATCCATGCGCCCTTGCTTTCCCGCACGGCGCGCTGCGCCTTCTTCGGGTTTCGCGGCACGCCCACGGCGATGCTGTCCGCAAGCGTGTTTTCCGGCGTGGGGACGAGCGGCCCGCCGGTCCGGTCCGCATCGACAAACGGGCAGCAGCCGGTCGACTGCACGCCGAGAATCTTCGGGACGCGTTCGATCATGCCGAGCTGCAAAAGATCGTAAAAGCCGTTGTACACGCCGCCGATCGTGCAGCCGTCTCCCACCGAAACGGCGACCCAGTCGGTCGGATTCCAATTCAGTTGCTCGGCGATTTCGAGCGCAACGGTCTTCTTCCCCTCCGTCAGGATCGGATTGATGCCGGCGTTGCGGTTGTAGAATCCCCACTTTTCAATGGCGGCCTTGCTCAGTTCGAACGTCTGCCGGTAGTCGCCGCGCACGCAGATCACGTTCGCCCCGAAGATCAGAAGCTGCGCGACCTTTCCCATCGGCGCGCGTTCCGGAACGAAGATCACCGTTTTGAGCCCCATGCGCGCGGCGTTCCCCGCAAGGGAGCTTGCCGCGTTGCCCGTGGACGAGCAGGAGATCGTGCCGTATCCGAGTTCGATCGCCTTTGCGACCGCCACGCCGGACGCCCGGTCCTTGAGCGAGCCGGTCGGATTCAGGCCGTCGTCCTTGATATAAAGCGTCTCGAGGCCAAGCGAACGTCCAAGCCGAAGAGAACGGTACAGGGGCGTCCAGCCGATGCGCAGAAAATCGGGAAGGCCCGCGCCTAGGATCGGCATCAGCGCACGGTAGCGCCACATGCTGTTGTCGTTGTCTTTTTTCAGCGAATCGATGGAAAAACTCTTGCGGATTTCTTCATAATCGTAGACGATATCGAGGATGCCTTTCTCGCCGCATGCCGGGCAGGTCATCAGTTCGGGGCCGAACGAATATTCCCTTCCGCAGATCGTACAACGATAGCCCGCAATACGTCTCATCCAATCATACTCCAATATAATAATGAGGATATACTACATCATAACACACAAAATTGCAATTGCACAGTAAAAATTTACGCCTTAACAAAATTATTTTGCCCGTAAATATTTTGTATTTTTCTGCCGCTTCGTCTTGCGGAGTTGGAAAACGCTATAGTATAATTGCAGTGGGGTAATTGTTCCAGATTTAATAGGTTGAAACTCAGCGTTACAGATCATTTTTCACATCGCGAAGGGAGACTTGAGCAACATGCTGCTGATTGGAAACGGAAGACTCATCACGCGCGACCACGGGCTCTTTCTTGAAAACGGCGCGGTGGTTACGGACGGAACGCGCATCGCGGATATCGGCGACACCGCCGAAATGAAGACGAAATATCCCGCCGCGGAATGGATCGACGCGCATGGCGGAACCATCATGCCAGGTCTGATCAATACGCATAACCATATCTACAGCGCGTTCGCGCGCGGCCTGTCCATCAAGGGGTACAATCCGCATGATTTCGGCGATATTCTGGAGGGTATGTGGTGGAAGATCGACCGGCACCTCACGAAGGAAAACGACAGCCTTTCCGCCTACGCGGTCTACATCGACTGCATCAAAAACGGCGTGACGACCATATTCGATCACCACGCGAGCTATTTCGATATCCCCGGGAGTCTGGACGCGATTGCGGACGCGGCGAAGGACCTCGGCGTGCGCACCTGCCTGTGCTACGAGGTGTCCGACCGCGACGGCGAGGAGAAGATGCGCCAGTCGGTTCTGGAGAACGAGCGCATGATCGGCCGCGCGGAAGCGGACGAAAGCGATATGCTCAAGGGCATGATGGGTCTGCACGCGGCGTTTACGCTCTCCGATGAAACGCTCGCGCTCTGCAGGGAGCACACCCCCGCCTCGACCGGCTTCCACATCCACGTGGCGGAGGGCCCGGGCGATCAGATCGATTCGTTGAAGAAATACAACAAGCGCATCGTCGAGCGGCTGTTTGAAAGCGGCATCCTCGGCGAAAAGACGCTCGCGGTGCACTGCGTGCACGTGAGTCCCGCCGAGATGGACCTGCTCCGGGAAACCGACACGATGGTCGTCCACAACCCGGAGTCCAACATGGGCAACGCGGTCGGCTGCGGGCCCGTGCTGCGGCTGTTTTCCAAGGGAATTCTGCTCGGCCTCGGCACCGACGGCTACACCAACGACATGCTCGAGAGCTATAAGGTCGGGAACATCATCCACAAGCATAATCTCTGCGACCCGACCGTCGCGTGGGTGGAGATCCCGACGATGCTGTTTGAAAACAATCCGCTCATCGCCGCGCGTTTCTTCAACCGCCCGCTCGGCGTGCTCGCGCGCGGCGCCTATGCGGACGTCATCGTAACCGACTACGACCCGCTCACGCCGATGGACGGCTCGAACGCCAACGGTCATATTCTCTTCGGCATGAACGGGCGCAGCGTGATCACCACCGTCTGCAACGGCAGGGTGCTCATGAAGGATCGGAAGCTGCTCGTTGCCAACGAGGCCGACGTCATGCAGGCCTGCCGCGAAAGCGCTGCAAAGCTCTGGGCGTCCATCAACGGGTGAATCGGCGCATCATCGTAAAGTACTAGGTAGAAGGAGGGTTTTTCCATGTCCGACCGAATGACTCCCATTCCGTTTTCGGAGCTGATGAACTGGATTCTCGAGGAGCATACGCAGGGAAGCGTATTCGGCGTGCACCGCCCGTTCCGGTCCGCCGGCGGAAAGATGCTCGAGCTGTTCGGCGAGCATCTGGAAACGCCGTTCGGTCCGGCCGCCGGTCCGCACACGCAGCTTGCGCAGAATCTGATCGCCGCGTATTACGCCGGATGCCGGTTCTTCGAACTGAAAACCGTGCAGACGCTCGACGGCGAGGATCTGCCCGTTTCCAAGCCGTGCATCCTGGCCGTCGACGAATGCTACAATGTGGAATGGTCCACCGAGCTGACCGTTTCGCAGGCGTACGACGAATACGTGAAGGCCTGGTTCGCGCTCAAGCTCATCAGTTGGGAATTCGATCTCGGCCGGCCCGACGGATTCATGTTCAACATGAGCGTCGGGTATAATTACGAGGGCATCACAAGCAAAAAGATCGACGGCTTCATCGAAGGGCTTCGAAACGCTTCCGAATCGCCGGTCTGGGGCAAGTGCCGCGCGTGGACGCGCAAAAACCTCTCGCGCTTTACGAAGGTGGACGCAAAGTATGTCGACAGCATCTCGCCGCGCATCTGCTCCTCCATCACGCTTTCGACGCTCCACGGCTGTCCGCCGCAGGAGATCGAGCGCATCTCGACCTATCTGCTCGATAAAAAGGGCCTCAACACGTTCGTCAAGTGCAACCCGACGCTGCTTGGGTACCGGTTTGCACGCAGCACCATGGACGAACTGGGGTACGATTACCTTTCTTTCGACGATTTCCATTTCAACGACGATCTGCAGTATTGCGACGCGGTCCCGATGTTCCGGCGGCTCGTCGCGCTCGCGCAGCAAAAGAACCTTTGCTTCGGCCTTAAACTGACCAACACCTTCCCCGTCCGCGTCGAGCGGAAGGAGCTTCCGGGAAACGAGATGTACATGAGCGGACGCGCGCTCTATCCGCTGACGGTCGAGCTTGCGCGGCGCATCAGCAGCGATTTCGACGGGCAGATGCGCATTTCGTTCTCCGGCGGCGCGGACATTTACAACATCCGCGAGCTCTTCGACGCGGGGATCTGGCCGGTTACGATGGCCACCACGCTCCTCAAGCCCGGCGGGTATCAGCGCGCCCTGCAGGTCGCCGAAGCGCTCTCCCGGTGCGATTACAAACCGTTCGACGGCGTATCCATCGGGAAGGTTTCCTACCTGGCGCGGCGTGCCCGCACGGATGCGCGGAATCAAAAGGCGATCAAGCCAGCGCCTGCGCGCAAGATCGCCTCGAAGGTCCCGCTGACGAACTGCTTCATCGCGCCCTGCTCGCACGGCTGCCCGATCGGGCAGGATATTCCGGAGTACGTCCGGCTCGTCGGCGAAAAGCGGTATGCGGAGGCGCTGCGTCTCATCCTCGAAAAGAACCCGCTCCCGTTCATCACGGGAACGATCTGTCCGCACCGCTGCATGGAAAAATGCACGAGAGGTTTTTACGAGGAGTCCGTGCATATCCGCGAATGCAAACTGCTCGCCGCCCGGAACGGGTTTGAAAGCGTGATCGGTTCGATCCGTCCGCAGTCTTCCGCAAAATCCGCCGCAAACGTGGCGATCGTCGGCGGCGGTCCCGCGGGCATGGCCGCGGCGTATTTTCTCTGCCGGCAGGGCGCGAAGGTCACGCTCTTCGAGCGGCGCGAAAAATTAGGCGGCGTCGTCCGGTACGTGATCCCCTCCTTCCGCATCGCGGACGAATGCGTCGATCGTGACGCGGAGCTGCTCGCCGCCATGGGCGCGGACGTTCGCACGAATACCGCCGCGCCGTCCGTGCAGAAGCTGAAAAGCGAAGGTTATACGCATGTGATCCTCGCCGTCGGCGCATGGGCGCACGGCATGCTGCGTCTCAAATCCGGCGAGAGCATGAACGCGCTCGATTTTCTGCAACGGCTGAAGACCGGCGCTCTGGAAGACGCCGGCGAGGACGTCGTCATCGTGGGCGGCGGCAACGCGGCGATGGACGCCGCGCGCGCGGCAAAGCGCATCAAAGGCGTGAAGCACAGCCGCATCGTCTACCGGCGCACGCGCCGGTATATGCCCGCCGACGAGGAGGAGCTTCTGTTCGCCATGGACGAGGGCGTGGAATTCATGGAACTGCTCTCGCCCGTTTCGCTTGAAAACGGCGCGCTGCTCTGCAAAAAATGCGTGCTCGGCGAGCCGGGCTCGGACGGCAGGCGTTCGCCCGTGGAAACCGACGAAACCGTATCCGTCCCCTGCTCGCGCCTGATCTCCGCCATCGGGGAACGGATCGACGCGCCGTACTTCGCGGGCAACGGCATCGAACTGACCGAGCGCGGCGCGGTCAGGACAAATCCCGAAACGCTTGAAACGAACGAGTCGGGCGTATTCGTCGTCGGCGACGCGAACCGCGGCCCGGCCACGGTCGTGGAGGCCATAGCGGACGCGCGTAGGGCGGCGGACGCGATCGTCGGGCCGTATCAGACCGTCATCCCGCCCGATGCGAAGGGATTCGAGGAGAGCTGCATCGAAAAGCAGGGTATTCTCGCCGCATTCGACAGCGAGGGAAAGGAAACGAACCGCTGCCTCGGCTGCTCAACGGTCTGCGAATGCTGCGTGCAGGTCTGCCCGAACCGCGCGAACGTTGAAATCTACGTGGACGGCGCGCCGATGCCGCAGATCCTGCATATCGACCGGATGTGCAACGAATGCGGCAACTGCACGATGTTCTGCCCATTCGACAGCTCGCCGTACAAGGAGAAGTTCACGCTTTTCTCGACCGAAAAGGAGTTCGACGGGAGCGAAAACAAGGGCTTTCTCGTGCTCGGCGGCGGAAAGATCAAGCTGCGTCTCGAAAGCGGCGTTTCCATCGTCCGTCTCGGAGAAGGCGCGATTGATCCCGAGATCGAACGGTTCATTCGCGCGGTGATCTGGGATTACAGTTATCTGCTTTAACCGCTTTGTCCGGTTCCCCGCAAGGAGATGAGGAAAGCCTATGTCCACCTTCACTGTAAACGGCCGCGAGGTCACGGTTGAACAGAATCAGAAGCTCATTCGCTACCTGCGCGACACGCTGCATCTGACCAGCGTGAAGAACGGTTGTTCCGAGGGCGCCTGCGGCACCTGTATGGTGCTGATCGACGGAAAGGCGGTCAAGTCCTGCGTGCAGCAGACGGACCGGCTCGCAGGGAAACACATCCTGACGGCGGAAGGGCTCAGCCGGCGCGAAAAGGACGTGTACGCGTACGCGTTTTCCCAGTCGGGCGCCGTCCAGTGCGGCTTCTGCACGCCCGGCATGATCATGAGCGCGAAAGGTCTGCTCGATCAGAATCCTGACCCGTCGCGGCAGGACGTGAAGGAAGCGCTGAAAAACAACATCTGCCGCTGCACCGGCTATAAGAAGATCATCGACGCCGTTCTGCTCTCGGCAAAGTTTTTCCGGGAACATACACAGGTGCCGGGCGGCGAACTCCCCGGCGTTCTCGGGGACAGCATCCGCCGCGTAGACGCCGATGCAAAGGCGCGCGGCACCGCGCTGTATGCGGACGATCTCTATCCGGAAGGCCTGCTGCTTGCATCCGCGGTGCGCAGCGCCTATCCGCGCGCGCGGGTGCTCTCCATCGACACCTCGCCCGCCATGCAGATCGAAGGCGTCGTCGCCGTCTATACGTCCGACGACGTGCCGGGCGAAAAGGTGATCGGCCATATCGTGCAGGACTACGACGTGATGATCCCCGTGGGCGGGATCACGCGTTTCCTCGGGGATGCGATCGCGCTCGTCGTGGCGGAAAACGAAGCCGCGCTCGCGGCCGGAAAGACCGCCGTCAAAGTGGAGTACGAGCCGCTTACCCCCGTTTTCTCGCCGGAGGAATCCATGCGCGAGGACGCGCCGCAGGTGCACGAAGGGCACGACAACCTGCTCTCGTTCCAGTGTGTCAAGCGCGGCAACCCGGACGAAGCCATCCGAAACAGCGCGCACGTTGTGACAAACCATTACAGCGTCCCTTTTACCGAACACGCGTTTATGGAGACGGAATGCGCCGTTGCGGAAACCGACGGCGACGTCGTGCATATCTACTGCGCGGACCAGGGGATCTATCAGACGCACAAGGAGTGCACCGCAATGCTCGGGCTCCCGCCGGAGAAGGTGCGCGTTTCCGCCATGATGGTCGGCGGCGGGTTCGGCGGCAAGGAGGACATGAGCGTACAGCATCACGCCGCGTTGGCCGCGTACCTGACCAAAAGGCCGGTCAAGGTGCATTTGAGCCGCGCGGAGAGCATTCTGATCCACCCGAAGCGCCACGCCATGGAGATGGAATTCACCACCGCCTGCGACGAGAGCGGTCATTTGACCGGCATGCGCGCGCGCCTGATCGCGGATACGGGCGCGTACGCCTCGCTCGGCGGTCCCGTGCTGCAGCGCGCCTGCACGCACGCGGCGGGACCCTATAATTATCAGAACGTGGATATCGAAGGCTACGCCTACTACACCAACAATCCGCCGGGCGGCGCGTTCCGCGGGTTCGGCGTGACGCAGAGCTGCTTTGCGACCGAGTGCAACCTCAACCAGCTTGCCGAACTGGTCGGCATGACGCCGTTCGAATTCCGGTATTTAAACGCCATCCGCCCCGGTCAGCAACTCCCGAACGGACAGATCGCCGACGATACGACCGCTCTGGTCGAAACGCTGGACGCGGTGCGGCCGGTTCTCGAGCACAATCCGAAGGCCGGGATTGCGTGCGCCATGAAGAACACCGGACTCGGCGTGGGCGTGCCGGATTTCGGGCGCTGCCGCATCGAGGTAAAGGACGGAAAGCTGCACCTGCACTCCTCCGCCGCCTGCATCGGGCAGGGCATGGGCACGATCCAGACG
The DNA here is from genome assembly GCA_964541465.1 of uncultured Oscillospiraceae bacterium. Lineage (GTDB taxonomy): Bacteria > Bacillota > Clostridia > Christensenellales > CAG-138 > UBA7703. The sequence goes on from CAZIQO010000021.1 coordinate 16,339, forward strand.
CAGTTTGTCCGGGAAATCACCGGCCTGCCGCTAGAACAGATCGTCTACCATACGCCGGACACCGCCGATTCGCCGGACGCCGGCAACTCGACCGCGTCCCGCCAGACGCTCTTTACGGGCGAGGCCGCCGTGCGCGCGGCGAAGCTGGTCAAAGCGGCGCTTGAGGAGGCGGGTTCGCTCGAAGCCCTGGAGGGCCGCGAGTTCTACGGCGAATACGAAGGCGTCACCGATCCGCTCGGATCGAACAAGGAGTTCCCCGTTTCGCATATCGCGTACGGCTACGCAACGCACGTCGTGGAACTGGACGACGACGGCCGCGTTTCCCAGGTCACCGCCGCGCACGACGTCGGGCGCCCGGTCAATCCCCTTTCGCTGGAAGGCCAGATCGAGGGCGGGGTGGTCATGAGCCTCGGGTACGCGCTCACGGAGGATTTCCCGCTCGACAACGGCCGGCCCACGAAGAAATTCGGCACGCTCGGGCTCTTCAAGGCCAGCAATACGCCGGATGTGAAGGCCATCATCGTCGGCACGGCAAGCAAGGACCATCTTGCCTGCGGCGCGAAGGGCATCGGTGAAATCTGCTCCATCCCGACGGCGCCCGCCGTGCAGCTCGCCTACTACAACCGGGACGGTATCTTCCGCACGAAGCTGCCGCTTGAAAACACGCCGTACAGCAGGAAATAGCAAAACGGCATATCAGTTCCTGCAAAGGCGATGAAAGCCGGCGGAAAACGCCGGCTTTCTTTCGCCCCGGAAGCAACGCGCTTGAAGGAATGAACGCTCTTTGTCTCGCCTCATTCGGACTCCCGCGCAGCAAAGTGTTCAGTCAAACCGTCCCTGCGGGGCGATCCGCTATGCCGGCAAAATCAACGCAGTCGGTTCCTGCCGAATGATTCACCTCCCCTGCCCTCACCTTTCAACAACCGGGCGGTCCGCGCCACGTCACAATCTTCTTTTCTTTGTCTGCGTCCGCATGATATACTGAATCAAAACAAGGTAAGGAGTTTTATATGTTCAGAGATAAGGCGGGGAATCTCTCGGCAGGAAAAATCGTCGGCTTGGCGATACTGGCGCTGTTCGTCATCATTCTTCTCGGCAGCGGCATCGTCGTGGTGAACGCCGGTACGACCGGCGTCGTGATGACGTTCGGCAGCGTGAACAAGACCGTTCTGCAGGAGGGAATCCATCTCAAGATCCCGTTCGCGCAGAAGGTCGTTACGGTCAATAACCGCATCGTCAAGCTTGAGGTGACCACGGAGGCGTTCAGCAAGGATCTGCAGACGATTTCCTCCGTCATCGCGATCAATTACCATATCAACAAGGACTCCAGCGCGGAAATTTATAAGAACGTCGGACTCGGTTATGAGGACGTCCTCGTCACGCCGTCCGTCAACGAAGTGCTCAAGGCCGTCACGGCGCAATACACCGCGCAGGAGCTCGTCAGCAGCAGAAGCGACGTCAGCGTCCTGCTGGACGAGGGCCTCAACGGAAAACTCAATCAGTACGGCATCTATGTGGACGGGCTGAACATCATCAACTGGGACTTTTCGGAGGAGTACATCAGCGCGATCGAAGCCAAGCAGGTCGCCGAGCAGAATCTCATCAAGACGCGCACAGAACAGGAGCAGGCGCTTGTGATCGCCAATACGGACGCGCAGAAGATCGTGATCGAAGCGCAGGCGCAGGCGACGGAGATTACGACGATCGCGGAGGCGACCGCGGAAAGCAACCGCATCATTACGGAATCGCTCTCCGATCTGTTCCTGCGCTATGAAACGATCCAGAAATGGGACGGACAGCTCCCGAAGGTTACCAGCGGAAGCGACACGCTCATCGACATCGGGCTTGATCAATAGAACCCTTGGAATTCCTGACCCTGCAAGCGCCCTGTTCCATGGCGCTTGTGGAGATGGGTTCTTAGGGCCGTTACGGCCCTGAGCGGTGGTTTGGAGGCGGAGCCTCCAACGCCTCCCCTTTATCGACAGACTACTGAGGCGGCCGGAATCCCGGCCGCCTCTTATAACCGTTCGATGATTATTCCTGCGCGTCCGCCGCTTTCTTTCTCCGGCAAAGCGCGTTCAGCCGGCCGGAGCAGGTTGTCACGGCAAACGAGGCGTACGGGAGCATCATGGTCACATAGATGATCGCATACTGCGACTTCGCCTCGAAGAGCGCATGGTAGAGCGCCGCGCCGAGCAGAATCAGTGGGACGATCATGCGTTCCTCGCTGCGCTGCCCGCGCCGGAACAGAAGAATCGCCAGCGAAACCGTCAGCGCCGCATAGACGAACTGCATGAGCTGATTGAAATAAGCGTTCACGGCGTCGCCCGCCGCCCCGGTCCCGAGACTTTGCACAAACCCGGACGTCTCGCCGCTGCTTTCTCCGGCCGCGCTGCTCCAGATGCACTGGTATGCCGGTTCGTTCCACTGGCTGACGACTTTATGATATAGAAACGACGCAAAATAGATCGGACGCGACGCGAATATGGCCAGCCGTTCGTTTAGGTCGGTCTTGTTCTGCGCAAGCGTTTTGTCGTAGTCGAAATCGTTGTCGGCCAGCACGTTGTTCGTGTAGGAATTGTACCAGCCGGCGCAGAAGCTCGAGTCGCGGAATCCCGTCACCAGCCACGCCGTCTGCGGCGTGCCTTTCCCAAACGACGTGTCTGCACGGACCTCGCAGAGCTTCTGCGCGCCCATGGGCAGCAGCACGGACAGCGCGGCCATGAGCGCCACGCCGAGCAGCGCGGCCGCCTTCCTCTGGCGGATCACGAAAAGCAGCAGCAGGATTCCCTCCGCGATCAGCACGATCGCGAAGTTTTTCTTGATCATCACCGCAAGCGCGATCAGCACCGCCGCCGGGATCAGCAGGACGGGCTTTTTTTCCTTCATGCAGCGTGAAACGAGCACCACACTCCACAGCGCGAGCGTCATTCCCGGAATCGTTCCGTAGAGGAACGTAGAGAGGAACATCGGCTGCAGGCAGAGCCCGAGCAGCACCGCCGTGAGCAACTCCGCGCGCGGATCGTCGAACAGAACCCTGGCAAGTCGCAGCACGGCGATCTCCCCCGCGCACGCCAGCAGCACATTGAGCAGCTGAAACAGCGTGATCCGGCCCGCGCCGAAGATGCGGAAGAATCCCTCCGCAAACAGAAGATAGCCGGTCTGGAACGGGTAGATATAGAAGTAGTTATTCTGGGTCAGAGCCGACGCGTCGCCTGCGGCGAGCAGCTGGGCCGCGTCGATGATCCGCTTCGAATCCGCATACGGGACCGCCTTGGCGGCGAGTACCCACCAGACGCCGACGGCGGCAGAAAGCGCGATCGCCGCCGCGCCGACGATGCGAACGGTCCGGCGCTTCACGCGCGCGCGGGCAATCAGCATTGCGAGCAGGAACAGCGCAAGAAGGATACCGATATTGAGCAGAACGTTGTCGCCAAGGAACGATACGTGTTCGCTGTTGTCCGCCGAAAAACCGATGTCGATATGACAGGTCTGAATCAGGCTGACGAGAGAAAGAAACGCGAAGACCGCCAGCGCGGCAAGCGCAACGAATCCTTCGCAGAAATCGCAGAAACGAACGGAAAATCGACGCTTTTGCTTCATGTCGGCTTTTTCCCTCCCGGATGATTCAGTTTTCTGTTCGCGGTGCGCGCGGCGGCAGGTCCGCGTTTTTCTTAGCAAGATACGCCGCCACCTCATCCTTCACGCCTTCCGGGAAGCCGACCGGCGCGTAGCCGAAGTCCCGGGTCGCGTCGTCGTGCGGATAGGCGCGGGGTTCCACGAGGCGCTGCACCTTTTCGCGGTAGTCCAGCTTCGTCAGCGTCGCAAGATATACAAGCCACGCGCCGGATATTGCGATCGGGTACGGCACGGAGAGAAAACGCGGTTTTTTGCCCAGATCACCGGCGATGCAGGCGAGCATATCCCGTAAGTCGATCGGATCTTTGCCGGAAAGCACGTAGTCGCGCCCGGCCGTTTCGCCGCAGAGCAGCGCGTCCGCATAGGCGCGTCCGAGGTCGTGGCGGTGCACCGGCTGCAGCGCGAAACGCGCGCCGGATACGATCGGCATCACGGGGAACCGGTCCATCATCGCGATGAACTTTGCAACGTTCTCGTCGTCCAGCCCGCCGTAGATCATCGTCGGCCGAAGGATGGAAAGCGAAACGCCGGCTTCGGCGCAAAGGCGCTTTACCGTATCGTCGATGCGCCGGTACTCCTCGCCGGCGGATTTATATCTGGAATAGACGCCCGTTGTGTGGACCGTGAGAATCCGCCTGATCCCCGCCCGGATCGCGCAGGGGATCACCCGTTCGGATGTGTGGATGCCGACGATGTGCAGCAGCGTGTCCGCGCCATCCATGACGTGCAGAAGGAACGCTTCGTCGTCCACCGAGCCGAAGAACAGCTCGATTGGCAGCCCGCTTTCGCGCAGGAACGCCGCCTTTTCCTCCGAGCGCACGACCGCGCGGAATCGGCAGCCGTCCAGTTCCTTCTTCCGCTCGCAGAGCCGCTCGATGGCGTATCGGCCGGATTTCCCGGTCACGCCGGTCAGCACGGCAGTCATTCGCATGGCATGCTCCTTGCAATATGAATCCCTGCGGCTGCCCGCAGAAACGCACAGGATTTTCCATATTGTATCACATCTTTGGGTCCGATGGCGAATCCTGGCAGGCAAAAAATGCGAAACAAAGATCCGCCCCGCGCGGCGCTGCGGCCGTCATGCAGGACGGATAATTTTTAAAGAGTCAGTCGTTTTTAAGAGGACACAGGTATCAGAACGGCTGGCCGGACAGCCAGTCCGCGATCGAACGCGCCGCCTCGTCTCCGAGCGCATACAGCCGCATGCGGAGCGCGTCCTTTCCGTAGATCGCCCCATGCAGCGCAAACTGCACACGGTCCGCGAGCGTTTCGTCCATCGCGTCGGTATAGCACCGCGCGGACGCGACACTGCCGTCCCGCACGTTGAGCAGCAGCTCCATGCAGCCCCAGTCGAACCGGTTTTCAAACGAAACGTTGAAAGAAGGCGTTTCGCCGTAGCGCCATTCCCAGGAGGCGAACCGCTCCCGGATCCGCTCCAGTCGTTCGAGATCCGTCGCCTCCTCCGGATACGCCTCCGCCCGGCCGTACTCCTCGGCGAACGCTTCGACCAACGCGGTTTTCATCCGCTCCACGGTCAGTTCCGGATTCAGCTCGCTCAGGTTTGTTACGCGGCTTGCGACGCTCCTGACGCCTTTTGCCTCCAGCTTTCGTTCCGACGGCGCAAGATACCTGGAAAGCCGCCCCATGTCGGCGGCGATGAGGATCGTCCCATGGTGCAGCGCGGTCCGTCCGGAAAAGCGGAACGCGTTGCCGGAAAACTTCGCCTGCGAGTTTGCAACGACAAGATCGTTCCTTCCCGTGAACGAAGTCTCCACGCCGAACGAGGCGGCTGCTTTGCGAACGACGGAGAGCTGCCGCACCAGATCGTAATCTTCCTTCGGCAAGAGGAATGTGAAGTTGAGATTCCCGAGATCGTGAAATACCGCGCCGCCGCCGGACGTCCGGCGCGCGAGCCTCCCCCCCTCGCTCTCCAGCAGTTCCACGCGGCATTCGCGCCATGCGTTCTGGTTGCGGCCGATCACGACCGTCCGCTCGTTCTGCCAGAGATACAGCGACGCGCCGCCGCCCTGCGTCTCGAAGAGCAGTTCTTCGAAAGCAAGGTTTCGGTACGGGTCGACGCTGTTTGTTACGAGGATGCGGTTCATTTTATTTCTTCGTGCGGCGGATGGATTCCTTCGCCGCGCGGGCAACGTTCTCCGGCGTAAAGCCGAATTTCTCAAACAGGATACCGCCCGGCGCGGACGCGCCGAAACGGTCCAGACACACGCACACGCCGTCCAGCCCGGCATAGCGTTCCCAGCCGAGCGAGGCGGCCGCTTCCACGGTCACGCGCGCACGGATCCCGTTCGGCAGAACGGATTCGCGGTACGCCGCGTCCTGCTCTTCGAAGAGCTCCGTACACGGCATGGAGACGATGCGGCAGGAGATTCCTTCCGCAGTCAGCAGATCGGCGGCTTTATAGATCAGATCCACCTCGCTGCCGCTCGCTATCAGGATCACGTCCGGTTTTCCGTTTTTCGCGTCGCGCAGGATATACCCGCCCCGGAACGCGCCTTTTCCGGTTTCCGCGTACTGCGGCAGGCTCTGGCGGGTCAGCGCCATCACGGCCGGACGGTCGCTCCCGAACGCCGCCAGATAGCAGGCGGCCGTTTCCTTCGCGTCCGCGGGACGGAACACGAGTACGCCCGGCGTTGCGCGCAGCGACGCGAGCTGTTCGACGGGCTGGTGCGTTGGCCCGTCCTCGCCGACACCGATGCTGTCGTGCGTTAATACATACACGACCGGCAGTTTCATGAACGCGGAGAGGCGAAGCGCGGGCTTGAGATAGTCCGTAAACACAAAGAACGTCCCGCAGTAGGCACGCAGCCCGCCGTAGAGCATGATGCCGTTGCAGGCGCAGGACATGGCGAATTCGCGGATGCCGAAATGGATGTTCGCGCCCGCGCGGTTGTCCTTCTCAAAGAAGCCCCGCCCTTTCATTTCGGTCTTGGTGGAGGGCGCCAGGTCCCCGCTGCCGCCGAACATGTTGGGCATGTATTCGGCGAATACGTTCAGCAGTTCCCCGCTGACCGCGCGGGTCGCCTTCGGTGCGGAGGCGTTCCAGAGGCGCTCGTCCTGCTCGAGCGCTTCCGGCAGCTTCTTTTGGTGCCACGCGTTCCATCTTTTATAGAGATCCGGATACGCTTTCGCGTATGCGTCGAACATCTTCTGGTATGCTTCGTGCGCCTTTGCGTAGCCCGATTCCAGCTCGGTAAAGTAGGCGTACACATCGTCCGGCACGCCGAACGGGTCCTGCTCCGTCCAGCCGTAGAACTCCTTCATGGCGCGGATGTTATCCTCGCCGAGCGGTTCGCCGTGCGCGCTGGCCTTGCCGACCTTCGGTGTGCCGTGCGCGATCTCCGTGCGAACGATGATGATAGAAGGGCGCTCCGTTTCGGCCTTTGCGCGCTGGATGGCGGCGTCGATCGCTTCAATGTCCTCGCCGTCCGGGACGTGCTGGACCTGCCAGCCGTACGCCTCGAAGCGTTTGCCAACGTCCTCGGTGAACGCAAGCTCCGTGCCGCCCTCAATGGTGATCTCGTTCCGGTCGTAGAGGACAATCAGCTTGCCGAGCCCGAGATGCCCCGCGAGCGAAGCCGCTTCCGACGTGACGCCCTCCATGAGGCATCCGTCGCCGTTGAGCACGTAGGTGTAGTTGTCCACCACGGGATAACCGTCCCGGTTGAACTCCGCCGCAAGATGCGCCTCCGCCATCGCCATGCCGACCGCGTTCGCGAAGCCCTGACCGAGCGGGCCGGTTGTTGCTTCCACGCCGACGGTATGGCCGTATTCCGGGTGGCCCGGCGTCTTGCTTCCCCACTGACGGAACTGCTTGAGATCGTCGATCGAAAGGCCGTAGCCAAAGAGATGCAGCAGCGCGTATTCCAGCATGGACGCATGCCCCGCGGAGAGCACAAAACGGTCCCGCGCCTGCCAATGCGGGTCCTTCGGGTCGTGCCGCATCTGTCTCCAGAGCGCAAACGCCATCGGCGCGGCGCCGATCGGCATGCCGGGGTGGCCGCTTTTTGCTTTCTGCACGGCTTCCGCGGCCAATACGCGGATGGCTGTGATCGCCTTTTTCTCGACTGGTTTCATATCGTAACGTTCCTTTCGCATGATGAAATTGACTGCATAAAGATAGCGACGAATATTATACCATATTCGCCGCCGTTTTTACACCTTTTAGATGCCGCGTTTGTTTTCGCGGATCTGCTCGAGTTCGGTGCAGTTATGCGAGCAGACGTGACCCGGGAGCGGCAGGATCCGTTCATGGATCGCGTCCACGATCCATTCCGGCTGCGGGAAGAACGCATCCTCCAGCTCGTGCGCCGGCGTGATCCAGTTCTTTGCGCCGACCACGACCGGCGGCGCGTCGAGAGAATCAAACGCCAGTTCGGCGATGTTGCTCGCAAGATTGCGCATGAAGCTGTTGCGTTCGCACGCGTCCCCGGTGATCACGATGCGGCCGGTTTTTCTGATCGATTCGACGACCGGCTCGTAATTGAACGGCACGAGCGAGCGGGCGTCGATGATCTCCGCGGAAACGCCGTACGTTTCCTGCAGGATATCCGCCGCCTTCGCTGCGCGGTAGAGTGTGGCGCCGATCGTGAGGATCGTAACGTCTCTGCCGGCGCGTTTGACGTCCGGCTCGCCGAACGGGATCTCGTACTCCTCCGCCGGCACGCCGCCCGGATGAAACAGCTCGCCCACGTCGTAGATGCGCTGGCTTTCGAGACACACCACCGGATCGGTGCCGTTGAGGGCCGACTGCATGAGCCCCTTTGCGTCGTACGGGGTGGCCGGGAACACGACCCTGAGCCCGGGGATGTGCGATAGCAGCGCGGACCAATCCTGCGAATGCTGCGCGCCGTACTTCGAACCCACGCTCATGCGCAGCACGACGGGCATCTTCAGCATGCCGGCGCTCATGGCCTGCCACTTGCAGAGCTGATTGAAGATCTCGTCGCCAGCACGACCCAGAAAATCGCAGTACATGATCTCCGCCACCACGCGTCCGCCGCTCATGGCATAGCCGACCGCCGCGCCGACGATGCCGGCCTCCGAGATCGGCGTATTGAACAGCCGGTGATACGGGAACGCCTCCGTCATGCCGCGGTACACCGCGAACGCGCCGCCCCAGTCGCGCACGTCCTCGCCGAACGCGACAAGCGTCGGGTCCTCGTAGAATTTGTTGATGATGGGCTCCGCAAGACCGTCGCGCAGCTGATAGACGCGGTTTTTGCTTACGGGTTTGCCGTCCGCCTCCAGCCCGAATCGCGTCTTCCTGGCGATCTGCTGCACGCGCGGGCATTCCTCCTTCGGCAGCAGCACGTCCGGCATGCGCGTCGTGTCGAACGAGCGCACGGTCCGATTCGAGAACATCAGGTTGCCGATGTAGTCGCTTTCTTTTCCAAAGATGTCGATGCGCGGCGACACGGCCGGGTCGATGGCGAGCCTGAAATTGCGCAGAAGATCCTCGCCGACCTTCGAGCGGATTGCGTCCAGTTCCTGCCGCGTGCAGACCTGCGCCTCGACGAGCTGATTTTCGAACGATACGATGGGGTCCTGCTTTTCCCAGGCTCCCAGTTCCTCTTTCGTGCGGTATGTACCGGAATCCGACGGGCTGTGGCCGCTGCAGCGGTAGGTGACCACGTCGAGCAGAACGGGGCCGTCCTCCCGCACAAGCGGGAGCTTGCGCCTGTATGCGTCGATGACGGCGAGCGGGTTGGTTCCGTCCACGCGTTCGGCGTGCATGGCCGACGGCAGCACGCCCGCCGCGACGCGCGCGACCATGTCACACCCCATCGTTTCGCCGCGCGTCTGGCCGCCCATGGCGTAGAAGTTATCGTTGATGTTGAAGAGGATCGGCACATGCCCGCCGTCCCTGCCCCAGAGCGTGCGGACCTGATCCATGGCGGAGATCATGAGCCCTTCCCAGACCGGGCCGCACGCCATGGCCCCGTCGCCGATGTTGCACACGACGATGCCGGGCTTTTTGTTGATCAGCTTATAGAGCGCCGCGCCCGGTGCGATGCTGCCGCTGCCGCCGACGATGGCGTTGTTCGGATAGATGCCGAACGGCGTGAAAAACGCGTGCATGGAGCCGCCGAGTCCCTGATTGAAGCCGTTCTTGCGTCCGAACGTTTCGCACATCATGCCGTAGAGAAGAAAGTTGATTCCGTTCTCCCTGACGGATTTGCCCTCGTCCCTGATGGCCGCCAGCGTATGCCCGCCGAAGAATTCCTCCATGATCTGTTCGAGTGTTTCGTCGCAAAGTATCTCGATGGAACGCAGACCTTTGGCCAAAATCTCGCCGTGGCTTCTGTGGGAGCCGAACGTGAAGTCGTCGATCGTAAGCTCGTACGCCGCGCCGACATACGCGGCCTCCTGCCCGATGCCAAGATGCGCCGGACCCGGATGCGTGTATTGCACGCCCCGGTATTCGCCCGTGGTCTTGACAAGGCTGAGCATGGTCTCAAACTCGCGGATATAGCACATATCCCGGAAGATATGCAGAAATTCTGCCTTTTTGAAATTCTTCTTTTCGTCCCGTACGGTCTTCTGATACGCGTTTACGGGGATCTCCGGGAACGTCAGCGGCTCCGGCTTTCTTACGACGTTCGGATCGATGGGCAACTGCTTTGGCATGGGGATCTCCTTTCGGCGGACGCGGCCCGGGTCGGCGTTAAATCTGGAATACGGCTTCGCGGATGATTTCGCAAACCGTCGGATGCGGGAACACGATCTTCCTTATTTCGTCGACCGTCAGACCGAGCTCGATGAACGCGCCGACCGAAACGATGAACTCGCTTGCGTAATTACACAGCGCCTGCGCGCCGAGGACGGTCCGCTTTTCCCTGTCCACGACGAGCTTCATCACGCCGTCGCCGCCCTCGTTTTCCGCAAGGTACCGGCCGGAAAAGCGCATCGGCAGCTTTGCGACGGCAACGTCCAGCCCCTTCGCCCTGGCGGAATACTCGGTCTCGCCGACCGCGCCGAGCTCGGGGTTGGTATACAGCACGCTGGGGATCGAGTCGTAGCGCATCGCGTCCCGTTTGCCGAGCATCGTATGGACGGCGACCTCCGCCTCGCGGTAGGCCGTGTGCGCAAGCATGGACCTGCCGTTGACGTCCCCCGCCGCGTAGACCTCCGGCTGGTTGGTCCTCATATGCGCGTCGGTCACGATTGCGCCCCGCTCGGTGAGCACATGGATGTTCTCCAGTCCGATGTCCTTCCTATTGGGGCGGCGGCCGATCGAGAGAAGCGCCCGATCGCAGACGACCTCGCCGGGCGCTCCGTCTTTTTCGCAACGGACGCGGTCCGTTCCCACACCGGTGACCCTTGCGGACAGTAGAAAGGTCACGCCGCGTTTTTCAAAAGTTTTCTGCAGAATCTTTATCAGGTCCGGATCGTTTTCGCCCGCGATATGGTCGAGCATTTCGATCACGGTCACCTTCGTGCCGATCGAGGTAAAGTAGCTCGCAAGCTCGAGCCCGATCACGCCGCCGCCGATGACGGCGAGATGTCCGGGCTTTTCGGTGAGCGCCAGGATCTCTCGGTTCGTGCAGACGAAGCCGGATGCGATCCCTTCCTTCAGTCCGGGGATCGGCGGAACAGCCGGAACAGAGCCGGTCGCGATGAGCAGGCGCTTCCCCGCATAGGCTTCGCCGCCCGCTTCCACGGTATAGCCTTCCGCATTGCGACCCGTGATCACCCCGCGCGCGTTCACCAGCGTCACGCCGCTCGCCTTCAGCGCGGCCTTCACGCCGGAAACGAGCGTTCTGACGACCTTGTCCTTCCGCGCGACGACCTTCGCGTGATCAATGGAGAGCCCCTCCGCCGTCACGCCGTACTTTTCGCCGTGTGCCGCGCCGTCATATAGCTTTGCGGAGTAGAGAAGCGTCTTGGTCGGGATGCAGCCCTCGTTGAGGCATACGCCGCCGATACCGCGTTCCTCGATGCAGCAGACCGAAAAGCCTGCGTGTCCCGCGCGTTCGGCGGCAAGGTAGCCGGCCGGGCCGCCGCCAAGTATGAGTAAATCGAACGTCATTTATCTCTCCTCCTCAGCCGATCCGTGTAAGATCGAAATGCTCGAGCATCGTGACAAGGTCCTTGAGGAAGCGGCTCGCGGGCGCGCCGTCCACCGCGCGGTGGTCGCACGTCAGCGACAGCCCCATCGCGGGGTAGGCCGTGATTCGCCCGTTTACCGTGCGCACGCGCTCGGTAATGCAGCAAACGCCCAGCAGCGCGACCTGCGGCGGGTTGATGATTGGCGTGAAGCTCTCCACGCCGTATACGCCGACGTTGCTGACCGTGAACGTGCCGCCGCGCAGGAGATCGGGATGGATGCTGCCCTCCTTCGCGGCCTTGATGAGCGCCTTGGACTCCGCTGCGATTTCGTAAAGCGACTTTTCGTCCGCGTTGAACAGCGTCGGGACGAGCAGCCCGCGCGGCGTATCCACCGCGATGCCGAGATGCGCATGGCGGTAGCAGCGCATCTTATCGCCCAGGCAATGCGCGTTGAGCGATTCGTACTTCGTCAGCGCGCGGGAAACGGCAAAGAGGATCATGTCGTTGATCGTGCTCTTCGGCATCTCCGCTTCCGCTGGCGCGGCTTTGATTTGTTCGCGCAGCGTAAGGATCTGCGTGGCGTCGAAGGAGGTGTTGTACGTCAACTGCGCCGTCTCGGCGAGGCTTTCGTGCATGGTCCTTGCGATCACGCGGCGCAGGTTCGGCATCCTGATCTCGTCGTAATCAGGACCGGAGTCCGTGCGGCTTTCCCTCGCGAACGCGATTACGTCCCGCTCGATCACCCGTTTGTGCGGACCCGTCGGCTCCGCTTTGGATGCGTCCACCCGCAGCGCCTGCGCAACTGCTCTTGCGCGCGGCGAAATCCCCTCCGCGCGCGCGAAGGGCGCGGTTTCCATCGCGGGCGCTTTCTCCGGTGCCGCCTTCGCGGCTTCGCAGGCACTCGGCCGGAATTCTTCGCACGATTCGCCCGGATTTCCGATGACGGCGACAGTCGTCAGGCACGGCACTTCGTCGTCCGCCTGAAAGAAGACCGCAAGCAGCGTGCCGTCCGCTTTTGCTTCCTCCTCAAACGTGGATTTATCCGTCTCATAGGAGAACAGAACGTCCCCCGTCTTGACCGGATCGCCCACCTTCTTTTTCCATTCGGCGATGATGCAGCGTTCCACAGACTGCCCCTGCCTCGGCATGATGACCGGAATCGCCATACTGCCCCTCCCTCGTGCGCCATTTCATGCGAATGTTAGTGCTTTTCTTCATGATGTTACAATATATCATGTATAACAGTCCTGTCAAACAAAACCGGGCCAATCCATGAAAATGCGTCCGTTCCGCGCTTTGGACATTCGTATCAGTCAGGTTACGGCCTTTTTCTGTTCCCGACTGTTCGTGAATAACAAGACAAAACATCCTCCGCAGTACAGGATGCTTCAACGGAGGATGCCGTATGTATGCCGATCAAATTTTGCTATTTCACGTCGTGCTCGTTGTTCTTCAGGCAGACGATGCACATTTGCTTCACGTTCACCACGCGGCAGATGGAGTTGCATTTCGCCATGAACAGGAAATAGAGATGTTCCTTTTCCTCGCCCCAGAGGCTTTCAAAGTTCCCCTGCCCCTTGGAGACCACAACATCCGCGCGCTCGAACTCCTCTCGGAACGCCGGGGACGTTTTTTTGAGCACCGTGCCCGGCGAGCCGTCCCCGTTGTCGATCACGCGCGCGACGGCGTCCATGCCGGCCTCCAGCGCGTCGGACATGGTCGCGTCGTTCAGGATGGGTTTTCCGCGCACGCCGCACACGATCTCGAGCGCGGGATAGTCAGATCGGACCCGCTCGAGCAGCAGACGGTCGAATACGATCTCCCCCGCGTTGTCGCAAAGATACAACAGTCGTTTTGCGGTTCTCAGCGCGCCGCGCAGCAGATCGCTGTGGTCGATGGCGAAGGGCGCGGTCACGACCGCGCGGATACGCTCGTTCTGTTCCTCTACAGGGACCGGCCGTGCCAAACCGAAGTCGATCAGGTTCCCGGCGATCGCGTATTTCAGCGCAACCGTAAACGGATCGTCCGCCGACGCGATGGCACGGCGCGTCTGGTCCGCCATTTTTTCCGCCTCCGCATTGCAGCGGGATTTGATCGTCTGATACGGATCGTCCGTCTCCGCGTCGCGGAGAAGCAGGCTCCAGAGGCTCCCCATCGATTCCGGCGTGCAGTTTTCATAATCGGCTTTGCTCAGAAAATCGCGCGTCTCGCGCAGGACCGATTCCCGCCGCGCCTCGTCGAAGCCGAGCATGTCCGTTACGGTTTCAACCTGCGCGAAGATACACTTCAGGCATTCGTGTTGCAGTTTCATAGGGGTTATTGTACACAACAACGCGGCGGATTGCAACCGGTCAGACAAGCAAACCAAATGTTATGGTTCGCCCGTCCCGGTGTTCCCTCAGCGAAGCGGCCGTTCGGACATCGGCGTCCATCTGCTCAGCAGATACCGGAATCGCGCCTGCGACGGCAGATCGTCCCGGGATTCTTTGGCCGGAAAATCCCTGTCGAACGCCTTTGCCTTTGCCTCGTCCACATCGAAGGTTTCATCCTCAAAGAACCGGCCGCGGCAGGCGGAGAGCGCGCCTTTTTCGAGTTCAAGCGCCAGCAGCGCTTCGGCGTACATCCAATCCGGCGTGCCGATGCCGTACGTCTCCGCTCCGACGAATCCGAACCGCCCGTAATAGGCCGGGTCTCCGTAGATAAAGATCGCGCGGTGCCCAAGCGACTTCGCCGTCTCTTTGGTGCGTTCGATCAGCGCCGTTCCGATGCCCTGACGCTGAAAGGACGGAAGCACGGAGACCGGCCCGAAACATACAACCGCATGCTCCGTTCCATCGTCGCCCTGTACGACGGCGCGCGTGTACAGGATGCTGCCGACGAGTCTGCCGTCCTATTCGGCCACCAGATCCAGTTCCGGCAGAAACGCCGCGGATTTGCGGAGCATGTGCGCCAGATAATGCTCGCAGCAGCCGGGCACGTGCACATTCCAGAACGCTTCCCGCGTCATTTCCTCGACCGCGCGGTAATCCTCCGGCGCTTCTCTGCGCAGCGAAAGCGGAATTCTTGCCATAAACAGTTTCTCCTCCTGCTTTTTAGATGAATCATCGGAATCCTGACCTTCCTCATCCTATCAGGACACCCGCCGAAACACAATCGTTTGGCGTAACGGGAGGCTGTTTCGCACTCCGCTCGACAGGATTCGTCAAGCATATCGTTTGACATTTTTAAGTTGTTAGATTATACTACATCATATATATTATGCAACGAAAGGGAAATTTTTGTGAGTCGTATTGAGCTTTCGCCTCAATATTTAAGGATTGCGCTGGATCTTGCCCAACGAATTGTGGAAGGCGACATGCGCGAGGGACAGCGATTCTCCGGTCGCTCCCTGCTCGCGTCGGAGTACGGCGTGTCCCCGGAAACGATCCGGCGGGCGCTTCGGCTGCTTGCCGACATGAAGGTGGTCGACATCAAGGACAAGAGCGGCGTATTCATTTTGTCCGCAGACAACGCGAAGCGCTACCTCAAGAATTTTGAAGGCTGGAACGAACAGCAGGAACTCAGAAAGAAGCTCAAGCAGCTTCTGCTGCAGCATACCGATCTGAACAAGCAGATCGGCGACGTATACTCCGAGATCATCAAGGCCCAGGAAGCCGCTTCCCCCGCCACCGCTTCGCTGCCGAATTACGAGGTGCGCGTTTCGGAAACATCGGAGCGAATCGGAAAAAGCCTCGAAGCGCTGCATTTCTGGCAGGCGACGGGCGCGACCATTATCGCGATCAGGCGCATGCACAGCGTGATCGTTTCGCCGGGCCCGTATGCGGAGATCTACGGCGGCGACACCCTCGTATTCGTGGGCGACTCGTCCGCCGTGTATTCGGTCGAACGCTTCATGAACGGTCCTCCTCCAAAGGAAAGCGGAACAAACGCGAAGGAGGAAGAAAATGATTCAGTTTCAAAACATCAGTAAGCACTACGGCGATTCCGAAGTGCTTCGCAATCTCAGCTTTACCGTGGAAGCGGGTCAGTTTGCCGTGCTGATCGGTCCTTCCGGCTGCGGAAAAACCACAACGCTCAAGATCATCAACCGCCTGATCGAGCCGGACGAGGGGCATGTGACCATCGACGGCGAGGACACGGAGGTCATCAACCGCGTCCAGCTTCGCCGGCGGATCGGATACGTGATCCAGCAGATCGGTCTGTTTCCCAATATGACGGTCGCGCAGAACATCACCGTCGTGCCGAAACTGCTCAAGTATGATAAGGAGCGGTGCGACCGGATCGTGCACGATATGCTGGATATGGTCGATATGCCGTACGAGCAGTACGCCCATAAATACCCGACCGAGATGTCCGGCGGGCAGCAGCAGCGCATCGGCGTTCTCCGCGCGCTGGCTGCGTCGCCGCCGATCGTGCTCATGGACGAACCATTCGGCGCGCTCGATCCCATGACGCGGAGCGCCCTGCAGGACGAGATCATGCACCTGCAGAAAAAGCTTCATAAGACCATCGTGTTCGTCACCCACGATATGGAGGAGGCGCTCAATCTCGCGGATGTGATCATCTTCATGGAGAACGGCCGGATCACGCAGATGGCGCCGCCGGAGGAGATGCTGAAGAACCCCGCAAACGATACGGTGCGCAATTTCCTCGGCAAGCATATCGCCAGCGCGGATCCCGCCTCGCTGACCGCCGCGGACTTCATGCGCACAAACGTCATTACAGTCGACCGCGGGAAGGGCATCCACGCGTGCACCGCCATGATGATGCGCTCCAACGTGGACTCGCTGATTGTGACCGACGCGTCCGACCGGTACGCCGGCACGCTGTCCGTGGAGGATATCCAGTCCCACGGCACGGAAAATTCAAAAATCACCGATCTGATCCGTACGGACCGCGAGACCGTACGGACGACGGACGATGCAAAGCGCTGTTTCGATATGCTTCTCTCGACGAAGGCGAATTACGTGATCGTTCTGAATCCGGACGATACCGTCGCGGGCATTATCACGAAGACCAGCATCGCCAAGGCGCTGGCCGAACGGCTCTGGGGGTGACGGGAATGACGTCGTTTTCCAAGCTGATGAGTCTTTACGGGGAATCCCTGCTGAGAAACATCGGGATTCATCTGGCGTATGTGCTTGCGTCGGTCGCGATCGGGTTCCTGCTCGGGCTGACGATCGGCATCCTGCTCTCGCGCGCGCCGAAGTATTCGAAGATCATTCTCCCGATTCTTTCGGTGTTCAATACGATCCCGGGCATCGTGTTCATCGGCATTCTTTTTTTGTATCTCGGCATGGTCCCCGCGACCGTTATCATCGCGCTGTCCATCTACGCCATGTTTCCCGTGCTGAAAAACACCTATGTCGGGATCACGAATGTGGAGCACCAGTATGTGGAGGCGGCGCGCGGATGCGGCATGAGTTCGGCGCAGATCCTCTTCCGCGTGGAGTTGCCGCTTTCCATGCCTACGATCATCGGCGGTCTGCGCATGGCGACCATCTATACGGTAAGCTGGACGGTGCTGGCCGCGATGATCGGACTCGGCGGTCTCGGCGAATTCATCTATCAGGGCATCGGGCTCAACCAGAATGAACTGATCCTGATGGGCGCCATTCCGGCGGCCGTGCTGGCCATTCTGCTCGGCGCGCTCATCGACATGCTCCAGCGCCGGGTTACGCCGCGCGGGATCCGAAAAGAGGCGAATGCAAAATGAGCATAAAAATCGTCTGGGAGCATCTTTTCATGGTGGTCGCGTCGGTGTTCTGCTCGATTCTGGTCGGCCTTCCGCTCGGGATCGCGGCGTATTTCTTTCCGCGGTGGCGGAAGGTGATCCTGTTTGTGTCCGACGTGCTGCAGACGATCCCCTCGCTCGCGCTGCTCGGCATCATCATGATCCTCGCCGGCGCCGGCAAGCTGACCGTCATCATCGGGCTGACGCTGTATTCGCTCCTGCCGATCGTTCGGAATACGTATCTCGGCCTTTCAGAGGTGGACCCGGGCGTGAAGGAGGCGGCGAAGGGCATGGGCATGAGCCGGCTGTACCGTCTCTTCCGGGTGGAGCTGCCGCTCGCCTTCCCCGTCGTGTTCACCGGGATCCGCATCGCAACGGTCAACGCGATTGGAACGACCGTATTCGCCGCGTCCGTCGGAGGCGGCGGGCTCGGCTCGGTTATTTATAAGGGAATCCGCGTGATGAACATGAAATGGATCGCGATGGGAACGCTTTCGCTGATGCTCATGGCCATCGTATTCGACGTGCTGATGGGCCTGATCGAAAAGCGCCTCAATCAGAAGGTTTCCGGGCGGGTCGTCCGGAAAATGGCGGACTGACGTTCGCCGGCAATTGTAAAATAAGAAGGAAAGGATGGAACAAATGAAGAAAGGAAAAAGAACACTCGCTATCGTACTGACCGCACTCACTCTACTGTCGCTGTTTTTGCTGACCGGCTGCTCCCAGAACAAGGAGGTCAAGGCGCTCACTCTCTACGAGGGCGAGTACTCTGAGGTCACATTGGTTCACTACATGGTGAAATATCTGGTTGAAGCGGATACCGATCTGACGGTCGATGTCAAAGATCAGATGTCGTTGACGAACATGTTCAAGGAAACGTCCGCCGACGAGCCAAGCTGCGATATCCATCTCAACTACGACGGCACGCTGCTCGGCGCCTGGCTGCAAAAGGACGTAAGCGACGTCCCGGCCGGCGAAACCCTCTATGAATACGTCAAGGAAAACATTAAGGACCAGTACGGCGCGGATATGCTCGGACTGCTCGGCATCAACAACACCTACGCCATTGCCGTCATGCCGGAAACGGCCGAACAGTACGGCCTTTCCAAGGTGAGCGACCTTGTCGCCGTCGCGCCCGAGCTGACGTTCGGCGCGGAGAGCAGCTTCTTTGCGCAGGAGTTCACGGACCGCTACTGGCAGTTCATCGATTTCTATCAGCTCAACTTCGCGTCGTATTCCTCCATCGACATCAACCTCAAATACACCGCGATTTCCAACGGGAATTTCGACGTGACCGAGGTGTATACGACGGACGGCCTGAACCGGAAGTACGACCTGGTGATTCTGGAAGACGATCTCGGGTTCTTCCCGGAATATAACGGCGTTCTGGTGGTTCGTGAGGGACTGTTCGACGATTATGCCGAAGCCGCCCCGAATCTCGAGGAAGTGCTTGAGAAGCTGACCGGTTCGCTGACCAACGACGCCATGACGAACATGACCTATGCCGTGGACGTGGAGGAGCAGAACGCCGCGGACGTCGCGCGCGAGTATCTTGTCTCCAAGGGACTGATTGCGGAATAGCGTTCATGCGCCGGGCGGACCGTGCGTTCTGACGAATGTACAGAACACGACACGCCTCATATATTGGATATGAAACAGAGAAACGCCCGTAACAGGGCGTTTCTCTTGTCGATAAGGGGGGCCGTTGG
>CAZIQO010000022.1:0-34902 GCA_964541465.1 uncultured Oscillospiraceae bacterium
CTTGCATGAACTCCTTTATTTTCCTAAAGTGTTGCACTTGATAGTATAATTCACCGGGTTATGTTGAATGGCCAAGGCCTTGGCCTTGGCCATTTGGCGCTGCCGAACAATTTTCAAAGCGTTGCACCGACCCGGCGGCCGAAGCCAATCATAAGCTGCATCAGAATCATACCCCGGTCCTTGAGAAACGCCATTCGTCCGTCGCCCGCATCGCCGCTGACAAATGCGCTCTGGTTTTTTCGCGGTTTTCCGCGTTTGCAGACGGTTTTGCATAATCGCATCGGGTTAAACGGTTGACAGCACGACTGGGCGGTGCTATTATCAACCGGATGGTTCAACCGAATGGTAAATTTCGAAATGTAATAGAGGATGACGATCGTATGAAAGAAAAGCAGGTTCAGCAGGATATCATAGATGCTGCGATGAAGGTCTTTGTTGAAAAAGGCAAGGCGGGCGCCCGCATGCAGGAAATCGCCGACTGCGCGGGCGTGAACAAAATGCTTCTGCACTACTATTTCAAAGACAAGGACACGCTTTTCCTTGAGGTTTTGAAGAGAATCGTCGCCGACCTGTACGGCAGCGTTTTTAACGGAAGCATGGATTCCCTGACGTTCAAAGAGTTTCTGTCCGTCTTTATCGACCGGCACTTTGATTTTTTAAACGAACGAAAGGATTCGTTCCAATTCCTGCTGTGGGAACTGAGCCGCCAAAAACTGAATCTTCGGGACATGGTATCCGACTGCTATGTCGGATATCGGCAGACGCCGTTCAAAATTCTTACGGACAAGCTGAAGGAAGCCGTTGCCAAAGGCGAAATCCGCGCGGTGGATCCCACGGAATTCATTCTGAATCTCTTCAGCCTTGATCTTTTTTTGTTTCTTGCATTGCCTGTGATCCGGGATTTTGCGCCGATGGACGACGCGCAGCTGGCGGCGGCCATGGAACGGCGAAAGGAAGAGGTTTTCAGACTGCTCTGGAACGATATCAAAATAGATTAGGTTAGGAGAAGCGGCACATGTCCATTGTTGTATCGGATTTGAGAAAATCCTTTGGCGAGAGGGTCGTTCTGGACGACATCTCTTTTGAAATCGGGAAGCAGAACTTCACGCTGCTCGGGCCGAACGGCGCGGGAAAGACGACGCTGGTGAGCATCATCTGCGGACTCGAAAAATACGATTCGGGAAAGATCAGCGTCTGCGGCTTTGATCCTTCGAAACAGATCCAGGAGGTTCGAAAGCGCATCGGGCTCGTCACGCAGGATACCTCGATCTACGATTACCTGACGGCAAAGGAAAACCTCGAGTTTCACGCGAATTTTTATGGCGTGCCGCGGAAAAGCGTGAAGCGCAAGGTCGGCGAAGCGCTGGAACTTGCCCAGCTTGAAAACAGGGCGAACGACCTTGTCGGCACGTTTTCGGGCGGGATGAAGAGAAGGCTTGCGTTGGTTCGGGCAATGCTTCACGACCCGGAAATCATCATACTGGACGAGCCGACGCTCGGAGTCGACGTTCAGAACCGGAACGAAATATGGAGCAAGATCCTTGAAATGAAGGGCAAAAAAACCATATTCATCAATACCAACTATATGGACGAGGCCGACAGACTGTCCGATCTGTGCGCGGTGATCGACGGAGGCCGTCTGATTGCCATGGACACGCCCGAAAATCTGAAGACCCACTATTCCGACGGCGTGCATCTTACGGCGGAGATCGAGATCGCCGGGACCGGCTTTGCGCAGCTTCAGACGAAGCTGAAGAACTATTCGCCGGATACGGTTATCACCGAGGAAACGACGGCGGACAGATACCGGATTTTCATACCGGCAAAGAAGAAGGCGAACGTGCTGCTGACGGAAGTTGCGGAGATCTTCAATGAAACGGACGGCATTGTCATGAAGGACCTTCAGGTCAGGGTGCCGACGCTGGACGACGTTTTTCTGAAGCTCACCGGCAGGAAGCTTCGGGACTGACGGGGGAACGGTTATGAGGAAAATCATCAGCCTGATGATCGTGGATCTGAAAATGTGGTTCCGGCAGCCGAAGCTGATCATCATGTCCGTCGCGCCGCTTCTGATCATCTCGGTTTTCGCGGGCCTGTTTCTGGCCAAGACGGAGATTCTGCCCGTTGCAATCGTCATGGAAGACGACGATCCCGCCGCGGTTGAACTGAAGGATTACCTGCTGGATCTGAAAAGCGGCTCGGGCGCCGATTGGTTCGATGCGCAGGTGGAGGAAAGCGCCGCGGCGCAGGAAGAATTCGAAAGCGGCGAAGTGCTGGGCCTGATTACGATCCCGGCCAATCTTTCCGAACGGCTGAATGCGGGCGAAGTCGTAGGAATTTCGATCACAATCAACAATATCAACGACGACGTGACGAAAAACTTCATTCAGAGGATGCAGAACGCATTCAACTATTTCAACGACGGCCTCGAAGCGGGCGGCACGGTTTACAATATCCCGCGGGTGGACTTCATCGCGGATATTTCACCCGACCTGCCGCTGATACAGTATATCTGCGCGTCTATCCTCGGCCTGGCGATGCTTCTGAGCGCGAGCCTTGCGATCACGTTTTCCATCGCCCGCGAATTTGAAGACGGCACGATCAAGGAACTCATCATGACGCCCAGGCTGATCAATATCCTCGGCGGGAAATTTCTGTCCGTTATCGTCCAGGCACTGATCGTTACCTGCTTCATACTGCTGGAGGAGTGGATCGTATTCGGGTATCTTCCTCAGGATATGCTCATGCAGCTTCCGTATTTCCTGTGGGGGTCTTCTTCTCCGTCGGGTTGGCGGCGCTGATCGCCGCAAAGATCAAGCAGGTTCTGCCGGCGGGCATCCTCGTTATGGTGATCAACATCGCAAGCTGGTGGATCTCCGGGGGGCTGGCCCCCTCCGAAGCATGGACGGGTCTGCTGCGCCGGATTGCCGATTATTGGCCGGGAACCTACTTCTATCAGGTGTACATCAACGCATCCCTGCTGGGCGGCGTCAGCAGTGGGCTGATGGAAAAGGACCTGCTCATCACCGGTATATTCGCCGCGGCAATGCTCGCGGCCGCCTATGGAGTGTTTGTGAAGGAGACGAAGGAAGTATGAGCGCAAAAATCAGGGCGGAAATCAAGAAATCCATTCAATACTGGAAAAAACATAAGGCGATTGCGCTCGTTTCCGTCTTTCCGCCGCTGCTGATCTGCCTGCTGTTTGTCGGCGTTTTTCAAACCACCGGAATCGTGGACATCGCCGTGGTCAACAACGACGACGCCTCATCCAGCGGCTGGACCGAGAAATTTCTGGACGTCATGGGAACAAGGACGGGCACGATACCGTACTTTGAACTGGTTCTGACGGATGAAGAAACGGCGGAGGAAATGTTTCAGATGCATGAAACGTTTGCCGTCGTGCATATTCCGGAGGGGTTCGGCGAAAGCATTGAGGCGGGCAGTCCCGAGCAGATCACCATAGAATTTACGGCCGCCCATGAAGATATTTCAAAGAACGTAAGACTCGGTATGGAGGCGAGGATCTACGATTTTGTCAAGCTGTATGAGCTGGACACCAACGCCAGGCCGGGCATCGTCGTGGAGGAAAACCTGCAGAACGATTCGCTTGCGAGATCCAGCTATATGATGGCGGGCATTCTGATCTGGACCATGGTCTTTTTCGGCCTGCTGATCGGCGGGGCGCTGGGCGCCAATGAAAAGGAAGGCGGGACAGAAACCTATATCAAAATGGCAGTCAACGGCGAAACAGCTTCCCTGATCGGGAAATGGGCGGCGGCGGTCCTGATTTCCGGCGTGATGCTGATCGTTTTGACGCTGTGCTATATGCTGTTTTTCGGGCTGCGTTTCCCGAGCATCGCCAGCGTGGCGTATTTGCTGCTGATGTTCCTGATGCTTGTGACGATGTTCAGTCTCCCGGGCGTTCTGTACGGCATGAAGGCGGGCGATTTCAGGCTTGTGCCTGCGCCGATGATCATTCTGAGCATCACGCTGTGGCTGATTTCCGGCGCGATGAATCCGCTGGAATTTTCCGCAGGTTCCGCAGTCTTTCAGTATCTGCCCACGGCTTCCGGCATCAGGATCATGTCGTACGCCCTGTTCAGCCGCGGCGCGCAATTTGTGCGGGAATCGTTTATCATCCTGATTTCGTGGACGGCAGCGGCGTTCGCGCTGTTCTTTGCCGCCCTTTTGATCAAGCGCAGAAAGGACGCGCGGCGAAAATTGCCGGCATAACGAACGGCGCATGCAAAATCGGCGGGTGCGCCGGCCGACCGATGAATAATGGACCGTAACGCTTGCCGGTTTTTTCGGACAACCGGAAGGCGCGTATTCGGCAGGGAACGCCGACCGCGCCGGACAGCCTGCGGACGATCGTATATTGGGCATGTTATCATTCAGTACCCGCAAAATGAAAACGGCAAAGCCGTATCTGCCCGGCGCGCCGGCGGACAATCCGCAGGCCGAATTTTTCGGCGACAGTTCCCGGGGCGTCCGCGGCACGAAAAATCGCAGAACCGTGCCGACGAACATACGGACCTCGGAAGATTCACGGTCGACATGTTTCAAACTGTTTCACCATATCACGGAACCGCTATTCGTGCAGACCGCCTCGGGCGGCATTGTCAATTCGAATAAAACAGAAGATCAACCGGCAGTTTTTTAGATTTTCAGGCGGCTTCGGCGGAAGCCGGCGGCATTCTTCGTGAAAAACCAGAACAGCAGATGAAAAATGATGTGAAAAATGTTTCGAAACACTTTTTGTGTTGAAAAAGAGCAAAAACGTGTCAACTGCGCGTAAAATTCCAATCAGACCCTCTTGACAGGCCGGTTTACGGCAAATATAATGACAATCGTAACAGAGCGCATCCCGCGAACACGACCATTCCCCACTAAAGTGTTACAGAAACAGTATCGGAGTTGTAGACATGAAGTTATCCACCCGCAAACTGGCGTCTGCCGCCGGCGTTTCACCCGCAACCGTTTCGCGGTATCTCAACGGAACCGAAGAGGTCAGCAGGGAGCTCGCGGAAAAGATCGAGGCAACGCTGAGGGAGACGGGCTGCGAGGGAATCGTCCGCAGGGACGGCAAGAAGATCATTCTGATCCTTGTGACGCATCTGCACTTTGCGTTTTACAGCAAAGCCGTCGGCGAGCTGCTGGATCAGAAAAAGGACAGCAAGCATTCGTTCGTCCTGCTGCAGTACGACCCCGCCGCGCCGGAGTCCGTCAAGACCTTCGTCGGCAGGATGAAGCCCATCGGCGCGATCTATTTTGAAGAGGAAATCGACAACTCCATTCTGCAGTATCTGCAGCACGCCGGCGTGCGTACGGTCATGTGCGGCGGCGTTGCGCTCAATCACGAATCGGACATGGTGCATGTCAACGACATCATGGCGGCGTACGACGGAACGAACTACCTGCTCAATCTCGGCCACCGCGAGATCCTGATCCTCTCGGACGACATCAAGAAGATCGGCGCGGGGTTCCAGCGCATCGCCGGATGCCGCAAGGCGATGGAAGAAAAGGGTCTGCCGCTTGCGCCCTCGCAGATCGTCTGCGGGCCGCTGACGTTCGAGGCGGGGTATCAGGCGGTGCAGAACGCGCTGCTCGGCGGGGCGAAGTTCACCGCCATCTTCGCGTTCAGCGACGAGCTCGCGGTCGGTGCGATGGCCGCGCTGTATGACGCGGGACGCTCCGTTCCGAAGGACGTCTCCGTGCTCGGGTATGACGACCTGAACATCGCCAGCAAGATCCGCCCGCGGCTGACGACCATTCATCAGCCCATCGACGGATTCGTCAAGAAGACGCTCGATATCATCGAGCAGCCGACCGGGGAGCTCAGTTCCGAGATCCTGCTCCAGCACTCCATCGTCGAGCGCGAAAGCTGCCGGCGGATCTAACAAACAACTCCCGACAACCTCCGGATCCATGCCTTCCGGTTCCCGGTTTTCCGGGAGCATTGTTCAGAGCATCCCAAAATCGGGATCCGGACACGCCGGCAAGCGGAGGGGCGCGGCCGCGAAGCCGCCCAACCAGTCTCTTGGTCCCTGGCAAACGGGGACTGCCATGAGAAATCATCTAAAAAGGAGAGAAACCAATGAAAAAGAGAATCGTAGCCCTCTTGATGAGCGTGTTGCTCATTCTTGCGGTTGTGAGCACGGCCGGCTGCACCGAGCAGTCGAGCGAGACGGCGGCCGCATCCGAGAGTTCGGCGACCTCCGCGCCCGCAGCGGAACCCGCGGCGACGGAAACCGCGGCAACGGAGCCGGTCGAACTCACGCTGCAGCTCTGGGACGAGACCCAGCTGCCCGTGATTCAGGAAAACGTCGACAAGTTCAACACGGAAAACGACGGCAGCATTCATGTCACCATCGAGCAGATCCCGTGGGATTCCTACTGGGCGAAGCTCGACGCGTCTCTGGAAACGGCCGAAGCGCCCGACGTATTCTGGATGAACGTGTATATCTACAAGTATGTCGACGCCGGGCTGCTGGAGCCCCTGGATTCCTACATTGCGGCGGACGGACTTGACACGAGCATCTATTCACAGGGCCGCTATACGGCTTATAATCTGGATGGAGTGCAGTATGCGCTGCCGAAGGGCCTCGATACCGTTGCGGTCGCGCTGAACACGGAGATCTTCGACCGCTACGGCGTCGCGCTGCCGACGGACGGCTGGACCTGGGACGACATGCGGACGATCGCGTCCGAACTGCGCGATCAGATCAGCGCGGCGGGCGGCAGCGAGTATCCCATCGTGATGGAGCTGGACGGCCAGCCTTCCTGGATCAACTTCCTCTATCAGAACGGCGGCTCGTACCTCAGCGCGGACGGCAAGACCTGCGGCATCGCTTCCGATGCCTCCAAGGACGCCGTGCAGCAGGTGGTCGACCTGATGGCCAACGGCCAGATGGCGCCGTATTCCGTGCTCTCCGAGACGAAGGGCACAGACCTGTTCGTCTCCGGCCAGGCGGCGATGGTCTTCATCGGCTCCTGGAAGGCGAGCGTGCTCGAGAGCAGCACCCTCGGCGAGGCGGGACAGATCCAGCTGATCCAGATGCCCGCCATGAGCGTGGACAACCACAGCACGATGGGCGGCCTCGGGTACGTCATGTCCTCGAAGTGCGAGAACAAGGATGCGGCCTGGGAGCTCATCAAGTTCATCACGAGCCAGGAGAGCGAAGAGTATGAAGCCGAGAAGGGCATCGACATTCCCGCCTGCCTCGCGGCGCAGGCCGCCTACGTACAGAACTTCCAGAACATCAACGCGCAGGTGTTCATGGATGCTTCCGTGACGGGCTTCCCGTATCCTTCCAACGGCAACTTCGACTGGACGTCGTATGTCGACGACGCGATGCAGGCCGCGTTCGGCGGGACCAAGACCGTCAGCGACGCGATGGACGACGGCGCCGCGCAGGCGCAGACGGTGCTGGACGAGCTCTACAAGTAACGCATGACGCGGCGCCGCGCGCCGGGAGCGAACAAACGACGGTTCGGTGCCCTTCCCGCACGCACCTCGCGGGAAGGGCATACCGTGAAACAGACTGTACCGGAGCGGCAGACCGGCGGGAGAACGATGATGAAGAAAAAACAGACGGGCATGATCAGGCTGCGGCGGAACGAAGCGTTCGCTGCATATTTGTTTATCCTGCCCATGTTTGCGGGGCTGTTTATCTTCAGCGTCATCCCGTTCGTGCAGAATTTCCTGATCAGCCTCCGCAAGGTCGGGACATTCGGCGAGGGGACCTTCGTCGGCTTTTCAAACTATGTCAAGCTAACACAGGACGAGACGTTCTGGATCGCCCTGAAAAACACGGCCTTCTATGCGCTCGTCGGCATGCCGCTGGTGGTCGTGTTTTCGATCGTCCTCGCCAACCTCATCAATAAGAACATCCGGGGGCGCGCGGTTTACCGGACGCTCCTCTATATACCGGCCGTGACGATTCCCGCCGCAATCGGCATCCTCTGGCGCTGGATTCTGAACTACAAATACGGCATCGTCAATTTTGTGCTGGAGAAGATCGGCATCCAGCCGATCGCCTGGCTCGGGGACGTGCATTACGTGCGCTGGTCGATCATTTTCGTGGTCGTCTGGTCCATGGTCAGCTATTATACGATCATTATGCTGGCGGCGATGCAGGGGATCAATAAGTCCTACTATGAGGCCGCGCGGATCGACGGCGCGAACAACCGCCAGCTCTTCTATAAGATCACGCTGCCGATGCTGAGCCCGATGATCTTCTTTTCGGTGATCATGGTGACCATCGGCATCCTGCAGATCTTCGACTTCATCTATCTGATGGTGGACCGCAAGACTCTCTCGTATACCTACAGCATGAGTCTCGTGACATACTTCTACGAATGCGCGTTCAACAAGAGCAGCATGCGCGGGTACGGCGCGGCGATCACCATCGTGCTCGCCGTCATCATCATGATCATCACCATCATTCAGATGGCGTTCCGCAAGCGCTGGGTGCAGGGCGGGGAGTGAGCATATGAAACGTGCATCCGGGAGCAAAAAAACGAACCTGCTGACGGGCGAAACCGCCGGATCGAAGATCAGGACGCATCTGTTCCTGATCGTCGCGGCGTTCGTCGCATTCGGTCCGTTCATCTGGATGTTCCTCACGTCCATCAAGACCTACGAGGAGACGATCCGGATTCCGCTGAAGTTCTTCCCGGAGACGGCCCAGTGGGTGAACTATGCGATCATCTCGGCCAAGCTGAACTTCCCGCGGCTGTATTTCAACACGATCGTCGTCACGATCATGATGATCGTCGGCCAGCTGCTGATCGTCACCATCTGCGCCTACGCGTTCGACCGGCTGCGCTTTCCGGGCAAAAACATCCTTTTTATCGGCATGCTTGCGCTGATGATGGTGCCGGGGCAGATCTTCATCATACCGCGTTTCAAGCTGATGGTGCAGCTGGGGCTGACGGACACGCTTACCGGCCTCGTGCTGCCGGGGCTGTTCAATATCTTCGGCGTGTTCCTCATGCGCCAGTTCTTTTCCACGCTTCCGCGCGAGCTGGACGAGGCGGCGCGCATCGACGGCTGCGGCTACTTCCGCATCTACTGGAACGTGCTGCTTCCGCTCGTGAAGCCCGGGCTTACGACGCTTGGGATTCTGGCCATGCTGGGGACGTGGAAGGACCTGATGTGGCCGCTCATCAACAACTCCAGCGCGAGCAAGATGACGCTGGCGGCGGGGCTCGCGATGCTCATCGGCGAGCACACCACGTATTACGAGCAGGTGATGGCCGGTGGCGTGATCGCGAGCATTCCGCTCATCGTGCTGTTTGTGATCTTTCAGAAACAGTTTGTCGAGGGCATCGCGCACAGCGGGATCAAGGGCTGAGCGGCGCGGCGGAAAGGGGCGCTATGTTTTTTAAATATCCGATCAACGACGTGCACATCCATGTGTTCGATCCGGACGATCTTGACGACTGCATCCGCATGGTGGACTTCTGCGGATATGAGCACTGGACGTTTCTGGCCTGCACGCTGATAGGCGGGCCGTTCGCGCTGACGCAGAATCTTCTCAGCGCGCTGGCCAAGCTCCGCGGGAACGGGCGCTGCCAGGCGTTCGGCTCCTTCCATTACGACGGAAACCGCGTGCCGGACGCGGACAACCTGCTTGCACAGATCCGCTGGTTTTACGACGCGGGGTTCGACGGGATCAAGATGCTGGACGGCAAGCCCGGCGTGCGGCTGCGCCAGAACCTGCCGCTGGACGCGGAAAACTACGACAAGATGTTCTCCTTTGCCGAGCGGACGCAGTTTCCGATTCTGTACCATATCAACGACCCCATCGAGTTCTGGCACCGCGACCGCCTGCCGAAATGGGCGGAGGAGAAGGACTTTTATTACGGCGGCGGGGACTATCCGCATAAGTTCGCAATCGACGAGGAGACGTTCGGCATCCTGCACAAGCATCCGAACCTGAATCTGTGCATCCCGCACTTCTTCTTCATCTCCGACCAGCCGGGCCTTTGCTGCGAGCTGCTGGAGCGGTACCCGAACCTGTATTTCGACATCACCCCGGGCTGGGAGATGTTTGAAAACTTCGCCGCGGATATTGCGTACTGGAGGGCGTTCTTTAAAAGATATTCGCATAAGATCCTGTTCGGCACGGACACGTATTCCGACCACTGGCGGGAAACCGTCTCGTGCCTGAGAAAGGCGATGGAGACGGGCGAACGCTTCACGGCGTTTGAGGAGAACTGCGTTGGCCTGGACCTGCCGGAGGAAGCGCTGCGCGATATCTACTATCGCAACTACGATAAATTTGTGCGCCGGTCGGACCGGAAGATCGATATGGACATGGTGCTTGCCTACGCGGATACGCTCTATAAGCGCGTGCCGGACGACGGAAACCGCGGGATCACGACCGCCGCGATCGACCGGCTGAAGGCGGAGATTATGCGCTGCCAAACGGCCGGGCGGGAAGAGGAGAAAGCGTGAAACTCTGCGTGCTGGGCGGAACGGGGGCCCGCTCCGCGTTTTTGACAAAATCCCTCGCCGTCAACGCGGCCGCGATCGGCGTGGACGAGATCGTCCTGATGGACACCGACCGGCGGCGGCTGAAAACCTACGGGGAGATCGCCCGCATGATCGCGGCGCGCATCGATCCGGACATCCGGCTTTCCGTGACCGCGGACGCGGCGGAAGCGCTGACAAACGCGGACTATATCATCACGACCATCCGCGCGGGTGGGGACGCGGGGCGCGTGTTCGACGAGCGCGCCTGCCTCGCGCGCGGTGTGCTTGGTCAGGAGACGACCGGCGCGGGCGGGTTTGCGATGGCGCTGCGTTCGCTGCCGGTGCTGCTTGGCTACTGCGCGCTGGCGAAACGGGTTTCGCGCCCCGGGCATCTGATCTTCAACTTCACCAACCCCAGCGGCATCATCACGCAGGCGCTGCGCTCTCTAGGATACGGCAACGTCTACGGCATCTGCGACGCGCCGGGCGGGTTCATCCGCCAGCTCGAAGAGATACTGAACGTGCAGGACGGTGAGCTCGCGATCGACTGCTTCGGCCTGAACCATTTTTCGTTTTTCAGAAACGCGACGGTGCGCGGGCGGGACGTGCAGCGGGAGCTGCTGGACAATCCTGCGACGTTTACCCGTTCGGAGATGCGGCTCTTTACGCCGGAGCAGGTCCGCTTCAACGACGGGTGCATGCTCAACGAGTATCTGTATTTCTACTACAGCCGGGCGCTCGCGCTCGAGCGGATGCAATCCGCGCCGCACACCCGCGGGGAAACCATCGAGCGCATCAACCGCGCGCTCGAGGAAAAACTGGACGCGCTGGCGCTGCCGGAGGAACTCGAACGGGCGTTCTCGCTCTATATGGAGGCGTATGCGGAGCGCGAAAACGCGTATTTCTCCGTGGAGAGCGGGCAGCGCCGCGGGAAGATATGGAACCCGCCGACGCTGGAGGAGTTCCTCTCGGCGCCGGACGAAGGCGGGTATGCGGCGGTCGCGCTGCGGTTCATCCGCGCGTCGCGCGGCGGGGAACCCTGCCGCATGGTGCTTTCCGTGCCGAACGAAGGGGCGATTGCGGGGCTGCGGGACGACGACGTGGTCGAAATCACCTGCCGCGTCGACCGCGAAGGCGCGCACCCCGTCCGAATCGGGGAAATCGGCGAATTTCAGCTCGCGCAGATTCAGCGGATCAAGAGCTTTGAGCGCGGCGCGATCCGCGCGATTCTTGAACGGGACGCGGCGGAGGCGGCCCGCGCGCTCTACCTGCATCCGCTGGTGAACGACCTGCGGATCGCCGAGGATCTTGCGTCGGTCTTTTTCCGGCAGTACGCGGACTATCTGAACGATAACATGGGGTGAGCCATGCATGTTGCATGGCCGGGATGAAAAGTATGTACGATTTTAAGACGTTTGCACAGATGAACCTGGATCTGCTCTTCAAGGGATTCGCGCGCATGCCGAGTCCGGGCGAGGAAGTGTTTGCCGACACGTTTACGCTCCAGCTTGGCGGCGGGCCGATGGTATGCCCGATCGTTCTGGAAAGGCTCGGCTGCCGCGTGCGGCTCGGCACCTTTCTGGGCGACGACAACCTGAGCGGCATCTGCCGGGCGCTGCTGAAGAAAAAGGGCTTTGGCAGCATCACGAATTTCCCGGCGGAGCGTCCCGATCCGGTCGTCGTGACGAGCGTGTTTTCCTTTGAAAACGACCGCGCGTTCCTTTCGCACAACGCGCGGGTCTATGAGAGCCTGCTGGACGGGCAGACGGTCTATCGGTTTTTACGCGACGCAAAGGTCGTGTTCGCGCCCGTCGGACACCCCGATGTGACCAGACGGCTGCATGAAAAAGGCGTGCGCATCGTCTACGACCGCGGCTGGAGCGACGATCTTTCGATCGACGATATGAAGGACTTCCTGCCGTATGTGGACGTTTACGCCCCGAACGACAAGGAAGCGATGAAACTCTCCGGCACAAACCGGCCGGAGGATGCGCTGCGCTTTCTCGCGCGGCACACCAAACAGCCCGTGATCACCCTTGGCAAAGGCGGGTGCGCCTGCTATGAAGACGGCGATGTGCGGTATCTGCCCGCGATCGACGACTTTTACGCGGTGGATACGACGGGCGCGGGCGACAACTTCATGGCGGGCGTCGTCTACGGCTTGATCCGCGGCGAATCCATGGACTGCTGTCTGACGCTGGGCAATATCTTCGCCGGGCAGTCCACGACGGCGATCGGCTGCTACGGCGCGGAGATTACCCCGGAACTGATCGAAAAATACATCTGAAGCGGGAGGAAACGAATGGAGATCAACCGCGAACGGCTCGTTCGGACCTTTCGGGATCTGGTCGCAATCGACAGCCCGTCGCTCGGCGAGCGGAATATGGCGGACGAGCTGACGCGGCGGCTGAAGCGTCTCGGCTTTACGGTGGAAGAGGATCGCGCCGGCGAACAGGCCGGCGGCAACTGCGGCAATCTTTACGCATATCTGTGCGGAAATGAGGCGCTGCCTCCGCTGCTGTTCTGCGCGCATATGGATACGGTGCAGCCCGCGCGGGGAAAGCGCACCGTGCTGGAACTCGACGGAAGGATTCGGTCGGCGGGGGAGTCGGTGCTCGGCGCGGACGATGTTTCCGCAATCGCCGCGATACTGGAGGCGGCGCAGACGCTCGCCGAAAACGGCGCGCCGCATCGCGGCGTCGAGTTGCTGCTCACCATTTCCGAGGAACGCTACGGCACGGGCGCCGCGGCATTCGACTATTCAAGGATCCGCGCAAAAGAAGCGTATGTGCCGGATTACGACGGCGCGCATGGGCAGGCGGTCGTCGCCGCCCCGTCGATCATCGGGTTTCGCGCGGAGATCACCGGGAAAGCTTCCCATGCGGGATTCGCGCCGGAACTGGGCGTCAGCGCGATCGCGGCGGCGGCGCGCGCAATCGCCGGCCTGCGGCTTGGACGCATCACGCCGGACCTGACGATGAACATCGGAACGATCAGCGGCGGGCTTTCGACCAACATTGTGCCGGATTCCTGCGCGGCGGCGGGCGAAATCCGCGGATATGAGCATGACGAGGCGCTCGAACAGCTGGCGAAAGCGGAAGACGCGTTTCAAACCGCCTGTGATGAGGCGGGGGCAAAACTGCGCTTTTCGAGCAAATGCTTTCTTTGCGCATACCGTATTCCGGAGGATGCGGCCGTCGTGGCCCGATATTTCCGCGTGTGCGGCGCGCGCGGCTTTCCGACGGAAGCGGTTCGCACCTTCGGCGGGAGCGACAACAACGCCCTTACGGAACACGGCATATCGGGCATCGTGATCGCCTCCGCGATGCACGCCTGCCATACGCGTTCCGAATACACTTCGATCGAGGAGCTTTCGCAGCTGGCGCAGATCGTCGCCGACCTCATGCGGGACCGGGATTGCGACGTTTCCTCGAATGGATGAGTATGGCCCCTGACCGGTCGGCGCCAGGCAGGTTCGCGCGCAGTGCCGACGGAACGTACAGAGTATCTTTTGCAGAACGCAGTCCCGTTTTTTACCTTCTCCGAAACGATGGACGGAGCGCCTGGCCGAAAATTTTAAAATCAACCAAATCGAATAGCATAAAGGGCACATGAGACGGCATCGTTTCGTGTGCTCTTGGGGCATGATTTTCATGAAGCGATACAATCGCGCGATCGCTTGGGTGAATCGGCTGCGTAACGCAAACGCTCCGATTCGCGTACGGCGCAACCTGCATAAAACTGAATGCTGCAGCGGGAGGACGTCTATCTGGCCGCGGTGAAGCACGTCCCGCCGCCGGCCTTCCTGCAGGCGCTCAAACGCGTATGCCGTGAGCGCCGCGTGTCGCAGTAGGATGGAACGGCGATTGATACTGAACAAGGCCGTAATGCGGATTTATTTGATTTTACCCTTTGTGACCCACATGCCCGTGATGCCGTAGGCATATTGCCAGGTGGTCAGGACGAATTGCTTCTGCCTGCCGACGGGCTTGATCGTATGCTCGAGCAGCTTGGTGCAGAGCGTGTGCATGTCCCGCACGGAATCCATGTTCAGCGGGTGGCCGTCCGGCGCGTCCGCCGTCGGGAAGGTCTGGGGCCGGTGGCCGCCGAGGAAGCGGTAGGATTCATACGGCTTGAGCTGCTCCAGCAGCCGTTCCAGATTGCTGCGGTACGCGCCGATGTTCATGCAGCCGGGGAGCCACAGCCACGCGGTGGCCCCGCCGTTGCCGACCGCGTCGCCCATAAACAGGACCTTGTGTATGTCGTCCACGTAGATGCTGGAGCCCGGCGTGTGTCCGGGCGCCGGTATCACGTGAATGCGGTTCCCGCCGAGATCGAGCACGGTTTCCTCCGAGATCGGAACGTAGCGCTTCACGTTGAACTTTTTATGCGGCATGTGAAACATGAGATACCCGGCGTACATCAGCAGCCGCAGCGAACCCCGCTTCCAGGCGGCGATGTCCCGTTCGTGCAGGTACACCGTGTTGAATTCCCCGGCATGATACATGTGGTCGATGTGCGCGTGCGTGAGCGCCAGCTCGATGGGTTTGTCCGTCAGCGTCCGCAGCATCGGCAGAATGTCCTCCTTCATCAGGCAGGTATCGATCAGCAGGGCCTTTTCTGCGCCCACGATCAGATACATGGAGTCCGCTTTCTCGTCGTCGATGGCAAACAGCCCGGGCTGCAGTTCCTCGATGGTGTAGCCGTCAAATTCCATTTGAATTCTCCTTTCCTTTCATGCCCGTCCGGTTGGGGACTACTCGCCCTCGCCCGGCGCCGCCGCAGCGTGCCGCGCCTCGAGATCCTTCATGATCGCGGGGTATTCCTTATCCAGCCTGTAGATAAACGCGATCACGATGAGCATCGCGTAGAGCAGCGCGGGCAGCACGATGAACATGAACCGGATGCAGGAAACGGCGCTTGCGGGCTGCGTTTCGGCCAGGCCGTCGTAGCCGACGGCGGAGAGCGCCAGGCCGAAGACCGCCGTGCCGAGGCCGCTGCCGAGCTTCTGCCCGAAGGTGCCCGCGCAGGTGGTCACGGCGGGGTTGCGCACGCCGTTTTTCCACTCGCCGTAATCCACCGTGTCCGCGAGCATGCCGAGATACGTGCTGCTCACAATGCCGAACCCGCATCCGCGCATCGCCAGCGAAACGATCAGAAACGCTCCTTCGCTGTTGAACATGGAGAGCACCGAGCCGGTCAGCATGAAAAACCCGCCGGCCAGCGTCGCGGTTCGTTTTGAAAAGCCTTTCTGCAGCAGAAACGGCATGATCAGCATGCCGACCGCCCCGCCCATGTGATGGTACAAAACGAGGTTCCCGGCCAGCGTTTCGTCGTGGAGGATGTACTTTGCGTAGTAAACGCCGACCGTCAGGGTGGAGATCTGATGCAGCACGAGGATGAGGATGATGCCCAGCACCATGAACCAGTATTTATTGTGGACGGTCGATTTCAGCGCCTTGAACAGCTTTACGTTCCCGCCGGACGACTCGGCGGGCACGACGTGTTCCTTCGTGCCCGCGTAGGCGATCAGGCAGGCCGCGAAGGAGATCGTCCCGAGGATGGCCGCGAATTTGATCCATGCGGACTGGTCGCCGCCCATGCCGTCGATCACGTTCATGAAGACGTAGGAGAGAATCGCCTGAACGAGCCCGGCCACGATCAGGCGGATCGCGTAGGATGAGGAGCGGCTCTTCGTATCGTCCGTCATGTAGATCGGCAGGGCGTTGAGGCTGGAGTTGAAGAACGTGAACACCAGCGTCATGGCGAAGTTATAGGAAACGAAGATATAGATTACCTTCCCGGCTTCGCTCCAGTCCGGCACGGTGAACAGCGCAACGTAGGACAGCGCCAGCGGGAACGCCGTCCACAGAAGCCACGGACGCGCGGAGCCGGATTTCGTATGCGTATGGTCGATGACGTTTCCCGCCCAGATGTCGCTGAAGCCGTCGAACACCCTGCTGATCAGGATCACGATGCCGACGACCCCCGCGTTGATCCCCATCACGTCGGTATAGAAGAAGGTGAGAAAGGAGAGCGTGATCGTATAGATTGGATTGGACCCCAGCTCGCTCAGGGAGTAGACCAGCTGTTTGCGGACGGGGATCGGCCTGCCTGCCGCTGAACCGGATTGCGTCATAGTTGCCTCTCTTTCGTTCTGAAGGAATGATGTTTTATTGCGATCGGAAGCGCCTGAAAGGGGATTTGCCTGAAGAAGAGAACGGATATCCGCCGCGCTCGGCTTCGTTTATTCGGGATCGCCGCGATTTGAAAGCAGCGTAAGGACCTCGGCCTGCGTGGAAAGCGCCATGGCTTCTGCGGCGAGCTGTTCCGCCGCGCCAGCGTCGATTCTAGAAAGCGCCGCCTTTACCTCTGCGGCCGCGGAGGCGTTCATGCTGAATTTCCGCAGACCGAGACCGGCCAGCAGCGCCGCGGCGCGCGGGTCCCCGGCGAGTTCTCCGCACATGGAGAGTTCCTTTCCCGCCGCCTGAAAGGAGAAGATGATCTGCCGAAGCACGCGGAGGAACGCGGGCGCAAACGGCTGGCAGTATTCGCTTAGTTCCGGGTTCATGCGGTCCGCCGCAAAGAGGTACTGGCAAAGGTCGTTTGTGCCGATGCTGGCAAAGTCGACCTCCCGTGCGGCAAGGTCGGCCGCCATGGCGACGGAAGGGATTTCGATCATGACGCCGAGGCGGACGGCTTCGTCGAACGCTTCGTTTCGCGCGCGCAGCTCCGATTTGGCCTCCATGACAAACGCCTTTGCCCGGCGGATATCGTCGACGCTGCCGACCATGGGGAACATGATCTGCAGCCTGCCGAACGCCGACGCGCGCAGTGCCGCCCTCAGCTGCGTTTGGAACAGTTCTGGCTCGTCGAAACAGAGCCGCAGCGCGCGTTTGCCGAGGAAGGGGTTGGCCTCCTTCGGCAGTTCCAGATACCGAAGCGTTTTGTCCCCGCCGATATCCAGCGTGCGCAGCGTGACCGGCCGTTCGCCGGCCTTTTTCAGCACGCGGCAATAGGCGGCGAACTGCTCGTCCTCCGTCGGCAGGCGGTCGGCGTTCATATACAGAAACTCCGTTCGGAACAGGCCGACGAAGTCGGCGTGCGCCGGGATTTCGTCGCCGTCCGAACCGATATTCAGCCCGATCTGAATTCGTGTGCCGTCCTTTGTGCAGGCGGGCTTTGCCAGATACGCGGCCGCGGCGTTCTGGCGCGCCAGCCGGCGCGCGCGTTTTTTCCGTCCCGTTTCGATTTCCGAAGCGTCCGGGGAAACAATCAGCGTACCCGCCTCGGCGTCGAGCAGAAGCGTCTGCGCGTTTCGTATGAGCGACAGCGCATCCTTTACGCCGACCAGCGCCGGGATGCGGAAACTGCGGGCGAGGATCGCCGTATGCGACGTGTCGCTGCCGGTTTCGGTCACGATGCCGAGCACGTGTTGGCGGTCCATGGACGCGGTGTCGCTCGGAAGAAGGTCGTGCGCGACGAGGATGCAGTCGCCCGGCAGCCGCGAAAGGGAGCACTCCGTTTCGCCGCGCAGCGCGCGAATCAGCCTGCCGCGCACGTCCGCAACGTCCGCCGCGCGCAGGGCGATCGTTTCGTTTCCGACATTTTTCAGAAGCTCGATGAACGTTTCGCAGGCGGCGTATACCGCGTATTCCGCCGACATGTTCTCTTCCCGGATATTGTCGAAAA
The DNA here is from genome assembly GCA_964541465.1 of uncultured Oscillospiraceae bacterium. Taxonomy (GTDB): domain Bacteria; phylum Bacillota; class Clostridia; order Christensenellales; family CAG-138; genus UBA7703. The sequence continues at coordinate 18,176 of CAZIQO010000022.1, forward strand.
TCGCCTGCTGTAATTCCTCGTCCGCAAGGATCTCCCGGTGCGCGGCAAAGATCTTCGCCTGGTCCGCCTCGCTTGCCGGAAAGGCGTCGATGAGCGCGGCAAGATCGCCGTCCGCCCGCCGCAGGGCCGCTTCGACAGCCGCGACGGCCTCGTCGGCCGTCCGGCTACTGAGATATGCCGGGGCGACGTTCAGCGCCTGCGGCGCATAGAGCAGCGCGGGCGCAAGCGCGATGCCTTCCGAGACCGCATGTCCCTTCAGAACGAGTCGCGCTTCTTTTCGTTCTAATTCAGATTTGCCAGCAGCCATTTTGCCACACCGTCCTTTTCCGCGCCTTCCGTGATCACATCCGCCACGGCGAGCACGTCGTTAGAAGCGTTGCGCGGAGCGGCGAACAGGCCGCAGTACGCGCGCATGGAAAGATCGTTCCCGCTGTCTCCGCAGACAACGACGTCGCCCTGTTTCACGCCGAACCGTTCGCAGAGCCGGCACAGAGCGCCGCCCTTGCTTGCCTCGGCGGCGGTTACTTCAATGTCGTTTCCGTGCGTCGTCAAAACGGCCAGACCGTCGTTTTTGCCAAGCGCCGAGAGCGCGTCCGCAGCGGCTTCGCAGGAAGGGAAGAAGCCGCCGATTTTTTCAATGGCGGCGCCGCTTTTTCGGATGCGCCGGCAAATGCCGCGCTTCGAGCGCGAATACGGAAGGGAACGCAGCAGGATAGCGACCCGACGGAGGATCGGACGCCCGCGGCTTCCGACGAGATCGGCATAGGCGTGCCGATCAAAACACGCCCGTCCATTGAAAAACAAGTTGGTGGCCGCGCCGCGTTCGACCAGCGCCGACCATACGGCAAGCGCCGCACCGCGGGGGATCGGATCCACAAAGAGCGTTTTTCCGCCGTGCAGAATGACGCGCGCGCCGTTGCTGGTGATAAACGCGTCGATGGCATGCGAGCGTTTCAGACATCCCGGCACCATGACGACGGAGCGTCCGGTCGAAATCACCACGATCCAGCCCGCGCGATGCGCGGCTTCCAGCGCCTGCATGGCGCAGCCGGACACGCTGCCGTGATCGGCGATCAGCGTGCCGTCCAGATCGCATGCGAGCAGCCGGCGTGCGCCGCTTATGTTTGCCGCGGCTTTTTTGCTCATTCGCCGAATCCGCCGTCGATCAGCGCGACCAATGCGTCCGCGGCGGCTTGCTCGTCCGCGCCTTCCGCCGAGATTTCGACGCGTGTGCCCTGCGTGATGCCTTCGGCAAGCAGGCGCAGGATCGACTTTGCGCTGACCGCCTCGCCGTTCGTATCCAGGTTTTTGATCGTCACCCTGGAAGAAAACGTCTTCGCCTTCTGCACAAAGTCCGAAGCGGGCCGCGCGTGCAGTCCGCTTGCGTTCACGATCGTCGTCTGTCTTAGTGTCATCTTCGGCTTCTCCATGTGTTTTTTCAGTGCGTTTGTCAGGCGGGAAGCGCCCCGCCGCCGCGTTTCTCATTCGTAGGCTCTTTCGCCCTTTTCGAGGTTGGCGATTGCCGGCGCGAAACGGGGCAGATACGCCTTGTGCGCGGTGAGCAGCTCGTTCAGCGCGTTCTGCGAACGCTCGAAACTGTTGGTGAGCGGGCTGGCTACGAGCGCGCCGAGCGCCGCGCGATAGTCGCCCGTCATCGCGGCCCTGACGGCGAGCTTTTCATAATGTTTGGCCGCCTGTACGAGCGCCTTCATATGTTCGGGCGTATCCGTATTCATCGCCAGCGGGTAGACGCCGCTGCGGTTGAGCACGCAGGGCGTCTGCACTACGTCGGTGAATTCGAACTCCGGATACGTGCCGTAATTCGGGTAGTTTACGATCTGCACCTCGCTCGTGTCGCGGTATACGGCGCGCATCACGTTGAGTCCGGCCAGTCCGTAACCCTGGCCGCCGCGTGTGCCCATGACCAGCCGGTACCCTTCGTAATCCATCCGGCGGTACAGCTCGATCGCAAGCTCGTCGATGATCAGCACCATCTCCGCGCGCTTTTTGACCTGCATCATCCGTTCGTAAACGTCCGGCGGGAAGATGTCCCTTTTCGCCTGGATCCATGCGCGGTAGGAGTTGATGAACAGCTGCGAATCCCTGCTTTGGTAGTCCGCCGTACGGTAATACAGGTCGTCGTATAGAATCATGAGCGGATAGCCCGTAAAGTCCGCGATATCCTTCGGGACGCCGGAACCGGTGCCGGAGCCGTCCATCTTTACGCCCATCAGCCGTTCCATGCCCTCGATGAACTTTGCGTATGCCGTGCCGGATACGTCTTTGCCGTCGACGAACGGTTTGGACCATCCGAGATGGTCGAGGCCGTAGTGCCGCAGAAACACCCGCCCGTGCTCCACGCCGTATGCGTCCGCAGTCGCGCTCCAGAGCATGGTCGGCCAGTTGCAGAGGCCGACCGCCTGGCAGTCCGTTTCCGTGCAGATCGCCTGCGTGAGCATGCCGCTCGGATTGGCCAGATTGATCAGCATGGCGTCCGGCTTTGCGTACTTTACCACATGCTCCGCGATTTCGACGACGGCCGGGATGTTTCTGAGCCCCATCGCAAGCCCGCCCGGCGCGGTCGTCTCCTGACCGATCAGGCCGTGCTTTTCGGGGATTGTTTCGTCGTAGTAGCGCCCTTTCGCGCCGCCGACGCGGATGGTGGAGAAAACGAAGTCGGCGTCCGTCACGGCGTCCTTCAAATCGGTCGTTACCTTGATTATAATCGGAACGCCGGCTTTTTGCAGCATATCCCGCGTAAAATTCGCGACGGCTTCCAGCCTTGCCGCGTCGATATCCATCATCACCCATTCCGTCACGGGGATTTTATCGTACATGGCGGTCAGTTCCTCGGCAAAATTCGGCGTGTACGTGCTGCCGGCGCCGATGCTTGCGATTCGGATTCCGCGTTTCTCCTGCACAGTTTGCCGCCTCCTTTGGCTAAATGTCCGCGCCGTTGGACGCGATGCACCGTTTATACCACTCGAACGAGTCCTTGCGGCTTCGCTTCAGCGTGCCGCTTCCGTCGTTGTTTTTGTCCACATAGATGAAGCCGTAGCGCTTCTTCATCTCGCCCGTACTGGCGCTGACGAGGTCGATGCAGCCCCACGGCGTGTAACCCATCAGCTCCACGCCGTCCGCGATTGCGCCGCGCATGGCTTCGATATGCGCTTTCAGGTAGGCGATCCGGTACGGGTCGTGCACGCTGCCGTCGGCTTCGGGCGTATCCTCCGCGCCGAGGCCGTTTTCAACGACCATGAGCGGGACGCCGTAGCGGCCGTAGAGCTCGTTGAGGTAATAACGGAGTCCGAGCGCGTCGATCGTCCATCCCCACTGGCTCGCCTGCAGATACGGGTTTTTTACGCCGAAGAGGAAGTTGCCGGACGCTTTGAGCGTTTCCGGGTCGGTCGATACGCAGCCGGAGGAATAGTAACTGAACGAGCAGAAGTCGACTCTGCCGTTTTGCAGCGTTTCCGCGTCGCCCGGCGCCCACTCGATCTGCACGCCCTGTTCGGCGAAAAGACGGCCGGCAAACGTTGGGTACGCGCCGCGCACCATCACGTCGCCGCAGAGGTAGTTGCCCGCCTGCATGTTCTGCTGCGCGGCGAGGACGTCCTTTGGGTCCGGCGAATACGGATACTGCGCCATGCCGGCGATCATGCAGCCGACCTTGACCGCGGGATCGACCGCGTGTGCGATCTGCACGGCCTTTGCGCTGGCGAGAAACTGATGGTGCAGCGCGTTGAAGCGGATGCTTGCATCGTCCGGCCGCCTGCCGGGCTTGCGGAAGTCCAGCTGCGAAACGCCGGACTTCGGCAGGATGCCGCCCGCCAGCATGCCGCCGAAGGGCGTGCAGAGAATGTTGATCTCGTTGAACGTCAGGTAGTATCCGACCAGTCCACGGTATGCGTTAAAGACCGTTTCGCAGTAGTTTACAAAGAAATCGATCGTTTTGCGGCTTGCCCAGCCGTTGTACTCCGCCACCAGATGAAACGGCATTTCGTAGTGCGAGAGCGTGACCAGCGGTTCGATGCCGTGTTTTCTGCAGCATTCGAACACCTTCCTGTAGTGCTCGACGCCAGCGCGGTTCGGCTCAGCGTCGTCGCCGTTTGGGAAGATGCGCGTCCATGCGACGGACATCCGGTAGACCCTGAAGCCCATCTCGGCGAACAGCGCGATATCCTCCTCGTAGCGGTGGTAGTGGTCGATCGCCTCGTGCGAAGGATAATATGCGCCTTCCTGCACGGACGGCGTGAAAGCGCGCGGCGCGTTCAGTGTTCCGGCCGTCATCAGATCGGCGGTGGACACGCCCTTGCCGTCCTCGTTCCAGGCGCCCTCGCACTGGTTCGCGGCGGTCGCGCCGCCCCACAGAAAATGATCGGGGAAGCGTTGATCCATCCTGTTACTCCTTTACAGCGGGCGCGGCGCCGATTCGTGGAAAGCGCCGCGCCCTCGTTGTACTGAATTGGTTATGCTTCGGCGGCGTCCGCTTCCGCCAGCCTGGCGGCCTGCTCTTTTTCACTGAGCTGGCGGTCGTATGCCTTGATGAACGGGAAGTATACAAAGTAACCCACGATAATGCCGACCACCGGGATCAGCAGGTTCTGCCAGGCCATCGCGCCGAGGAATTCGCCGACGCCCATCGGCATGAGCGTGAGCATCAGCACATAGGCGGGCTTGAAAAAGCCGACGGCGTAACCGGCCCACACCAGCAGCATCGTAACCAAAGGCGTCAGCATGAACGGAATCGCCAGAATGGGATTGTACATGATCGGGTACCCGAACGTTGCCGGCTCGTTGATGCCGAACAGGCCCGGCACGAGCGCCACCTTGCTGACGGCGCGGACCTGCTCCGACTTGCACCGAAGACCCCGCAGGACCAGGCCGAACGTATTGCCCGTGCCGCCGGCCGTCATCATGGAGGTGATCAGCATGGAGGCGTAAAACACCGGCTTCTGCCCCGCGGCGACCGCGGCGGCGTTGGCGCCGATATTCTGCATCAAAACCGCCATCAGGGCGATGAAGACCACCATTGTGCCGTGGATGCCAAACGTCCAGAGCAGGCAGGCAAAGATGATCACGACCATCATGCCCGGCACGCTGTTGAGCGCGGAAAGCGGGATGGAGAGGACATACGTGATCAGCAGCGGCAGCGTCATCTGCCCGGCGGTCAGGACCGAGAGCGCCGTGCCGATGCCGTACCAGATGATCACGTTGAACAGCAGGGGCAGAGCCGCCGAAAACGCGTCCGCAAGGAACGGCGGAACCACGTCCGGCATCTTGATCACGATGTTATGCTTCTCGCAGAAGCGCGTCAGCCGGACGGTCAGAATCGCGATGAGGATGGCCACGAACATGCCCTGCGCGCCGAGGTAGGTCGAATCCAGCACGGACATCGTCGTGCTGCCGTCGGCCAGCGTTATGGTCTGCACGGGCGCGCAGACGGCCAGAAAGCAGACCAGGCTCACGATGCCGTTCTGCAGGGGTTTCAGGCCGTGCGCCTTTGCGTAGTTGTAGGCGATCAGAAACGCGATGAAAACACTGATGCTGCCCATCGTCATGTTATAGGGCGTGTACAGGATCGTGTAGATCCTGTCCGACGTCGTGAACCAGCCGAACAGCGTCGGGACCGTTGCGACGATCTGAAAAAACGCGCCCACCAGAATGAGTGCCATCGTTGCCATGAGGGATTTGCTGATGGCGGAAAACCCCTTGTTCGTCGCGAGCTTCTCGCCGAAGAGCTGCAGACCTTTCATGAACTTGCTCTCGAAGATCCTGTCCGCCTTGCCTTGCTTGGCTTCCATTGGTGATACCTCCCTTTTATTTTGCTTTGCTTACTGACCCGGGTAGAGTTTTTTTACCTGCTTGAAGATGTTTTCCGCGTTGCCGATGGCATAGTCGTATGGGGCGATGACCGCCACGGGCTTTTTCGTGCTGTTTTCGATGGAGCTTTTCTGATACGACACCTGCGGCCCGAGCAGGATGATATCGAAATTTTGAAAGACGTCGTCAAAGTCGTTCATTCCGCGCGCAAGGATCTCCAGTTCAATATCATGAGCCGACGCGTATTTTTCAAGTTTTTTCATCAGAATACTGGTCGACATGCCGCCTGCGCAGATCAACAAAATTTTCATTTATTGTTCCTCCTTTCCGGCGTTTTCCCGTATTGTTTTTCGCAAATCGACGAGTTCGCCGATCAGTTCCATAGCCAGGGCCGCGCACATCAGATGGTCCTGCGCGTGCGAAAGCAAAATGTCGCCGCCCTCGAATGCGCCCTTTGCGTACAGTGCAAGCAGTTCGGAATGTGTCTTGTGCGCCGCGCGCGAGTATTCGTCCGCGCTTTTCAGCAGCGTTTCGGCCTGCTGGAAGTCCCCGGCCTTTGCGGCTTTCAGTGCGTCGAACGCTGCGCCGCGGGCCGCGCCCGCGTTGGAAATAATCGTCATGGCGATTTCTTCGGTCCGTTCGTCCAATGCCATAGGTTTCGTAAGCCTCCTTTGTGTTACAGCTTATATTGAATCATGAGGATGTTTGCCAGTTCGTCGTCCGGGAAGATGATGCGAAACGCCTTCTCGAGCGGCTTCAGCTCTTTGCGGAGCGTTGCGTACGCTTCGCCGTGCTGGCCGATGATCTCCTCCCTGCGGAGGTTCTGCGGCGTTGCCGCGCCCGAACAGAGACGGTTGACCGAGCAGGCGATGTGCATCAGCAGCCCGATTTCCGTGTCGATGGACATGGGCGCGATGCTCGAGTTGAAGTGCTCCACGATCGCCGGAAGCAGCCGCCGGAGTTTCTTCGTGTCCGCAAACTCAAACTGCTCGTCGAGATAGTCGAACACCTGCTGCGTGTTGATCCGCTGCTTTTCACGGTTTTTGCCGCGCAGGACCTCCGGGAGCATCGACGTGTCGCAGCCGAGCACGTCCCCGACGGGGACGAAGGGGATGCCGAAGAGCTTGGGATCGTACGTGCCGACGATGCAGACGGGGAACACGCGCTTCTGCAGAGCGGACAGTTCCGTCTTCAGCCGCTCCCTGTCGGCCGAGGCAAGCGCGACGACCTCCGTGCCGTCCTGCCCGCCGTACCGCTCGATGTACGATTTCAGCTCCTGCGCGCCGCCGGCGCCCGTCGTGCAAAGCGTGACGATTGCGCGGGGAAGCGGTTTGCGGTAAAGCTCCAGGTTCTGCGTCACGATGGAGAAGAGTGCGTCCGCATCCTGCGCGAGCGCCGCCCGGCGGGAACATTCGATCCCGAACAGCGTGACCGGGAACGCGATCGCGCGGACCTGTACGCCGGTCTCCAGCGCCGCCGTATCCAGCAGACGTTCCAGAAAATTCATATCGTACAGCGCGACGATCCCGCCGTCGCCGCGGTGGATGCGGCCGATGCATTCCTTCAGCGCGGCGTATGTTTCCTCGGCGTCCTGCTCAAACGGAATGTCCAGCGCGAACGTGTTGTCTCCGCCGACGACGGCGTTGATGCAGGCGCTCAGCGACGTCGCAACGCCTGCGCCGTGCAGCGCGAAGAGGATCACGGGTTTTGCGGCATCCACGGCCGGCTCCGTCTCCGCGCAGAGGAACAGGGTGATCAGCATGGTCTCGTCCAGCGGCAGCTTGTGTCCAAACGTCTTTTCCAGCTGCTGGGAAAAATCCAGCGAAAGCGCATATTCCGTGCGGTGGCGCTCCACGATTTCGGTGATCTGCTGATTGCTGAGCATCTGCCGCGGCGAATCGTTTTTTGAGAGCGCGGAAATATGCAGACACAGTCCGTAAAACACGGACGGCGGAAAGATTCTGTCCATTCGCGCGGTCGCGTCGGAAAGGAAGTTTTCCACCTGCGCGATGATCTGCGGGCCGACCAGATTCAGGAGCTGTTCCTTGTTCACCGCCTGACTGATCGTCGCGTTCCAATACTGGCGGAACATGGCTTCATACTCGATGCAAAGCATGGATTTCACGTCTTTTTCCGTCATGCCCCGCGCCAGCAGTTCGTCCGTCCTCCGGTCGATCTCGTCGTAGAGACTGCCAAGGAGCAGTTTTGCGCGGTCGATCGAACTCATCTCCATCGTGGACTCCGAAAATTCATATCGGTAATCGTCCGGGATGAGCTGCTCGATTTCCGCCCGGCGCTCGCGGTAGCGCAGGAACCCTTTCCGCACGGTCGAATCGAAATCCGTGATATACAGATAGAGGCGGTCCTGTCCGTTGCTGTGTTCGCGCAGATAGGCCGTTGCGCAACCGCGCTTGATGTCGGCCTTGAGCTGCAGAATGTTGTTTCCCGTGCAGTCGTAAAGCAGTAGACAGCGGAAAAGCTCGGCGTTCAAAACGATCGTTCGCTTTGCGCGCGCGGCTTCGAGCGTTAAAAAGCTCTGGATCAGCGCCATGCGCTCGGAGAGCGGGCGGTCCGCAAGCGCGGGCAGCGGGATGGTGATCGGCAGCGTTTTTTCATAATACTCGCAGGCGGCTTTGCTGCTGCGGTCGCACGCCACGATCAGCACCGGGCAATCCTGCTCCTGCGCGGGCGCGGATTCCGCGTATGCGCTGAGTCGGGCGATCCTGCTGCGGCTGCCGGGAGTAAGAAACTGTGCGTTGTCAATGTGCAGGATGCCGCCCCTGGCCGAACAGTACGCGCCGTTTTCGTTATCCATCGACAGTTCGCCGGTAAATCCGGCTTCGTTTTCCTGATAGGACCGGCAGTCCAGCACGACGAACGGGGCTTCGGCAGGCAGGATGCCTTCCTGTGTTGCGAAGCGGTGCATCAGCATCGCAAGAAAGCTCTTTCCGACGCCCTGATCGCCGATCAGCAGCGCGTTCAGGCTTTTCCCGGGATAGATCAAAGCGGCTTTTGCCAGCTGGATGGCGTGCTGCAGGCTGCCCTCCGCGCCGACCATGTTTGAAAAGCAGCCGTTCGCGGCGCATCCGGCGGTCCCGGCCAGACAGTACAGAACGGGACGTCCGTTCGATTTCTCGACGCGGCCTTCCGAAACGAGCTCATTGAGAAGACTGCTGACGTTGGTGCGGCCGATTTTCAGCGCGTTTGCGACGCTTTGCGTGGAAATTCCGCGGGACGGATCGGATGCGGCTTGGAGCTTGATAAAATCCAGAATGCGTTCCTTGCTCGATTTCATGGTGTTACACCTCCAATTGGAGTGTACACTTTATACAGTACAATCACCATATCCTGATTGATTTTTGATGTCAAAACAGCTACTGTATACCGATGTTGCGGAGATCAAGACACTAATGCGAAGGATGTTGCCGAGTTCCCAATGGAAATCGAAAAAAACGTTTATTTTTGCAGCTTTGCTGCGTTTTGCGGCAATAGTGTATTTGTGCGTGCGGAATCATGCGGTTGTGTATGGCCCAAAGGCCGGGATCTGCCGATCCGACAGGTCTGCCGCGGCGAACAGAAAGCGTTGGAGAAAGAATAAAACCTGAAGGAACAGTTTGAACAGACGCGTTTCACAAAAACGCTTGCATGCCTGTTTTGAATAGATACCGGACCGACAGGAATAACGGATGGTATTCGGTTTCCGAAGAATCCGGGGGAAATTAAGGTGGTTGCGCCTGCGTTTTTCCGGGACGCAGAAACACGCACGGAAGCGAAACATTATTGCTCATATACGGATATACATATTGTGCGAACAAGTCCAAACATGATAAAATAACAAACAGCGCGAATGCGCTGAAGAAAACGGGCCATTGAGCGAATAACACAAAAAAGCTAGTAAGATAGACGGAGGCAACAAACATGGGCAAACAGGAAATTTCCAGAATTACCGCAAGAGAGATACTCGACTCGCGCGGAAACCCGACCGTGGAGGCCGAGGTAACGACAAGCGGCGGCGTGGTCGGCTGGGCGGCGGTGCCTTCCGGCGCATCCACGGGCGCATACGAAGCGCTTGAACTGCGCGACGGCGATAAGAGCCGTTATCAGGGCAAGGGCGTGCAGAAGGCCGTGAAAAACGTGCAGGATCTGCTCGCGCCCGCGCTACTCGGCATGGACGTGACCCACCAGCGCGAGATCGACTATGCAATGATCGCCGCCGACGGCACGCCGGATAAAAGCAAAGCTGGTGCAAACGGGATCCTCGCCGTATCGCTTGCGGCGGCAAAGGCGGCGGCGGCGACGCTGGATCTGCCGCTGTATTGCTACATCGGTGGGGTGAACGCGCATGTGCTGCCCGTGCCGATGATGAACGTCATCAACGGCGGCAAGCATGCGGACAACAACATCTCCAGCCAGGAGTTCATGATCATGCCCGTCGGCGCGCCGACGTTCGCCGAGTGCTTGCGCTGGGGCGCCGAGGTGTTCCACACGCTCAAGAGCACGCTGCACAAGAAGGGCCTGAGCACCTCCGTCGGCGACGAGGGCGGTTTTGCGCCGAACCTCTCCGGCGAGGAGGAAGCGCTCGAGACGCTGCTGGAAGCGATCACGAAGGCGGGATTTGAACCCGGCAGGGACTTCATGCTTGCCATGGACGCGGCATCGACCGAGATGTTTGAGGAGGCGAAGGCCGCGGGCAAAGACGGCAGTTACCTCTTCTGGAAGACGGGCAAGCTCAAATCGCGCGATCAGATGATCGCCTACTGGCAGGACCTCGTGAAGAAGTACCCGATCATCTCCCTCGAGGACGGCCTCGCGGAGGAGGACTGGGACGGCTGGCATCAGCTCAACAAAGCGCTTGGCGACGAGATTCAGCTTGTCGGCGACGACCTGCTGGTGACAAACACCAAACGTCTCGCGCGCTGCATCGAGGAGCAGGACGCAAACTCCATTCTGATCAAGGTAAACCAGATCGGCAGTCTGACCGAGACGCTGGCGGCCATCGAGATGGCACAGCGCGCGGGCTACACGACGGTTACCTCGCACCGCTCCGGCGAGACGGAGGATACGACCATCGCGGACATTGCGGTTGCGACGAACGCAGGGCAGATCAAGACCGGCGCGCCGTCGCGCACCGACCGCGTTGCGAAATACAACCGTCTGCTGCGCATTGAGGACGCGCTCGGGTCCGCCGCTGTGTTTGCGGGCAAGAATGCCTTCGGCAAAGCCGGCAAGCGCATCCGGTAATTAGGCTGACATAGGCAGAGCTTTTCTATCGCTCAACTTTGCCCTATACAGCTTGCTGAGGCAAAGCACGGAGACAGCCGGCGATTCCTGCGCATTACGGCGGAGAATCTGACCGGCTTTTTTGAACTACCGCGATACGCCGGATCAAACCGGCGGAAAACAGCGCTTTACGAGCGATATGCTTTCCAAATTACATCGGCGCGGGAGGTGGATTCCATGCGGTATATTTGCGGTTCCTGCGGGAAAACGGAAGAGATCCGTACAAGAAAACCGCACTGCGACTGCGGCGGACTGTGGCGATTGGAGTTTGTTCCTCCGCCCTTTGATCTGAAACTGGTCGACCGAAGCATATGGGGGCTGTTTCGCTATCGGGCGTTTCTGCCGCTGCTGGACGACAGCTGGCAGAAGATCACGCTGGGGGAGGGAATGACCCCGGTGGTGCGGTGGGACGAGGATGTCCTTCTCAAAATGGATTACTTTATGCCGACGCTTTCGTTTAAGGACAGAGGCGCGGCGGTGCTGGTTTCGCATATGAAGGCGATCGGCGTTGCGTCCGCCGTGCAGGACAGCAGCGGAAACGCCGGCAACAGCGTTGCGGCATATTGCGCGAGAGCGGGAATCGACTGCGAAATCTTCGTGCCGGAAGGAACCTCGCCGAAGAAAATCGATATGATCCGCTCGCATAACGCACGTGTTACACTGGTGCAAGGTTCGCGCGATCACTGCGCGGACGTGTGCCGGGAGGCGGTGCACACGCAGGGCAAATACTATGCCAGCCATGTGTACAATCCCTTTTTCTACGAAGGCACAAAGACCTATATTTACGAGGTGTACGAGCAGCTCGGCCGCGTCCCCGGGACGCTGTTCGTTCCGCTGGGCAACGGAACGCTGTTTCTTGGCATTGTGAAAGGGCTGGAGGAACTGATGCGAAGCAATGCCATCGCAAAAATGCCGCGGATCATAGCGGTGCAGAGCGAGCAGTGCGATCCTTTTATTCAGGCGATTGCGAGAGGCGATCGGGCGCCGTATACGGATTCGCCGAGACCCACGCTCGCGGAGGGCATCGCTATCGGCCGCCCGATGCGCGGGCAGGAAATCCTTGGCCTGATCGACCGGTACGGCGTCGAAGTTGTACATGCGCCCGAAGGCGAAATACTGACCGCGCGGGCTCTGCTTGCGCGCGGGGGCGTCTATTGCGAGCACACCACCGCCGCCACGTACGCGGCATACCTCGAATACTGCAAAACCCGCGGGAGGCTGCGGGATTGCCTGATCCCCATGTGCGGGGCAGGACTGAAGTCGGATCATTGAATAAAACCGGTTCAGCGCAGGTTGTTCTGAGAAAAGGAAAACTGCAACCGCAAGGATGGGCCAGCTCAATCGCAGCCCGGCTCAGGTGCGAAAAATCGAGATTCAGCCGGCGTGAGACAGAAGCGCTGTGCGGACGGAACGCTTGCAGTTCCTTCGCCGGCGCTCTGTTCCGTTTCCGGCATTCCCCAAAGACATGAAACGGGTTTCTGTTCAGGCATTCGTCCCGGAAAATGCCGCTGAAGGATTTGAATGTTCGCTCCTTCTTTTTTGTACTGTTTCTATCTGTTTGAGCGGACTGCTTTTTCCGGGGGAACAGATCAGGCGCAAAAAGCGTTTCCTCTGCGTTCAGACGGGAAGGCGTTCTATGGTTTCTGCGTTTTCAGGCAGCCAGTATGCAAACCGACGTTTCTGCCGTTTGAACAAAAAAATAATATATTATTACGACTGAATTACTGAAAAACTATTGACAAATCCGAAAGAAAGGTGCTATATATTCCCCAATAGCAAAGGCGCTGCAGAATTTTTCCGCGGCGCCTTTGCTTTTTGTTTTTCAAAATGCCGCCGGGTCAAAACACTAAGGCAGATTCCGGGAAGGATGCCGTGCCAGCGTTCGGCGGAAAAATGAAAAGCATGATTTCAATCTGCAGGAGGTAACCATATGATGCGTGCCAAATCGGAAAAGACACCTGCCGCAACGGGCAGGGCCATTCTGATCGCGCTTCTCTATGCGCTGTCCGTTGCGATCATACTGCTCGGCGCGTGGTTCTGCGTAACCAGTATGGTCAGCGGCGTCCGTCTGGCGGTCCTGGCGTCCAGCATACCAGGCGCAGTGTTCGGGCTTGTCATTCTGTTCCTTGGCGTCCGGTATTTCCTGTCGCTTTCCAGGCTCAGAAAAGAGGTGTTCGCGTCTTCCGGCTTCTCGTGGAGCAACTTTGGAACGCACAGGAAAAGCAAAGCCCGGTGAACCAGCAAACTGCAGCCGCGTTTCCGGAGTGCCCGCACAACGGAAGCGCCATGGCAACGCAGTATTGATAGAAAGCGAAATCAAAATAGACGGATTTGGGAGGGCTGTTATGAAAAAGTCGATTTTTGTCATCGTTGTTCTGCTCGCTCTTGTGGCGGCCGTGCTGCTGCTCGTCTTCCCCATGCAGTCCGCTTCGGCGGATCCCACCGGCGCGGGATATGCCGCAGTCACCGGTTCGGAGACACTCTCGGATGTCGCAGCAACGGCCAACGAAGCCTATTACGGCGCGAATTTCACATGGATCATGATCGCCGCGTTCATGGTTTTCTTCTTCCAGTGCGGCTTTGCAATGGTGGAAACGGGCTTTACCCGCGGGAAAAACGCGGCGCATACGATCACCATGAACTTCATGGTTTTCCTCGTCGGCGCGGTCGGCTACTTTCTCGTCGGTTTCGCCCTGCAGATGGGCGGCAGCGGCGGCGCGGCGGGCCTCGGCAGCGGCGGCGCTTCGCTGGACTCTCTGCTGACGATCCCCGGCCTGGGCGGTATTCTCGGGTATAAGGGCTTCCTGCTCAACGGGACCTACGACGCGGGCGTATACGCGCTCTTCTTCTTCCAGATGGTGTTCATGGACACCACGGTTACGATTCCCACCGGCGCGATGGCGGAGCGCGTGAAGTATTCCGCCGTGGTCATTTCGTCGTTCTTCATCTCCATGGTGCTCTACCCGCTGTTTGCAAACTGGGTCTGGGGCGGCGGCTGGCTCGCCACGCTCGGCGTAAACTTCGGCCTTGGCCACGGCGTCGTGGACTTCGCGGGCAGCGGCGTTGTGCACTCCATGGGCGGCATGATCGCGCTTGCCGGCGCAATCGTCATCGGCCCGCGCATCGGAAAATTCAAAAAGGACGGCACGGCGCGCGCCTTCCCCGGTCACGATATCCCGATGGCAATCATCGGCACGGTCATCCTTTACTTCTGCTGGTTCTCGTTCAACGCCGGCTCCACGCTCAACTCCACCGACTTCCGGCTTTCGGTTGTCGCCACCAATACGATGATCGCCGGCGCGATCGGCGGCCTGGTCGCGATGTTCTACATGTGGGTGAAATTCGGCAAGCCCGACCCGTCGATGACCGCCAACGGCACGCTTGCGGGTCTTGTCGCCATCACGGCGCCCTGCGCCTTTGTGGACGGCGTCTCCTCGTTCATCATCGGCCTTGTGGCGGGCCTTCTCGTGTGCGTTTCCGTCCAGTTTGTTGAAAGAAAACTCAAGCTGGACGACCCGGTCGGTGCAATCTCCGTCCATGGCGTAAACGGTTTCTGGGGGATCCTCGCCCTCGGCCTGTTTGCGGACGGCAAGTACGGCGACGGGTTCAACGGCGTTGCCGGAACCGTGCGCGGCCTGTTTTACGGCGACGCCGCCCAGCTCTATGCGCAGCTGATCGCGCTCGCGGTCCTGCTCGTGTGGGGCTTTGGCGTTTCCTTCGTCTTCTTCAAGGTCCTCGACAAGGTCTGGGGCCTGCGCGTGTCTCCAGAAACGGAGCTGGAGGGGCTCGATATCCCCGAAATGGGCGTGCTTGCGTATCCGGATAACCAGCTTGTGCGCAGCGAACTCGACTTCGACTCCGCCGACAATGCGGAAATCAGGCAGCTCAAACGCTTCCATTACACGCCGTTTATTCCGCAGCCCGTGCCCGCGGCGCCCCTGCCCGACAGGATCACGCCGCCTTCGGAGAAACCGGCCAGGTCCGCCGGACAGCCGAAGTTCACGAAGGTCGAAATCATCACCAAGCAGAGCCGTTTCGAAGCGCTCAAGACGGCGATGAACGAGATCGGCGTCACCGGCCTGACGGTCACCCAGGTGCTTGGCTGCGGCATGCAGAAGGGTAAAACGGAGTACTACCGCGGCGTTGAAACCGAGGTCAACCTGCTGCCGAAGGTGCAGGTGGATATCGTGGTCACCAAGGTCCCGGTGCGCACGGTCATAGAGACCGCGAAGAAAGTGCTTTACTCCGGCCACATCGGCGACGGCAAGATCTTTGTTTACGATGTGGAAAACGTCATAAAAGTGCGCACCGGCGAGGAAGGGTACGACGCGCTGCAGGATGTCGAATGATTCGTTGATTTGAAAACAGCATTGTCGGGCGCTTTGCGCAGTTTCAGCCCGCCGGCCGCTGCGGCCGGCGGGCTGAAGCGCACGCTGCAAAACGCGCTGTGCATACGCCGGCTGTATTGGCCCCAAAACCGGGCTCCGCGGCCGCCCGGATATTGAATTTTCATTTAAAAACGGACCATGGCGAAGCACCTCAGCCGGATGGTGCGTATGTATTATGCTTGCGATCTCACGGAAAGGCAGGCGATTCGGGAATGCCTAGAAGCAGCCCCAAAACGAAGGCTTCCCGCAAAATGAATTTGCTTTCATACTGATCGCCCAGTTCCATATCGGTGTCATACGCTGTTTTTATATCGGCCCATTCCAGTCTGTATCCCGATTCCGCTTCATATCCATCCAAGGAAACGGAACCCGGCGAATCGTCGGCATCGGCAAAATAGTAATAAGACGTTTGGTCGAATATCACGTTTTCCTCAAAAACGGATTTTCGGATTTCATGAATCATCCCCAGTTCCCGGACAGAATCGATTTTTATTTTCAGCCCCGCCTCCTCCAAAGTCTCGCGGCACAGGGCTTGAATCTGTGTTTCACTTTTTTCGATTCCGCCGCCTGGAAATTTGTAATAGCCCTGCTTTCGGCTCTTCACCAGTGCTATTTTTCCGTTTTTAACAATGACGGCCCGTACGGCGCATCTCTCGATTTTCTCCCATTGCGAATTATAGTTTTTGTCGTCAAAGACTGTCAGAATTTTCATAGAAATCCTCAAGTGTTCAATCTCTGCAGATCGTATACGCAGCGCGCCGGCGAAGGAACTGCAGCGGGGTTCGTACGCGCGGCGCTGCTTTCTGCCAAACGCCGGCTGCATTTGCCTGAAAACCGGACGCGGGGGCCGTCTGAAACAACGATATTTTCTCATTCAAAATAGACTGCCAGTAAGGGACACCCTGTTTCCGGGCGCAGACAAGCGTTTCCTGCCCGGCTTATCTGTTCACGGCGTTTTCATGCTGCGCTCTCCGCTTCAGAAAGATAAGCGGGATTGCGATCAGGACGAGGACGGCGGCGGCCGCGAGGAAAATGGCCGGGGTCGGCACGTTTTTAACGGTTCCCAGATCGATATACGTACTACCGCTGTTTTTGATCACGGCCGCGCCGATCCATGGCCCGATGATCATGGGCAGCATGACCGCGAAGATCATGCGTATCCCCTGAAACTGACCGACTCTGTCCGTCGGCGTGTAGTCCCGGATGGTTGCGGAAAGGGCGGCCGTCACGAGCATA
>CAZIQO010000023.1:0-34849 GCA_964541465.1 uncultured Oscillospiraceae bacterium
GGCGAAACAACTGCTGCTCGGCGGCGAAACCGAGAAGCGGATTACGGAACTGCTCGGCGTGGCGCCGTTTGTGGCGAAGAAGGCGATCCGGAACGCAAAAAAGCGCACGCTGCCGCAGCTCAACGCCGCGCTGGACGCGTTCGTCTCGGTCGAGCGGCTGCAGAAGCAGGGAACCATGCGCGCAGAGGACGCGCTCGTCACGGCGTGCTACCGGAATTTCTAGCGCGATGCGCAGAAGGCTCGGGTCGTGCTCGGGCGCATCGGCTTTACCCGGGTTGGAAATCCGGCCGGACAGGCGCCTGCAGCAGGCAGGCGGCAGCCCGCGCGCAGGGGATAAAATCCGCAGATCGCCGCGCTTGAAACCGGGTTGAATGCGACGCACCGCGAACGCGGCTGCGGCCCGGTACCGGCTGTCACGTTCAAAAACTGCGAGGATTGGGACCGTATACCCGTCACCCGACCCGCAGGGCATCCGCACGGATACCAGGGCAAGTCGCACCGCACGGCGGCGGATTTCAAGTTTTGACGAATCAAATTCCAACGCAACCGAAAGGAAAGGACTGAAATGCTCAAATACATCGTCCTGTTCAAGTTCCGCGATCCCGAAGCGTGCCTGCCGACGGTCATTGAAAAGCTGCACGGGATGGAGGGGAAGATCCCCGAAATCCTGTCCATGGAGACCGGCGCGGATATCTGGCATAACGGGGAGCGCAGCTACGATCTGGCGCTGATCTGCACGTTCGCCAGCATGGAAGCGATCGAAATCTACGATAAGCACCCGCTGCATCAGGAAGCGCGGAAATACATCTACGCGCACCGGCTCGACGGGAAAACCGTCGTCTACGAAATCGGATGAACGAGTTCCGCGTCGTTTCCGAATACCGGCCGGCGGGCGACCAGCCGCAGGCGATCGACCGCCTTGCGGCGGGCGTCCTGCGCGGCGACCGGGCGCAGGTGCTGCTCGGCGTGACCGGCAGCGGGAAAACCTATACCATGGCCGAGGTCATCGAGCGCGTGCAGAAACCCACGCTGGTCATCGCGCACAACAAAACGCTCGCGGCCCAGCTCTGCGCGGAGTTTCGGGAGTTCTTTCCGGACAGCGCGGTCGAGTTCTTCGTCAGCTACTACGATTACTATCAGCCCGAGGCGTATATCCCGTCTTCGGATACCTACATCGAAAAGACCGTCGATATCAACGACGAGATCGACCGTCTGCGCTACAGCGCGACAAGCGCGCTCAACGAGCGGCGGGATGTGATCATCGTTTCGTCGGTTTCGTGCATCTACGCGCTCGGCGACCCGGAGGAGTATATCCGCATGTCCGTGTCGCTGAGAAAGGGTATGACCATCCCACGCGAGGAGGTGGTCCGTAAGCTCGTCGACATCCAGTTTCAGCGCAACGACATCGACTTTTCGCGCGGGACGTTCCGCGTGCGCGGGGACGTGCTGGACGTGTACCCCGTTTCGAGCGCCGGCACGTGCGTGCGCGTCGAATTCTTCGGGGACGAGATCGAGCGCATCGTGGAGTGCAACGCGCTCACCGGCGAGCTGCTCGACGAGCGTTCGCACGTGGCGATCTTCCCTGCTTCGCATTATGCAACGAGCCGCGACAAGCTCGACGCCGCCATGGAGCAGATCTGGGAGGACGCGCTCCGGCGGAAGGACGAATTTCTCGCCATGGACCGGCTCATCGAGGCGCAGCGCATCGAGCAGCGCACGCAGTACGATATCGAGATGATGCGCGAGATCGGCTACTGCAACGGCATTGAGAACTACTCGCGCTATTTCGACGGACGAAAGCCCGGTCAGCCGCCGTTTACGCTGATCGACTATTTCCCCAAGGACTTTCTTCTTTTCATCGACGAAAGCCACGTGACGATCCCGCAGATCGGCGCGATGTACCGCGGCGACCTTGCGCGGAAGACCGCGCTCGTCGACTACGGCTTCCGCATCCCGTCGGCCTACGACAACCGTCCGCTCAAGTTCCCGGAGTTCGAGGCGCGCATTCCGCAGATGATCTGCGTATCCGCGACGCCCGCGGAATACGAGCTCGGCAGAGCGGCACAGGTGGTCGAACAGATCATCCGCCCGACGGGGCTCGTCGATCCCGCGGTGGAGGTGCGGCCTGTTAAAGGGCAGATCGACGACCTGCTCGGCGAGGTGCGGCTGCAGGCGCAGAAGGGGTGCCGCACGCTTGTGACCACGCTGACCAAGCGTATGGCCGAGGACCTGACGGAGTACCTCGACGGCATGGGCGTACGGGTGCGCTATATGCACGCGGACATCGATACCATGTCGCGCATGGAGATCATCCGCGATCTGCGGCTCGGCGATTTCGACGTGCTGGTGGGGATCAACCTGCTGCGCGAGGGGCTGGATCTGCCGGAAGTGGGGCTGGTTGCGATTCTTGACGCCGATAAGGAGGGTTTCCTGCGCTCCGCGACCAGTCTGGTGCAGACGATCGGCCGCGCGGCGCGGAACGTAGAGGGCAAGGTGATCCTCTACGCGGACGAGATTACGCCCTCCATGCGCACGGCCATCGACGAAACCGAGCGCAGGCGGCGCATCCAGACCGCGTTCAACGAAGCCAACGGCGTAACGCCCCGAAGCGTGAAAAAGACGGTGCGCGCAACGCTCGCCATTACGACAAAGGTCGAGGACGTGGGCGAATCGTATTCCGCCGAGGAAAAAGCGGAGCGCGTTCGGCTGCTCACCGAGGAGATGCGCGCCGCGGCCCGCGAACTCGAATTCGAGCGCGCGGCCAAACTCCGCGACGAAATCCGAAGACTCTCCGGCGAAGAGGCGCTCGAACGCGCGGCGAAACCCAAACCGGGCACCATCGGCTCCAAACGCCGCAACAGGGGCCGCGCGAGGAAGTAGAAAAACAAAGACGGAAACCGACGTTCCCGGTTTGTTCCGTGTATACTTTGCATGGGTAACGCCCCTGAAAAGAAGCCGCGCCGAGGGCTCCGCCCTCAGACACCCGCCAGGGACCGGGCAGCCCCTGGGCCCCGCGGGATATTTGTTAAAGAAAGGGATTCCAAAGGGATGACCCCATCCCTTTGGCGGGGATTCAGGGACAGCGCCTCTGAAAAAGCCGCGCTGATGGCTCCGCCCTCAGGCACCAGTCAGGGGCGGAGCCTCCAACGGTCCCCCTTTATCGACAAGCAAAACCGCCCGCCGCACTTGCGGCGGGCGGTTTTGCTCCGCGCTCTGCGCCGCCGGCGTCGCTTGTTGCGGGAAATAAAATGGTATATACTGGTTGCGTTTAATAGAAACGGGAGGATTCCTGGCGAAATGAGACGAAGCGCGGCCGATCGGGATTTACTGCGGGAGCGCTGCGCGCATCGAACGGCGGGTACGCTTGAAACCATCGCCATGGCGCTCGTGCTGCTCGCCGCGCTCGCGCTGTGTACGGTCAGTCTGACGACGACGAATTACATCGATCCACTCAACTATTCGGCGCAGCATATCCTTTCGCAGCGGGATTCGCTGTGGTTCAATCTGGCCGTTACGTTTGCGGCGATCGTCCTTTTGCGGCTGGTGTGGTATGTGCGCGTTCCCGACCGGTTCGTGCGATGGGCGTCGGCGGTTTGCCTGATGCTGCTCGCGGCGGCGGGCGCCGCGTGGGTCGTGCTGGCCAAGGCGGTCCCGATGTCCGACCAGGGGGTGCTCTACGAGAGCGCGTGCGCGATTGTAAATGGGGATTTTTCCGCTTTGCAGGACACGGGAAGCTACGAGTTTTTCTACTTCGTGCGGTTTCCGTTCCAGTTCGGGTTTCTCTCCTATCTGGAACTGCTGGTGCGCGTATTCGGCGAGCGCGGGACGCTGATCGTCGGGCCGGTGCTCAACGTGCTGATGCTGATTTCCGGGTACGCGGCGATTCTGCTTACGACGCGCCGGCTGTTCGGGGACAACCGCGTCACGCTGCTGACGCTGCTGTTTCTCTGCGCCTGCGTCCAGCCGCTGCTGGCCTGCTCGCTGCTGTATGGCCTGATTCCGGCGCTGGCGTGTTCGATGTGGGGGATTTTGTTCGCCGTGCGGTTCCTCCAGACGGGGAGAAAGCGCGAGATCCTCTGGGCCGCGCTGCTGTGCGCGCTGGCCGTTTACATGAAGCCGAACGCGTGGATTTTCGCCGCGGCGATCGCGGCTACGCTGGTGCTGCATGCGATCCGCGCGCGCGGCTGGACGCCCGTTCTTGCGGCCGCGGCGGTGCTGCTTGCTTGCGTGCCGCTTCCGAAACTTGCGCAGGCGTCGTACGAGTCGCGCATCGGCGTTTCCTTCGGCGCGGGGTATCCGATGGCAAGCTGGATGGCGATGGGCATGCAGGAGAGCTGGATGGCCTGCGGATGGTACAACGGTTATTCCAAGGAGATGTATTATACGTACGGCATGGACGTCGACGCCTGCCGGGAACGGAATATAGAGGATATCGAAGCGAGCCTGAAGCTGTTTCGCTCCGATCCGGCGTATACGTACTGGTTCTATCAGGAGAAGTTCGCCTCGCAGTGGAACGAGCCGACGTTCGAGTCGGTCTGGGCGAGCTGCGTGTGCGAATCCTACGGCGAGCGGCCGAAGATCGTAACGAGCATGTCCGATGGACGCTGGCCGGGTGTTTTATATGAAAAAGCGACGAATTATTCCGTACAATTGCTCTATACCGGCTTTCTGCTTTCGGCGTGCGTGCTGCTTCGCCGGCGGAAAACGGAGCAACTGATCTACCCGATCGCGATTCTGGGCGGAATCCTGTTTCATCTGCTGTTTGAGGCGAACGCGAAGTACGCGCTCAGCTATGCCCCGCTGTTCTGTCCTCTCGCGGCGTACGGGATTCTGCTGTTCGGAAACGGTCTGCGGGAACGGGCGCTGGGGATGCTGAGGCGCGGGAAGGCGGCGCGTCAATGAAGGAGGCGGAGCGCTTGGAACAAAACGGGAAGTGCGGCCGCTTTGCCGATGTTCTCGGCACGCTGGCGATGGTTTTCGTGCTGCTTGCCGCGCTGGCGCTCGCGGTTACGAGCCTGTTCGTTTCGGCGCGGATCGGGCCGGACCAATACAGCCTTTTGCAGGTGAATCTTTTTGAAGAGAACGAAGGGACGAATCTATTGATCGTCGCGGCTGGAATCGCGGCGCTTGCTCTCCTCGGAAAAATCCGCGTCACAAAGCGGTTCAACCGCATCTTCGCCGCCGCCGCGCTCGTCGTTCTTGGTGCGTTCGGCGTTGCATGGGCCGCGTCCGTCAACGCGCACGCGGAATCGGATGGCGATGTGCTGATCCAGATCGCGGAAAAGCTGCTTGCCGGCGATTATACGGAACTGGCGACAAAGGGCGCCTATCTGCACTACTATCTCGTGCGGTTTCCGTATCAGTGCGGACTGCTTTCCTGCCTGGAGCTGCTGACCGCGCTGTTCGGCGCGACCGGCGCGCTCGGCGTGGCGCGCCTGATCAACGTTTTCCTGCTGATGTCCTCCTATGCGGCGATTCTTCTGATCACGGACCGTTTGTTCCGGGACGAACGGGTGACGTTTGTGACCATCCTGCTTCTGCTTGCCTGCGTGCAGCCGGTGTTCTCCTGCACGTTCGTCTACGGGTTGGTCCCCGCGTTCGCGCTGTGCTCCTGGACGGGATATTTCGTCGTCCGGTACCTGCAGACCGGGAAAATGCGAAACATGATTCCCGCGGTCGTGTTCATGGCGGCGGCGGCGTATGTCCGCTCGAACAGCTGGATCGTGATCATCGCGCTGTCGATTGTTCTTCTGGTGCACGCGATCCGCCGGCGCAGACTTGCGCCCGTTCTGCTGGCCGCCGCGCTCGTGCTTGCGGCGCTTCCGTTTCCGAAGCTGGCGCAGACCGCGTATGAAGCGAAGATCGGCACCTCGTTCGGGAGTGGATACCCGAAAAGCTACTGGATGGCGATGAGTCTGCAGGACGGCTGGAAGTCCACCGGCTGGCACGTGCAGGCGTATCAGGAGGAGATGGAGAGCACCTACGGCGAGGACGTCGATGCGATCGACGCGCGGGCGGAGGCGGATATCCGCGCGGGGGTGGCGGAACTCGCGGCGGACCCGAAGGCGGCGGGGGAATACCTGCTTGAGAAGCTGACCTCCATGTGGGACGAGCCGACGTTCACCTGCATCTGGATTACAAAATCGGTGAAGTCGTACGCCGAACCGGGGGCGCTGGCGCAGTGGGTCTACGGCGACGGGTTCGACGCGGCGTTTCGGTTTGCAATGAAGAAGGCGGTCATGGTGCTCTACGCCGGGTTTGCGCTCTGCGCGTTCGCGCTGCTGCGCCGCCGCGCCGACGAACAGCTGCTCCTGCCGCTGATCATCCTCGGCGGGGTGCTGTTTCACCTGCTCTTTGAGGCGAAGTCTCAGTATGTGCTGGAATATCTGCCTTTCTTCTGCCCGCTGGCGGCGTACGGCATCCTTTCGTTCGGGCGCGGCGCGGAGGAACGGCTGTGCGAAGCGATCAGAAAACGGCGGAGCGAAAAGCGCGTGCGGATCGAGCAAAAGACGAACTGACCTGCCGGATATTTTCTGCCGGAGCCGCTTGGCGGCTTCGGCGCAGGTTGTCGATAAAGAGGGGTCTTGGAGGCTCCGCCTCCAAACCACCGCTTAAGGCCGTAACGGCCCTAAGAACCCATTTTCGCAAGCGCCCTGAAACAGGGCGCTTGCGGGGACAGGAATTCCCAAGGGACGTGTCCCTTGGGTGGGGTGCAGGGGCAAAACCCCTGCAGAAGAACTTTTTTGATCGCCTGTGCCTGAGCCGTCTGTCGGCCCCGGCTTTTTTTCTTGTACCGGAAAGCGGCTGCTGATATACTGTGAGCCATTCGAACGCTGTCCGCGCGGATCATACGGCGCGCGCGGGGTTCCGTCGGGGGGACACTAGGGTGAAGGAACGGACCGGAGAACTGTTCGGCCGCGCGTTCTGGCGCGCGGCGCTGCCGCTCGCGCTTCCGATCGCCCTGCAGAACCTGTTGATGACGTCGTTCCGTCTGGTGGATACGCTCATGATCGGCCGGCTCGGCGACGTTTCCATCGCGGCGGTGGGTCTCGCGGGGTACGCGTCGTTTCTCGTGGAGCTGATCTCGTTCGGCGCGGCGAGCGGCGGGGCCGTGTTCCTGGCGCAGTATCACGGGGCGGGCAACCGGGACGGGATCCTGCGCGCCTACGGCGCGATGCTGCTGTTCATCGTTCCGACGGGTCTTTTATTTACCGTCGGCGTGGGCGCGTTTCCCGGGACGGTGATGCGCCTGTTTACAGACGACGCCGCGCTGATTTCGGAAGGCGTGCGGTATCTCCGGTTCGCCTGCATTTCGTATGTGTCGCTTGCGCTCAACATGGCAATTTCGACGCTGCTTCGCTGCGTCGAGCAGGTGCGAATCCCGATGGTGACCAGCGGCGTCTGCGCCGCGCTGAACGCCGCGCTCAACTACGTGTTCATCTTCGGCGTGTTCGGCCTGCCGGCGATGGGCGTGGCGGGCGCGGGGCTGGCGACGGCGATCTCGTCGCTGCTCAATCCGCTGCTGATGATCCTGCTTTCGGTTCCGAAGCGGAACATCCTGATTTCGCCGCTTCGGAAGGTGTTCGCCGTGCGCGGATTTTTAAGGGAATTCTGGCCGCGCGCGCTGCCCGTGCTGCTCAACGAACTGGCCTGGAGCCTTTCGATCGTGGGGATCAACATGGTGTTCGGGCGGATGGGAACGGACAACTACGCCGCGCTCACGGTCGAGCGGACGATCGAGAACATCGTATTCGTATTCTTCATCGGCATCTGCAACGCCTGCAACATCCTCGTCGGAAAGTCGATCGGCGCGGGGCGCGTCGAGGAGGGGAAGGCGTATGCAAGGCGCTTTCTGCTCTTTGAACCGATTCTCGGCGTGACATTGGGGCTTCTCGTGGCGCTGCTGCGTTCCCCGATGGTATCGCTTTTCGATATTTCGGACACGGCGGTTCATACGGCGCGTACGCTGCTGTTGATCTTCGCCGTGGACGTAAGCATCCGAAACGTCCCATATCTCACGGTGGTCGGGATCTTCCGCGCGGGCGGGGAGACGCGCTTCGGGCTGATCAACGACGCGCTCGTTCAGTACCTCGTGGTTCTGCCCACGGTGATCCTCTGCGGCCTGGTCTGGAAGCTGCCGTTCCTGACGACCTACGTGCTGATGCTGATCGTGGACGACGTGTGCAAGCTGTCCATCACGATCCCGTTCTATCTGAGCATGCGGTGGATCCGGCCGGTTCACAGTCTCGGCCCGCCCGGGGAAAACGTCGGAACAGACCCCCTTTGCAAACGGGCGTAAAAACGATTATACTATTGCAGTATCATAGAAACGGGAAGGCGGCCGCGCAGGCGGGAGGGAACGATCGCTGTCCGCGCCGTTTTCGGGAGAGAGCCGAATGCAAAGGATTCGCCGGGGAATATCGCCGATACGCGTATTGCCGCTGGGGTTTATCTGTATCATTCTGGTGGGCACGCTGCTTTTGATGCTGCCGATCTCGAGCAAAAGCGGCGAAACGCTGCCGTTTGTGAGCGCGCTGTTCACCGCAACGAGCGCGTCCTGCGTGACGGGGCTTGTCGTCGTGGACACCGGCACGTATTTCTCGCTGTTCGGGCAGATCGTAATCCTGATGCTCATCCAGCTCGGCGGGCTGGGCTTTATGACCATGGCGACAATCCTGTTTTCGCTGATGGGCCGCCGGATTTCGCTGCACGATCGGATGACCATGGCGGAAGGACTCGGCGAAAACCGTCTGCAGGGGATCGTGCGGCTCAGCCGTGGGGCGCTGCTCGTGACGGCGGTGTTCGAACTGACGGGCATGGTGCTGCTTTCCTTCCGGTTCATTCCGACGTATGGGCTCCTGCGGGGGCTGTGGTACTCGCTTTTTCACAGCATTTCGGCGTTCTGCAACGCCGGGTTCGACCTGATCGGCGGATATCGCTCCTTTACGGGCTACGCCGCCGATCCGTACACGCTGTTCGTGATCATGGCGCTGATCGTTTCGGGCGGCCTCGGCTTTTCGGTGCTGATCAACATCCGGCGCGAGCGGCGGTTCCGCCGTTTCCGGCTGCACACGAAGCTCGTGCTGGTCGGCACGCTCGGGCTCATCGTGTCCGGCGCGCTCTGCTTTATGCTCATCGAGTACGACAACCCGGAAACGCTCGGGGGCATGCCGTTCTTTGAAAAGCTGCTCAACGCCACGTTTCAGTCGATCACGCTCCGCACGGCCGGGTTCAATACGATCAACCAGTATGCGATGCGGGATGCGAGCAAGGGCGTGAGCGTGCTGCTGATGCTCATCGGCGGCGCTCCGGCCGGCACGGCGGGCGGACTGAAGATCACGACGGTGCTTACGCTGGCGCTCGCGGTGCGCGCCTATATCCGCGGGCGGTTCGATACGGTCGTGTTCGGCCGTACGATTCCGCTCGAGCAGGTGCGCCGCGCGCTGACGATCTTCTTCATCGGGCTGGCGTTCGTCATGGGGATGACCATCGTCGTTTCGGTGATCGAGGAGGGCGGCGTGGCCGGCGCATACGGAATCTGGAACCAGCTGTTTGAAGCGACGAGCGCGTTCTGCACCGTGGGCGTTTCCACGGGCGTCACGAAGGTGCTCTCGACGGCTTCGCGGCTGGTGCTGGTGTGCATGATGTTCGCCGGGCGCGTCGGGTTGCTGACCGTGGCGATGTCGCTCGTGGAGGGCGGCGCGAAGGAAACGGTGCTGCACTATCCGAGCGAGGAGATCCTCATCGGCTGAGTGCGCCGCCGTAGGAACGGACGCGGGGACGGTCCATAGAGACCGATTATTCTGTAAGGAGAGGGTTTCGATGAGCAAGAGCTTTGTCATCATCGGTCTGGGTCGGTTTGGAATGAGCACGGGGCGTATGCTGACCACGCTCGGCCACGAGGTGCTCGCCGTAGACAAACGCGCCGACCGCGTGAGCGCGATCAAGGACAGCGTGACGCACGCGGTTCAGGCGGACATGACCGACGAACGCGCGGTATCGCAGCTCGGCGTTCGCAATTTCGACTGCGTGGTCATCTGCATCGGGGACGATATCCGCGCGTCCGTTCTTGCGACGGTGCTCTGCCGCGAGATGGGGGCCAAGAAGATCGTCGCCAAAGCGCAGGACGATCTGCATCAGAAGCTGCTGATCAAGACCGGCGCGGACCGCGTGGTGCAGCCGGAGCACGACGGCGGCATCCGGCTTGCGCGCTCGCTTGTGGAGGAGGGTGTGCTGGATTCGCTGGACCTCTCCGAGGAGTACAGTATCAACGAGATCGAGATTCCGCGCGAATGGATCGGCCGTTCGCTCGCGCAGATCGACGTGCGCAACAAATACGGTCTTTCGGTCATCGCGATCCGGCGGAACGGGCACGTTACGGTCAATATCGACCCGAATGAGCCGTTCCATGCCGACGATTCCATCTATGTGCTTGGCGACAACCGGAGCATGGAGAAGATCTGACCGATTTTTTAACGGAATGACACGCACACGGGCGGTGAACGGCCGCGGCCGAAGAAATCGGCAAATATTTTCAGGATTGTCAGAGGCCGCCCCACAGGGCGGCCTTACCGCATCCGTTCCGGACGCACCCCCTTCTCGGCAAGCTGACGCGGAGACGGTTATGCTCCGCGTTTCATTCGCTCGATCAGCTGCGCATAGCGGCCCACCGCGCGTTCTGCAATGGAATCCCAGGAGAGATGGATCGTTTTGCGCGCTTCCGCGCCGATGCGCCGCGTGACTTCTGGCTCGGAGAGCGCCTTCTGAAGCACGGTGCAGAGGCTTTCGGCCGTGTCGTCGCAGAGGAACCCGTTTTGGCCATCCAGAATCGGCTCCGCGGCGGCGCTTCCGCGTACGACGACGCTCGGGATTTCCATCGCGGCCGCTTCGCGCACCACCATACCGGAGGTGTCGTACAGCGAGGGGAACACGAACAGGCTGGCGTTTTCGTACAGGCCGTAGAGCAGCTTTTCATCGGTAATATGTCCCGTAAAGTACGTGCAGCCGGCAAGGCCCAGCTCCTCCGCCTTCCGCTCGATGGCGCGCGCGTCGGGGCCCTGCCCGGCAAGGATGAGCGAAAACGGCGTTCCGGACTGCCGAAGCAGCGCGCAGCCTTCCAGAATGCGCAGGATGTTCTTCTTCCAGTTGATCTGCCCGCAGTAGAGAAGAATCGGCGGATCGGGCAGATGGAAGTATGCCTTCGCGTCGGCCTTTCGCCCCGCGTCCGGCAGAACGTCCGGCGTACCGTTGGGCATGATGACGATATCGCCGGAAAAACCGTAGTCGTGCAGCGTATCCGCCGAGCTCTGGCTGACCGTCCATACCTCGTCGCAGCGCCCGTAGAAGTTTACGATGGTCGCGACGGCGATGTTCGCGAGCATCTCCGTCCGCGTGAGCTTGTAGAAATCGTCGTAGTAGCGCGAATGGAACATGCCGATCACCGGGATGTTCCGCCTGCGGCCGAGCCGCTGCGCTTCGAGGCCGGATACGAACGGGGAGTGCGCGTGAATGACGTCGAGTTCGACGCAGCGCATGCGCGCGTCGTAATGCGTGTCCAGCTGCGGGATGCCGGTGCTGTACTGACGCTGCCGCGGCACCTCCATGCTGATGAAATCGATCAGCTCAAAGGGATATCCGCCCCGGTACCCCGTATCGGCCATCGGCGCGACGACGTAGCATTCCTGCCCTTGCCGGGCGAGGGCGGAAGCGTAGTTGTATACCACGCGTCCCACGCCGTCGACAATCGGAAGGAACGTGTCGCTGAACTGCCCGATCCGCATGTCCGATTCCGCCTTTCCGGTTGCTTTCATTCTTTTTCGTACGGGAAACAGAACTCTCTTTGAGGCAGGATTATTCTACCACAGGAGAAAAAAATATGATATCATATAAATTGTTGAGATGTACGGATTTTTCGGAGAAGGTGTCGAAATGAAACGGTTGCTCCCTGCGCTGGCGGTCCTCCTTGCGCTTCTGTGCGCGGGAAGCGGCGTTGCGCGCGCGGAGACGGTCCAGGCCGGCGATCTCAACGGCGACGGTGCCGTCACCGCGGGGGACGCGGCGAAAACCCTGCGCGCGGCGTGCGGGACGGAGACGCTGAACGCGGCGGAATCGGCGATGGCGGATGTGACGGGCAACATGGAGGTCGGCGGCGCGGATGCGACAGCGATCCTTCTTTTGGTCACGGGCAGGCTGAACTCGTTTTCCGACCTGTCCGTGCTCTCGCCGGACAGCCTGCTTGGCGAGAAGCATCTCGAACAGTTCTCGTACCTCGGCATCATTCTGAAAAACAACGGATACCGGAGCGACCGCGTGAGCGTTTCCGTTTCGCAGCATACACAGGGGGAGTTTGTCTACGATCTGGCGGATATCTATGTGCAGTCCATCGAGAGCATGCATACGGCGTTCGGCGGCGGCGCGTACCTTGCCGGGCGGGAGGAGACGCAGAAGATCGCCGCGGACAACGGCGCGATTCTTGCGATCAACGGCGACGGGTATTCCAACCGGAAGCTCGGGCCGCTGGTGCGAAACGGCGTGTGGTACCGCGAATCCGTCGATCCGGATTATGACCTCTGTGTGCTGTACCGCGACGGCAGTCTCGTTACCTACGACGCGGGAAGCGTATCGCTCGAAACGCTGCAGGAAAACGACGTGTACCAGACCTGGACGGGCGGCCCCCGCCTTCTCGACGACACGGGCGAGCCGCTGGAGGCGTTTCACTGCGCGCGTTCGCTCAACTCCCACAGCGCGCGCACGGTGATCGGTTATTATGAGCCGGGGCATTACTGTTTCGTCACCGTGGACGGAACGCAGAACCCGGCGTCGACGGGCGCCACGCTCGACGATCTGGCCGAGTTGCTTGCGTCGCTCGGATGCAAGGCGGCGTACTGCCTCTTCGGCGGAAATTCCTCCGTGATGACGACGCAGACGCAGGTGATCAATACGGTGAAGAACGGCGGGCGCACGGTCAGCGATATCGTCTACCTGTGCGAACCCGTGGGAACAAACGGCGGCGAATGAGAAGAAAACGAACGATTCTGTTAGGAGCGATTGCGCTGACGGCCGTCTGTCTGACCGTCGCGTTCTCGTATGCGATGGGCGGCGATATGCCGCTTGGCGACGTCAACGGCGACGGATGGGTGACCGCCGCGGATGCGGCGGTCATACTGCGCGCGGCCGGCGGCGGCTATCCCGAATCGGGCGCGCGGCCGGACTGCGATCTGACGCAGAACGGTCTCGTCAGCGGGACCGACGCGCGCGCGGTGCTCTGGATCGCCTCCGGCGGCGTTTCGGACGCCGCCGGATTCATCGAGCGCATTTCGAGCGGTCTGTGCGACGAGCGACTCTTCGACCGGTTCTGCTACAACGGCGTACGAAACGACGGAAGCGGGAACTATAAAAGCGAGAACGTGTCCATCACGATCTCCGCCGGGCGGGAATTCGAGAGCAACTACAGCCTCGCGGATATTTATGTGCAGGACATCACGAGCATAACCAACGTGTTTTCCGACGGCGAATTCTGCGGCGGAACCGAAACGATGGAGGCGCTGTTCGCGCGCTGTGACGGCGCCATCCTTGCCATGAACGGGGACTACTACGCGAAGCATGTCTACGGACCCGTCGTCCGCAACGGGGTTTTCTATGCCGACCGCGTTACGCGGGACTGGGATATCGGCGTGCTTTGCAAAAGCGGCGAGCTGTTGACGTTTCAATACCGCACGCTCACAAAGGAAACGCTCGCCACGCTGGACGCGTATCAGACCTGGGTATTCGGGCCCGCTCTGCTGGACGAATCGGGGAACGCGAAAACGAAGTTCCGCAGCGCCGTGCAGGCAAGAAACCCTCGTTCGGTGATCGGCTACTACGAGCCGGGGCATTACGCGTTCCTCGTTGTGGACGGCCGGTCCAGTGAGTCGAGCGGCCTGACCATGACGGAGCTTTCACAGCTCTGCGAAACGCTGGGCTTTACAAGCGCGTACAACCTCGACGGCGGGCGTTCGAGCATGCTGCTGGCGCAGAACGGGCCGATCGGCGAACCCTATAAGGGCGGCAGACCGGAATACGACGCCATCGTCATCTGCGAGCCGGCGGCCGGATGAGGGCGCCGAAGGAAACGGGAAACGGAAATATGGAGCATCTGCTGACAAAAAATCTGGAGGAGAGCGCGCCGCTGGCGGACCGGATGCGGCCGAGGACGCTCGACGAGTTCGTCGGGCAGGAGCACATCGTCGGCGAGGGGAAGCTGCTCCGGCGGGCGATCCTGACCGACCGGCTGCAGTCGTCGATCTTTTTCGGCCCGCCCGGAACGGGAAAGACCACGCTGGCTGCGATCGTCGCAAACGCGACGGGCGGCGCGTTCGTGCGCCTCAACGCCGTGACGGCGGGCGTGAAGGAGCTGCGCGCGATCGTGAACGAGGCGGAAAGCCGCCTCCAGCTCTACCGTCAGCCGACGTATCTGCTGCTGGACGAGTGCCACCGCTGGAGCAAGGCGCAGTCGGACTCGCTGCTGCCGGCGCTGGAGAAGGGCACCATCCGTTTCATCGGCTCCACGACGGAGAACCCCATGATCGCCATGACGAGCGCGATCGTTTCCCGCTGCCGCCTGTTTCAGTTTTACCCGCTGAGCAGCGAGGACGTCGAGCGTGTGGTACAGAACGCGATCGCCGACGAGGAGCGCGGCTTCGGCAAGCGGAATATCGTTCTGGAGGAGGACGCGCTGCAGACGTTTTCCGCCATTGCCAACGGCGACTGCCGCAATGCGCTCAACGCGCTCGAGCTTGCGGTGATGACCACGCCGCCGGACGAAGCGGGCGCAATCCGCATCACGCGCGAGATCGCCGCGGAATCGAGCCAGCGAAAGGTGATCCAGTGCGACGAACAGCTTTTTTACGACATGCTCTCGGCGTTCTGCAAGAGCCTGCGCGGCGGCGATTCCGACGCGGCGCTGGCATGGTTTGCGCGTCTGCTCTACGCGGGGGTCGATCCGCGCATCATCGCGCGGCGGCTCATCGCGCACGCGTCCGAAGACATCGGGCTGGCCAATCCGCAGGCGATGGTGCAGGCCGTCGCCGCCGCGGAGGCGCTCGAGCATGTCGGCCTGCCGGAGGCCCGGCTGTCGCTGACGCAGGCGATCGTCTTTCTCTGCGAATCGCCCAAGTCGAACAGCGTCGTCAAGGCGGTGGACGGTGCGATGGCGGACGCGGAAAAGAGCAGGGACGAACCCGTGCCGATGCATTTAAGGGACACCTCGTTTGCCGGCGCGGCCAGGCTCGGGCACGGTGCGGGATACCGGTATCCGCACAATTACCCCGGACACTGGGTGCAGCAGGAATACATGCCGCCGTCACTGAAGGGGAAGCGGTACTACGAGCCGTCCGATCAGGGCCAGGAGGCGAAGATCAGGGAAAACCACGAGCGGCGGGACAGACTCCGGAAGGGGGAGACGTAACGGAGAGCAGCATACTGCTCCCCGGCATCGTCGGGCTGGCGCTCGCGGGCATCGCCGTCAGATCAATGATCCTGCGGGACGCGAGGCGATATTTGTCGGAGAGCAACCGCGCCGGGAGCGGCGGGCCGTACGTCCACCGGAGCGCCCGGTGTGGCTGCCATAATATTTCGTAGATTTTGTGAATAATCGCGGGCTTTCGTTGGCAGTTCGGCGGCCGTATGGTAAACTGAACGTTGCGAATCGGCGCGGGGACGGTTTGCGGAAGGAGCACGGAACGCATGGCAAGAAGAAGAAGGAGAGCATCGGGCGCGCGCAGATTCATGATTTTCGTGCTGCTGCTTGCGTGCATCGTTGGGCTCATTCTTTATCTGAAAAAAGGCGGGATCAGTCTGACGGGCGATACGGACGTGCAGGTTGAGATCAACGAGGTCATGACCAGCAACAAGGGCGCGGTTCCGGACGAAACGGGCGCCTTCCCCGACTGGGTCGAAATCCACAACCGCACCGATAGTGAAATCGATATCTCCGGCTACGGACTTTCGGACGATCTGGTATCCGCGGCGAAGTGGACGTTCCCGAGCGGATCGATCATCGAGCCGGACGGGTATCTGGTCGTGTTCTGCAGCGGGGACGTCACCCGCGGCGAGATGCACGCGGGCTTCAAGCTCTCCGCATCGGACGAGGTGATCCTCTCCACGGTTTCCGGCAAGGTGGTGGACAGCGTCGCGCTCACGCCCGTGTCGAGCGGGTCGTCGCTCGGGCGCAGCGCGGACGACGAATCCGTATGGACGGAGATGTTCCCCAGCCCGGGTTACCCGAACACGGACGAGGGCGTCGCGGCGTATCTTGCCGCGCTTTCGGCCGACGCGGACGAGTCGGTCGGGGTTTTTATCAACGAATTCATGCCGAGCAACGCCTCCACGATCGTCGGGCCGGACGGCTCCTACTGCGACTGGATCGAACTGTACAACACCACGGGTCAGGACGTCGATCTTTCCGGCTACGGCATTTCCGACTCCGAGGCCGCGCCGCTGAAGTATACGCTGCCGGAGGGGACGAGCATCCCCGCCTACGGCGTGCTGCTGATTTACTGCACGGGCCGCGAAACGCCGGACGGCTCGACCGAGATCGAGGCGCCGTTCGGGCTGGCGGCCTATGAGGAGAGCGTTGTATTCTCCACGCCTGCCGGGCATATCCTCGACGAGTACGACTATACGCGCGCGGAGACGGACATGAGCTTCGCCCGCTCTCCGGACGGCACGGGCGACTTTGTGGAAACCGCGCAGCCGACGCCCGGATACACGAACAACAACGCGGGCCTGCAGGCGTTTATCGCCACGCTTTCCTACGGCACGGGCGATCTTGTGATCTCCGAGGTGCTCAACGCGAACTACTCCACCCTCAAGCAGCCGGACGGGAACTATTACGACTGGATCGAGATCCATAACCGAACGTCCGAGCCGATATCGCTCGCGGGATACGCGCTTTCCAACAACGCGAAGAATCCCGCGAAGTGGACGTTTCCGGACGTGACCATCGAGGCAGGCGAATACCTGACTATACTGGCGTCCGGCAGGGATATCACCGACGCGCAAAAAAAAAATGATCTCGAGACAAACTTTAAACTCTCCGCCGACGGGGACGTCGTGCTGCTCTTCTCTCCCGACGGCGAAATCGTCGACAAGCTGCTCGTGCCAAAGGCGCACGCGGACGTAAGCTACGGCAGGACGGGCTCCGAACTGCTCTTTTACACAGAGCCGACGCCGAACGAGGCGAACGCCTCCGGCACGGCCGGGTACGCCGAGGAGCCGACGCTGTCGCTTGCAAGCGGCTGCTACGACAGCGCGCAGAGCGTTACGATCGAGGTGCCGGAGGGCTGCACGGTCACGTACACGACCGACGGCTCTACGCCGACCGAATCGTCCGCGCAGTATACCGGCGCGATCACGATTTCAAAGACCACGCCGCTGCGCGCGCGCGCGTTTCAGTCCGGTCTGTACGGCAGCGACACGGTCTCCGCGACCTACGTGATCTACACGGGCGAAAGCACGATTGAGAACCACCGCTTCACGCTGCCGGTGGTCAGCCTGATCACCGATCCGGACAATTTCTGGGACGGCGAAACGGGCATCTACGTGGTCGGCAACGACTATGCCGCGGTGTCCGGCCAGAGCGCCACGGACATCACCATGGATGCCGGCATGAACGGTTCAAACTGGAATCTCGCCAACTTCTGCGCGCAGCCGATTTCGCACCCCGATCCGCTGTCGCGCAACTGGGAGCGGGATGTGCACATTGATTTTATCGACGAAAACGGCTCGTACCTCTACGACGCGGACGCGATCGTCCGTATCTTCGGCGCCTATTCGCGCAATCAGCAGCAGAAGGGGCTCGCGCTCGTCGCGCGCGGTGGATACGGCGATTCGGTATTTTCCTATCAGATCTTTGACAACCGCGACATTACGGAATATCATTCGCTTATCCTTCGCGCAAGCGGGCAGGACGCGCTCTACAGCAGGATGCGCGACTATGTGATCACGTCGCTTCTGGAGGACGGGGATCTCGGCCTGTCGGCGGATCAGGATATCTACGTGCAGGCGCACGAGGCGGTCGTCGTCCTCATCAACGGCCAGTACTGGGGCGTGTACAACCTCTGCGAGAAGATCACCAAGTACTTCGTCGCGTCCCACTACGATATTTCGGACCCCGATTCGATCGACATCCTCGTCGGGAACGGAAATGAGAAATGCGTGATCGCCGGCAACGGCTGGGAGGACTATACCGATATGGTCGAGTGGGCGGACACCCATGATCTGAGCGCAGACTCCAATTACGACTACATCTGCTCGCTCATGGACGTGGAGAATTTCGCCGCGTATACCGCCGCGGAGATCATCGTCGGCAACACGGACACGGGCAACATCAAGTACTGGCGTTCGACCGAGACCGACAACAAGTGGCGCTGGCTGTTCTACGATTTCTGCTGGGCGATGAACTACAACGATTCCAAGAAGGAGGCGCAGTATTCCTCCGGTTACCGGCGCGACTTCTTCACCAAATACCTGGACGCGGACGGCAACGGCGCGGGGAAGTCGACCTCGACCAAGCTGATCCGCGCGCTGCTGGAAAACGCGCAGTTCGAGGAGCTCTTCCTCGAAAAGGTCGCGCTCATGCTCAACGAGGTCTACACGCCGGAGAAGATCCTCGCGCGCGTGGACGAATGCCAGAACAACATCGCGGAAGAAATGACGTATGATGTTGACATTTGGGACGGAATCAATTATAAAACATGGCAGCAGCACTGTGATAATATCCGTGGATACGCCCAGAATTATCAGGAGTACTGCCTCAAATACGTGCAGGATTACTTCAGCCTGAGCGACTCGGAGATGATGCGCATCTTCGGGCGGGTCTCTTCGCTGGAAAGCTGAGGATATGGCGAGCAGAGCGCGGGCAGCCGGCAAGCCGTACCGGCACGAACTGAAATACATCATCAACGAGGGCGAATACCGTCTTCTTTCGGCGCGCCTGAAGGCGTGCCTCAAGCAGGACTACTACGCCTCGCTCGCCGGCGGGGAATACTTCATCCGCAGCCTCTATTTCGACGATCCGTTCGATACGGCCGTGGCCGATAAAACGGACGGCGTCGATTCGCGCGACAAATACCGCATCCGCATCTATAATTTTTCCGACAGCGCGATCAAGCTCGAGCGCAAGCATAAGGAAGGACAGTATATCAAGAAGGACAGCCTTTCCATCAGCCGCGCGGAGTGCGAGGCGATCGTGCGCGGCGATCTCGAGTGTCTGAAGCGGAGGCCGGAGCCGTTCGCCGCGCAGATCTACGGCATCTTCAAGTCCAGCTACATCCGTCCGAAGGTGATTGTGGATTATACGCGAGAACCGTACGTATTTCCCTGCGAGGAAGTGCGCGTCACGTTTGATAAAAACGTGCGCACGGCGATGCGCTTTACGGACCTGTTCGATCCGCATCTGCCGACCTATCCCGTCTGGGACCTGAAAAACTGCATGATACTCGAGGTCAAGTTCGACAACAGCCTTCCGATGTATGTGCAGCAGCTTCTTACGGTCGGCGCGGCGCAGCACACCGCCGCGAGCAAGTATGTCTACTGCCGGCAGTACGAATTCTAGCCGCGCATGGGCGTCCCGCGCGGCGGAAACGATCATGACCGGACGCTTTGACGTTTTGTGAAGGAGGAACCATATGAACACCATTCTGCTCGCGGACTCGGACTCGCTCGCGACCACATTCAACATCAAGGAGCTGTTTTCCAGCACGCTCAATCCCATCCAGGTGATCCTCACGCTGCTGATCGCGCTGGTCATCGGCGGGTTTGTGTATTTCATCTACAAAAAGACGTTCGCGGGCGTCGTATACTCGCGCTCGTTCAACCTCAGCCTTGTGCTTCTGACGATGGTCTCCGCGCTCGTGATCATGCTGATTTCGTCCAACCTCACGCTTTCCCTCGGCATGGTCGGTGCGCTCTCCATCGTGCGTTTCCGCACGGCCATCAAGGACCCGATCGACACGGTGTTCATGTTCTGGGCGATCGGCGAAGGGCTGGCGCTCGGCGCGGGATTCGTGGACGTGGGCCTCATCGGCGCGCTGGTGATCGGCGTGGTGATGGTGATCATCACGTCCTTCAAGAGCAGCGGCACCATGCCGTACCTTCTGATCCTCCACTTCGACGAACGCGCGAATCAGCAGATCAAGGGCCTGATCCGCCAACTGCCCAAGGCGCATATCAAGAGCAAAACCGTTCAGCACGACGGCATCGAACTGACCATCGAACTGAGGGTGCGCGAGTCCGAAACGGATTTCGTCGACAAGTTCCTTCGCGTACCCGGCGTGATCGACGCCACGCTGGTTGCGCATCAGGGCGACCTGCTGTCCTGACGGTCGGTCCGCAGGTCAAATGAGGTTCAGCCTTCACAATCCCCGGGACGTTTGGATCTTCTGCGCCGGGCGGAGCATTCGCTTCGCTCGGCACTGCTTTTTCCGAAAATATAAAACAAAGCGGTCGTCTTTTTTGAAGTGTTAAACATATCCAAGCATAATCTATGCGGCACGAAACAAAATAACGGTACCGTCAGACGTGGCGGTGCTCATAAAGACCGGCCGGCGTTGCAGCCGGCGGCCACGAACCGCTTCGATCATGACGGAACGGCTCGTACCCCCGCCCGAACGGCCGGCAGCCGGGCGGAACGACTTCGGAGGAGGAACGTTATGGACGGCAAAGAAGGAAATCAGACCATCGGATGCGAAGTGACGAGTTGTCGCTTCAACAGTCAGGGCAATTCCTGTAATCTGCACAGCATTCAGGTCAAACCGGCTTGCGATTGTCACAGCGGCGGTGTCGAGGAGGCCAACTGCGGCTCCTATGTTGCCAAGTGACGCGACCATCCCTTCCGGAAAGGAGCGGGCGTTGATTCGCCCGCTCCAACTTATTAAACAACTATGAAATTGTTTAGGGCTGAAGCCCTAAACCGATTCTTTCCGGCTGCGTCGGCATTGCCGATGCAACGGATCGCCCCATGGGGCGGCTTCCCTGTGCTCTTTGCCGCCCGGGAGTCTGAAGGGCGAGAGGCAAAGAGCGGTTGTCCCGTCAAAAAACTTTGTTTTTTGACGATTTTGAGCGGGCGTTGATTCGCCCGTTCTTTTCGTGCGGCGCGCACTGCCGGAAGGACGCTGTTTCGTGCTGACGAAACCGGGCAAATTGCAGAAAAAAGCGTCTCTTTTCTATAATATATATACAACACGCTCCGGATATGATATAATACATCGATTAAATGAGGAAGTTTGGGCGGCTGACGCATGCGGGTTACGGGCATTCGCCTTGTCAATTTCAGAAACTATCCGTCGCTTTCCCTGCGCCCGGATGCGGGTCTCTGCGTGCTGACGGGCGAGAACGCCGCGGGGAAGACGAACGTGCTCGAAGCGCTGTTTCTCTGCTCCCTCGGGCGCAGCCACCGGAC
This sequence comes from uncultured Oscillospiraceae bacterium, assembly GCA_964541465.1. Classification (GTDB taxonomy): domain Bacteria; phylum Bacillota; class Clostridia; order Christensenellales; family CAG-138; genus UBA7703. The sequence goes on from CAZIQO010000023.1 coordinate 21,440, forward strand.
CGTGCGCGACGCGGAGATGATCCTGAGCGGAGAAGCGGCCGGGAGCGTGGGCGTGGACGTCGATACGCGCGGCGGGCCGCGGCGCATCGAGTGCAGGCTGACGCAGGGCGAACGTAAGCGCACGCTCATCGACGGGACGGCGCTTTCGCGCTCGGGCGAACTGCTCGGGTGCCTGAATGTGGTCATGTTCGCGCCGGAGGACCTCGCGCTCGTCAAGGACGGACCGGGCGAGCGGCGGCGGTTTCTCGATATGGCGATTTCGCAGTTAAGGCCGTCGTATTACTACACGCTTCAGCAATACAATGCCGCGCTCAAGCAGCGCAACGCCCTCCTCAAGGATGCGGATGGGCTGCGCGAGGATTCGCTTGCGCCCTGGGACGAGCAGCTTTCCGTGCTGGGCGCGTCGATCATCCTTTCACGCGCGGAGCTGATCGATCGGCTCGCGCCGATCGCGGCGAGTCAGCACGAAACGCTTTCCGACGGATCGGAAACGCTCTCGGTCGACTACGAACCGAATGTGCCGCCCGCGCGGCACACCGATCTGGTGAGCGCGATCTTTGCCGCGCTCAGCGAAAGCGCGGAGCGGGACGTCTACCGCGGCAGCACGTCCGTGGGTCCGCACCGGGACGACGTGCGCCTTACCCTCAGCGGGACGGACGCGCGCGTGTACGGCTCGCAGGGACAGCAGCGGACGACCGTTCTGAGCTTAAAACTCGCGCAATTGGAGATCATCAGAGTGGAGAAGGAGGATTCTCCGGTGCTGCTGCTCGACGACGTGTTCTCCGAACTCGACCGCACGCGCCAGAGGATGCTGCTGGTCGCCGCGCAGGACTGCCAGACGTTTCTGACCTGCACGCACCTCGAGGAGGTCGCGGCCGCCGGCGTGGAGCAGATGCAGGTGTACCATGTGGCGGACCGCCGCGTGGTGGAGATGTAACGACGCGGACCGCAGATGCTTATACGCGGGGAAAGGAAGGCTGCCATGCTGCTGCATATCGGCGCGGACGTGAGCGTTCCGCTCGAACGGATTCTGTTTGTGCTCAACGAGCGCGGCATGAGCCCGGCGACGCGCGCGTACCTCGACCGGGCGAAGCGCGAGCGGCGGTTTGTCCCGTGCGCGGGAAAGCCGAATTCCTATGTGGTGCTGCGCGAGCGGGGCAGGGAAAGGATACTGGCTTCGCATATCGCGAGCAGCACGCTTGAAAAACGCTGGAAGGACGAGATCGGCCGCGCATACCTGAAAAGCGCCGCGGTGCTGACCGTTTCGGATATCGACTAGGGGAAAGGAACGCTTATGGAACAGGATACCACACAGACGTACGACGCGTCGCAGATACAGGTGCTCGAGGGACTCGAGGCCGTCCGCCGCCGGCCGGGCATGTACATCGGCTCGACCGATACGCGCGGGCTGCATCATCTTGTGATGGAGGTGGTGGACAACTCCATCGATGAGGCGCTCGCGGGCTTCTGCACGCATATTGAAATTTTCGTCCACCCGGATAATTCGGTGTCGGTGATCGACAACGGGCGCGGCATCCCCGTCGGGCTGCACGAGAAAACCGGCAAGAATGCGCTGACCGTTGCGCTGACCATGCTGCACGCCGGCGGCAAGTTCGGCGGCGGGGGATACAAGGTGTCGGGCGGCCTGCACGGCGTGGGCGTGAGCTGCGTCAACGCCCTGAGCGAGACGATGCGCGCCGAGGTGCACCGCGACGGGCACGTCTACGTGCAGGAATTCATCCGCGGCGAACCGATCAACGAGGTGCATATCGAGCGCGACATCGCCGAGGACGACACGGGGACCGTCATCACGTTCCTGCCGGACCACACGGTGTTCGACGAGGTGAACTTCAGCTTCGACACGCTCTGCGGCCGGTTCCGCGAGATGGCGTTTCTCAACGCCGGCGTCCGTATCACGCTCACCGACGAGCGGGAGACTCCCCCGCGGCAGAAATCGTTCTGCTACGAGGGCGGCATCGTGTCGTTCGTCAGGCATCTCAACAAAAATAAGGAGGTGCTGCATCCCGAGCCGATCTACTTCACCGCAAAGCGCGAGGAGAACGGCTCGGAGGTCGCGTCGGTCGAGATCGCGATGCAGTACAACGACGGCTACAACGAAAACATCTTCTCGTTTGCCAACAACATCAACACCGTGGAGGGCGGCGCGCATCTTGTTGGCTTCAAGGCGGCGCTGACCCGCGTGGTCAACGATTATGCGAAGAAGTACGGCCTGCTCAAGCCCGCCGATCCGACGCTTTCCGGCGAGGATATCCGCGAGGGACTGACCGCGATCATCTCCGTCAAGCTCGTGGAGCCGCAGTTCGAGGGGCAGACGAAAACGAAGCTCGGCAACGCGGACATCCGTCCGCTCGTCGACGGCGCGGTGGCGGAGGGGCTCACCCGTTTTCTCGAAGAAAATCCCGCGGTTTCAAAGATCGTCATCGAAAAGTGCGTGACCGCGTCCCACGCGCGGGAGGCCGCGCGCAAAGCGCGCGAGCTGACGAGGCGCAAATCCGCTCTGGATTCCACATCGCTGCCCGGCAAGCTGGCGGACTGCCAGGAGAAGGACGCCAGCAAGTGCGAGATCTTCCTCGTGGAGGGCGACAGCGCGGGCGGCAGCGCCAAGATGGGGCGGAACCGCTCGTTTCAGGCGATCCTGCCGCTGCGCGGCAAGATCCTCAACGTTGAGAAAACGCGGCTCGACAAGGTCCTTGCCAACGCCGAGATCAAGGCCATGATCACCGCGTTCGGCGGCGGCATGGACGAGGATTTCGACGAAACGAAGCTGCGGTATCACAAGATCATCTGCATGACGGACGCGGACGTGGACGGCAGTCATATCCGTATCCTGCTTCTGACGTTTTTCTACCGGCATATGCGCCCGCTCATCGAGCACGGCTATGTCTATATCGCCCAGCCGCCGCTCTACCAGATCAAACGCGGCAGCTTCCTCAAGTACGTCTATTCGGACGAGGAACTGGAAGCCACGCTCGGCGAGATCGGCAGGGAGCCCAAGCCGACCATCCAGCGCTACAAGGGCCTCGGCGAGATGAACCCGGATCAACTCTGGGAAACGACCATGGACCCGGATACGCGCATCATGCTCAAGATCAACGTGGAGGACGCCATCGAGGCGGACGAACTCTTCACGCTGCTCATGGGCGACAAGGTCGAGCCGCGGCGCGATTTTATCGCTGAAAACAGCAAGCTCGTCGTGGACCTGGACGTTTAAGCGCAGCACCGCGAAACAGAATTGGGAGTCAATATGGAACAGAAAGAAACAACGACAGGCCGCATCGTCCCCGTCAAGCTCGAAAACGAGATGAAGAAGAGCTTCATTTCCTACGCCATGGCGGTCATCATCAACCGGGCCCTGCCGGACGTGCGGGACGGTCTCAAGCCGGTGCACCGCCGCATCCTCTACTCGATGGACGAGCTCGGGCTGCAGCCGGACAAGCCGTTTAGAAAGAGCGCGCGCATCGTGGGCGACTGTCTCGGCAAATACCACCCGCACGGCGATTCGTCCGTGTACGACGCCATGGTGCGTCTCGCGCAGGATTTCTCCACGCGCTACCCGCTCGTGGAGGGGCACGGGAACTTCGGCAGCGTGGACGGCGACGGCGCGGCGGCCATGCGTTACACCGAAGCGCGGCTTTCCAGAATGGCCACCGAGATGATGGCCGATATCGAGAAGGACACCGTCGATTTCATGCCGAATTTCGACGAGACGCTCATGCAGCCGACCGTGCTGCCGAGCCGCTTCCCGAACATCCTCGTCAACGGCTCCGGCGGCATCGCCGTCGGCATGGCCACGAACATCCCGCCGCACAACCTCGGCGAAACGATCGACGCGCTCTGCGCGCTCATCGACGATCCGGAGATCGACAACGACGGGCTCATGCAGGTTTTGCCCGGGCCGGATTTCCCCACCGGCGGCATCATCATGGGCAAGTCCGGCATCGCGAGCGCGTACCGCACGGGGCGCGGCCGCATCGTGGTGCGCGCGAGGGCGGAGATCGAAGCGTACGGCGTGGGCAGGAGCCGCATCATCATCACGGAGATCCCGTATCAGGTGAACAAGGCGCGGCTCGTCGAGCGCATCGCCGATCTCGTGCACGAAAAACGCGTGGAGGGCATCTCCGACCTGCGGGACGAAACCGACCGCACCGGCATGCGCATCGTGATCGAGCTCAAGAAGGACGTCAATGCAAACGTCGTGCTCAACCAGCTCTATAAGCACACGGATCTGCAGGCCACTTTCGGCGTGATCATGCTCATGCTTGTGGACGGCGAGCCGAAGATCCTGCCGCTGCGGGATATCCTTTACTATTACCTCGAGCACCAGAAGAACGTCGTAACCCGCCGCACGACCTACGATCTCAACCGCGCCAAGGAGCGGCTGCACATTCTCGAGGGTCTCATCATCGCGCAGGACCATATCGACGAGATCGTCGAACTCATCAAGAAATCCCCGAACCCCAACGAGGCCCGGGTACGGCTCATCGACCGTTTCGGCCTTTCCGAACGGCAGGCGCAGGCGATCCTGGACATGCGGCTGCAGAGGCTGACCGGACTGGAGCGCGACAAGATCCTGGAGGAGGACCGCACGCTCCGCGTGCGCGTGCAGGAACTGCAGGCGATTCTGGACGACGAACACAAGCTGCTCGGGATCATCCGGGACGAGGCGCTCGCCGTCAAGGAGCGCTACAACGACGCGCGCCGCACCGAGATCACGCAGATGATCGACGACATCGACCTCGACGACGTGATCCAGGTGGAGGACATGGCCGTCACGATGACGCACTTCGGGTACATCAAGCGGCTCTCGCCGGACATCTACCGCGCGCAGAACCGCGGCGGGCGCGGCGTGATCGGGCAGGGCACGCGCGAGGAGGACTTCGTCGAGCGCCTGTTCGTGACGAGCACGCATTCCTATATCATGTTCTTTACGAACTTCGGAAGGGCGTTCCGCATCAAGTGCTACGCCATCCCCGAGGAGGGCCGCAACGCCAAGGGCATGCCGATCGTGAACCTCCTGCAGCTCGGCGAGGGCGAAAAGGTGACCGCGATGTTCCCCGTCGCCGCCGAGGGCGCCGAGGGGTACCTCGTGATGGCCACGAAACAGGGCGTGATCAAGAAGACGCCGTTGTCTGCGCTCAGCAACATCCGCAGGGGCGGCCTGATCGTGCAGAGCCTGCGCGAGGGCGACGCGCTCATCGCCGTGGAGTACTCCACGGGCGACGACGAGTTCATCATCGCCTCGAAGAAGGGCAAGTGCGTCCGCTTTGCGGAGGACGACGTCCGCCCGATGGGCCGCACCGCCATGGGCGTGCGTTCGATCAATCTGGAGGACGACGACGCCGTGGTCGATATGATCAAGATCATCAAGGGCGCGGACGTGCTCACCGTGACCGAGCTCGGCATGGGCAAACGCACGCCGGAGGAGCAGTATCCGCTGCATCACCGCGGCGGGAAGGGCGTGCTGGCCGCGCAGCTCACCGAGAAGACGGGTGATCTCGCGTGCCTCAAGATGACGACCGAGGGCGAGGATCTCATGCTGATCCGCGACGACGGGACCATCATCCGCATGCCGCTCGATCAGATCAGCGTTTTCTCCCGGAACACGCAGGGCGTGCATCTCATGCGCGTGGACGAAGGGACCCGCGTGGTTTCGGTCGAGATCGTGCCGCATCAGGAGGACGACGGCGAAGAGGCGCCCGCCGCGCCGGCCGCGCCGGAAGAACAGAACTGACGGGAGGATTCCTTTCAAATCCTCCGAACGCAGCGCATACCGGCCCGGGACCGGCGGCTTTGCCGCCGGTCCCGGGCTCTTTTCACGCGTCCGTTCTTCCGCAGAGAGCGGTGCCGCCGCGACCGGCGCGAACACCGCGGGCGACGGAAAGCGCGAGAGCGTCTCTTGTTCCCGGGGCGGTTTTTTGCTATACTGCATCTAACGGGATCAGGGAAGGAAGGGGTGGCTTTCGATGGAGCGGACAGACGTCGGCAAACGGTTCACAAAAGCTGAAAAAAGCTGGATCTTCTACGACTGGGCAAACTCCGTATACGCAACCAATATCATGGCGGTGATCTTTCCGATCTACTACGCCAGCAAAGCGACGGACCTCGGGGACAAATGGTGGGGCATCGGCGTTTCCATCGCGTCGCTGGTCGGCGCGCTCATCGCGCCGACACTCGGCGCGGTGGCCGATTTCAAGGGGTATAAACGAAAGCTGCTGCTTGCGTTCATCCTCATCGGCTCGCTGAGCACGGCGGTGCTCGCGTTCGTAAGCACGTGGCAGTGGATGCTGCTGGGGTATGTGATCTCGCACATCGGCTTCTCCGGTTCGTGCGTGTTCTACGATTCGTTCCTGACCGACGTGACCACAAACGAGCGTATGGACCGCGTTTCCGGCTGGGGCTACGCCGCGGGCTACATCGGCGGCAGCACGATTCCGTTCGTGATCTCCATCGCCGTGATGCTGCTTCGAAACTACGACCCGATCTCCATGAAGTTCGCCATCCTGATCGTTACCGTCTGGTGGCTCGTGTTCTCGATTCCGATTCTGAAAAACGTCGAACAGAAGCACTATGTGGAAACCCCGCCGGGCGAGCTGGCAAAGCACGCCATGGGGAACCTGCTCGAAACCATGAAGCGGTGCGTGAGCAGCAAGGGGCTTCTGATCTATCTGATCGCGTACTTCCTCTATATCGACGGCGTGGGCGCCGTCATTTCGCTCGCAACCAACTACGGCGCGACGCTCGGCCTCGGCACGACCGGCATGATCTTCGCGCTGCTGCTGACCCAGATTGTCGCGGTGCCGTTCTCGATTCTCTTCAGCAAATTCGCCGGCCGGTTCGGTGCGATCAGGATGATCATCGTTGCGATCGTGATGTACTTCTGCATCTGCGGCGTCGGGTTCTTCATGGGACGGATCGTGGAGCCGTATCAGCTCGATTACGCCGCCGCGGCGCGGCAGAGCGTCGCCGAAGAGACGGTCGATTGGCAGACGAATGCCGACCGGAAGGCGTGGACCGAGCTCACGGACGATCTGATCGAGAATACGAAAGGTGAGCTGGCCGCGGAGGACCGCGCGGCGGCGTTCGATGAGGAGATTGACGACCTTGCGCGGCAGGCGGCCGATCCCACTGGCGTGAACTACAGGTTTTCGGATGAGCAGGCGCGCCTGAACGCGGTCGCCGCGCTGGAAAATATCCGCCTCGACCTTGACGAATACGCCGCGGACGGTGCAAAGCAGGCGGACTACCAGAGCGCGCAGAAGACGGCCACGATCCTCTTCTGGGTGCTCGCCGGCCTCGTTGGCACGGTGCAGGGCGGGATTCAGGCGCTCTCGCGTTCCTATTTCGGCAAGCTCGTGCCGCAGTCGCGCAGCGCGGAGTACTTCGGCTTCTACGACGTGTTCGGCAAGTTTGCAACGGTCATCGGCCCGCTGCTGTACTCCATGTTCTATATGCTCACCGATCGCGCGTCGGTCGGCATTTTAAGTCTTTTGATCCTCTTCGGCGGCGGCGGCGTTCTGCTCATCGCGGGGCGCAAAGAGCTTGCAAAGGCCGAACGGGAAATGCGCGAGGCCAACGCGCGCATGGAGAAGGAAACGGCGGCCGGTTCGGCCGGCTGAGGCGCGCGGCGGAACGCCGGCGGAAAAACGGAGACAACGAGCATGACGAAAAGACGAATCGCGCGGATATTCTGTGCGGCCGCGGCGGCGGCTCTGGCCGTGTGCACCTGCACGTTCGCCCGCGCGGAGGACGAAGAGGAGACCGAGGCGCAGAACCTCGCGGCTTCCTGCACGTTCGAGACGCCGACGAGCAAGCGCGCACAGAAGCTCACGCGCGACGGAAACGTGGAAACCTACGCCAAGCTGAGCCAGAAGGAGGGCCTGATCTGTTACTGGACGGACGCGGAGCCCGTTGTGGGCGTCTATTGGGAGTGGTATGAACGGCCCGCGTCGATCACGCTGATTCAGTGCGACGCGGATGGGGACGAGCTGAAACGCGAAACGATCGAGTCCCCGCTGATCAACGATTATTACGCGCTCGAAACCGATACGCGCGGACTGACGATCGTCGCCTCGGAAATTCTCAAGCTCTCGGAATTTGGCCTGTATTCGGCGGGCACGCTCCCGGAGGGTGTGCACGACTGGGAGGAGCCCACGGAAAAAGCCGATCTGCTCGTGATCGCGGCGCATCCGGACGACGAGCTGCTCTATTTTGGCGGGACCATCCCCACCTACGCCGGGGAGTACGGCATGAGCGTGGAGGTGGCGTATATGGCGTTCGACAAGCGCACGCGCCAGGACGAAGCGCTGGAGGGGCTCTGGACGCTCAACGTGTATAATTCGCCGGTGTTTCTCGGCTTCCACGACGCGTACACCGAGACGCTCGAGGCGGCGGAAAAACGCTGGGGACACGACGAGACGGTCTCCGCGCTGGTTGAACTGATCCGCCGGTTCCGCCCCGAGGTGATCGTTACCCACGATCTCAACGGGGAGTACGGCCACGGGGCGCATATGGCGACCGCCGCCTGCACGCTCGAGGCCGTTTCGATCGCGGCGGACGGGACGCAGTACCCCGAATCGGCCGAGCAGTACGGCGCGTGGCAGACGAAAAAGCTCTATCTGCACCTCTGCACGAACGGCGCGATCACGATGGACTGGCGGGAGCCGCTCGACGCGTTCGACGGAAAGACGGCGCTCGAGATGGCGAATATCGCCTACGCCTGCCATGTTTCGCAGCAGGAGTATCACCAGAATGTTTACGATACCGGGGATTACAGCTCGGCCGAGTTCGGGCTTGCGTATACGCTCGTCGGGTTCGACGAGGAAGGCGGGGACTTCTTCGAGCATATTGACGCTTCGACGCTGACGAATTACGTTGCGCCGACGCCCACGCCGACGCCGACCCCAACGCCGACGCCGCAGACGACGCCTGCGCCGACGGTCACCGCCATCCCGGACGAGGCGATCCCGACCGCGTCGGGCAGCGCGCAGCGCGGGGGAAACGAGCTAATGCTGCTTCAGATTACGCTGATGGCCGGACTGGGGCTTGCGGTCGTGCTGGCAACGCTGCTGGTTGTCCGCCGCTGCCGCAGCAGGCGGAAACATCGCAGGAAAAACAGGAAACCGTCATGAAGAAATGGTTTGCATTGCTGCTGTGCGGCATGCTGCTCCTTCCGGCCGTATCCGCGGCCGGGGCCGAGGAAACCGAAACCGCCGACGATCCCGGATTCACCGTTACGCTGCCGCAGGAGCTTTCGCAGTACGCTTACCGGCTGACCGACGCATATGTGAATACGCGCGTTTCCTTCGACGCGGAGGAATCGTTTACGCTGGCGTTCGCCGCGCCGATGCGCGGGGTTCTGCTCGCCTGGTACGAGACGCCCGCGTCGTATTCGCTCGTTCAGACGGATGAAAACGGCGCGCAGCTCGGCGTGGAAACCGTCGAAGACGGGATGCTCAACCGCTTTTTCGAGCTGGACGAATCGTGCCGTTTTGTCACGGTCACGCTGCAGGAGCCCGGCGCGCTGTCCGGCGCGACGGCGTATCCCGCGGCGGAGGAACTGCCGGATACCCTGCAGCGGTGGAACGCATCGCCGGAATCGGTTGATCTTCTGCTCATCGTCGCGGAGCCCGGCGCGGAGATGAAATATTTCGGCGGCGTGCTGCCCATCTACGCCGAAGAGCGAGGGATCAAAACCGCCGTGCTGTACCTCTCGGATTTCGGCAAGCGCGTCCGCTCGGAGGAGGCGCTCGCGGGACTCTGGTCCGTCGGCATCCGCGATTATCCGATCTTCGCCGGCTTTACGTGCAACAACTATGATTCCTACGAGATCGTCGAGAGCGGCTTTCGCAAGGCCGATCCGGTGAAGTATCTCTGCGCGGCGATCGAGGCGCTCTCCCCGAAGGTGATCGTCACGCACGGAACGGACGATGCGCTCTGTTCCGTCGGCGCCGGGGCGCGCGCGTATACGAGCGCGTGCGTGCGCAAGGCCGTAGAAAAAACGAACGTCGTCCAAAAGCTGTACCTTTTCGGCGAAACGGACGGGCAGGCCGCCACCGTGCTGGATATGGACGAACCGCTCAACGCGTACGACGGAAAAACCGCCGCGGACGTTGCGCAGGAGGCGTTCGGACTCTACGCATCGCAGCAGCTGTACGGGAAGCAGATCGATTCGGACGGCGCGTTTACGCTTGCGTATACGTCCGTGGGCGAGGACGAGAGCAGGGACGATCTGTTCGAGCATATCGAAACCTCGTCGCTGATTTCCTACGCGCCGGTTACGCCGTCGCCGTCTCCGACCGCCGAACCGACGCCGGGACCCACCGCGACTCCGGCGCCGACCGCGACGGCCGCGCCGCGGGCCGCGGGCGGCGGAACCGGCGCAGCGTTTGGCGGACACGCGGGGCTGATCTGCCTGTGCGCCGGACTGCTGCTCACCGCGCTGCTGTTTGCGGCGGCGTATCGCAGGATCAAAACAAGCCGGAGCGCCGGCGACGCGGTCTGCATCTGCCTGATCCCGCTTGCGGCCGGGCTTGCCGCCTGCGCGCTGATCGCGGGCGCCGCGGAAAGCGCCGGCGGGGAGCCGGAGCCGACGATTCCGGCGGCCGCGCAGGCGACGGCGGAGGGACCGGAACAGACGCCGCAGCCGGAGGAGACGCCGGCATCGGAGCCTACGCCTACGCCCACGCTCGCGCCGGAGGAGGCGTTCGAGGCGAACTATTACCGCAAGGACGGCGATCCGGAGGAGGTCGTCGTCGTGGATGAGGAGCACGGACACTGGGCGTACCGCAGCGACGATCTCGGCATCAGCATCGACCGCGTGCAGACCACCAATGCCGCAGGGCAGCCCGTCACCTATTTCCTGGCCGATATCCACATGAAGAACATCGATCAGTTCCGCCCCGGGTTCGGCTCCGAGGGGCACACGGGCAAGGGCTCGATCTACCCGTGGATCATCGCGCGCAGGGCAAAGGCGGTTCTCTGGATCACGGGCGACAACCTCGTCAACAGCGAGAAGGACGAAAAGGGAATCCTCATCCGCGACGGCCGGCTGTTTTCCGACGCGAACGTGGAGGATACGCTCGCGATCTACCCCGATATGTCGATGCGCATCTTCAGAAAATGGGAGACGCGCGCGAACATCCTTTTGGACGACGGCGTGGAAAACAGCTATTCGTTCGGCCCGACGCTGCTCTACGACGGCGAGATCAACGAGGACGCGAAATACCACCGTGTGCGCCGGGCGAATCCGCGCGCGGGCATCGGCTACTACGAGCCGGGCCATTATCTCGCCATCGTGGTCGACGGGCGGCAGAAGGATTACAGCGTCGGCATGACGGTGACGGAATTCGCGGAACTGTTCAAGGAGAACAACTGTACGCTCGCGTACAATCTCGACGGCGGGCTTTCCGCGGCGATGATCTTCATGGGCGAGCAACTCAACTCCCACTCGGGCAATCGCATCGGCGCGAGCAACGATATCTCCTACCAGCGCGCCGTGCCGGACGGGCTGATGTTCGGCTATTCCGAACTGGTGCCCGGCGAGGACGAGCCGATCCTCAACAACGGAAACAAATCCTGATTTTCGTGAAAAAACGGGACACGCGGCGATTTTCGTCCGGTTGACGGCGGATGCGGCGCATGCTACAATACGCGTAAACAAAAACAGCATACCGTCTTATCAAGAGCGGCAGAGGGACCGGCCCTGTGAAGCCCGGCAACCTGTCCACGGCAAGCGGACAAGGTGCCAATTCCGGCAGCGAAAGCTGAAAGATGAGCGTGGACCAGATCTTGCGAAACCTCATCGGCGGATGAGGTTTTTGTATTTTCGGAACAGTACGGAGGAACGAACCATGAACAAAAGACTCTTCACGTCCGAATCGGTCACCGAGGGGCACCCGGACAAACTGTGCGACTGTATCTCCGACGCGGTGCTCGACGCAATGCTCGCAAGCGATCCGAAATCGCGCGTGGCGTGCGAGTGCGCCGCGACCACGGGCATGGTGCTTGTGATGGGCGAGGTAACGACGGAATGCTACGTCGATATCCCGCGGCTCGTGCGCGAGGTTGCGAACGATATCGGCTATAACCGCCCGGAGTACGGATTCGACGCGAACACCCTCGCCGTGATCACGGCCATCAACGGCCAGTCGCCCGACATTGCGCTCGGCGTGGATCGCGCGTTCGAGGCGAAAAACGGGGAGACGGACAGCCGTTTCTCAACCGGCGCGGGCGATCAGGGCATGATGTTCGGCTTTGCCTGCGATGAAACCGCGTCCTGTATGCCGCTTCCGATCGACCTTGCGCACGCGCTGACCCGCCGGCTCGCGACGGTCCGCAAAAGCGGGGAGATCCCGTATCTGCGGCCCGACGGCAAGAGCCAGGTGACGATCGAGTATGACGAGGACGCGCCCAGGCGCATCGACACGGTGGTTGTAAGCGCGCAGCACGACGACGTGGATATGACCATGCTCCGCCGCGACATCGCGGAACAGGTGATACGGCCCGCGCTGCCGCACGCGCTGGTGGACGAGCGGACCCGCTTCCTCGTCAACCCGACGGGCCGGTTCGTCATCGGCGGCCCGCACGGCGATTCCGGACTCACCGGGCGCAAGATCATCGTCGACACCTACGGCGGATACGCGCGCCACGGCGGCGGCTGCTTCAGCGGCAAGGATCCGACGAAGGTCGACCGCAGCGCATCGTATATGGCGCGCTACGCGGCCAAGAACGTTGTGGCCGCGGGCCTGGCGAGGAAATGCGAAGTCCAGCTTGCCTATGCCATCGGGGTGGCACGGCCCGTTTCGCTCAGCGTCGATACGTTCGGCACCGGCACGGTCGACGACGCCGAGATCGAGCGCGCGCTGACGGACTGCTTCGACTTCCGTCCCGCCGCCATCATCGAGCAGCTGAACCTCCGGCGGCCGATCTATCGGCAGACCGCCGCTTACGGGCATTTCGGCCGCCCCGATCTGGATTTGCCCTGGGAGAAGACCGACCGCGTCGACGCGCTGAAAAAGGCGCTGTCCTGAGGACGGCGCCCGGGCTTCGCCTCTTTTATGACAAAAAAGACAGTTTAAACGCTGGAGGCCGCCTTAAGGCGGCCTCAGACTGTAAAAAAGTTATTTACAGGGGTTTCACCCCTGCACCCCGCCCAAGGGACACGTCCCTTGGGAATCCCCGACCCCGCAAGCGCCCTATTCCAGGGCGCTTGCGAAAATGGGTTCTTAGGGCCGTTATGGCCCTGAGCGGTGGTTTGGAGGCAGAGCCTCCAACAATCCCCCTTTATCGACAAGCAAAGGCCGCCATAAACGGCGGCCTTTGCTGCGCTTAAAAAGGGCTCTACACTATAGATTGGGGTAAGTAAAAAAAGAAGAAGCATAACCGCTTCAA
>CAZIQO010000024.1:0-34472 GCA_964541465.1 uncultured Oscillospiraceae bacterium
TGGCCTTGCGCTCGATCTTCTGGCCGTGCTCGTCGGAGCCGGTGAGGAAGAACACGTCGTAGCCGCGCTGGCGCTTGTAGCGCGCGATCGCGTCGGTCGCGACGGTGCAGTAGGCGTGGCCGATGTGCAGGTTCGCGCTCGGGTAGTAGATGGGCGTGGTGATGTAAAACGTTTTTTTCTCCGTATTCTCCATGGTTTGCTCGTTCCTCCCGTTTCGGTGTCGTCCGGTGAATCCGACCGGGACGGCGAACGTTCCGGCCGGGAAAACAAAAGCGCATACCGGCCTATGTAAGGACAGTATGCGCAGCGGCGCAACCGTTTGATAACCACCTTACTTCCCCGGCGGTCCGGGGGCATAAGTTCCCGCTGTATCGGGCGGGGACCCGCCGCGGCTTACGCAGGAAAGCGTTCACCGCAAGGAGCTCGGGAGCCATGTTCGGCGATGTAGCGCCGCCGGGCTTTCACCGCTGCCCGGCTCTCTGATGGACGCGCGTACCGCTTACTCTTTCCGTCGTCGCTCATATTGTCTCGTAAGAATATCACGCGGCAAAGCGTGTTGTCAAGAGCGCGCGAACATGCTAAGATAAGCTGGATTTGAAATGGAGGACGGAGCATGTTTGTGATCGCGGGGCTCGGCAACCCCGGCTTGACATACCGGCATTCGCGCCACAACGCGGGCTATCAGGCGCTGGACGCGCTGGCGGACGCGCTGCATATCCGCGTGACGAAGCGCGGCTTTTCCGGCGTGTACGGCGAGGGCGTGCACGCGGGCGAGCGCGTGGTGCTCGTCAAGCCGACGACCTACATGAACCTCTCCGGCGACTGCGTCCAGCGCGTTCTTCACTTCTATAAATGCCCGCCGGAGCGCCTGCTCGTGCTCTACGACGATATCGAACTGCCGGTCGGGACGCTCCGCATCCGCGAACGGGGGAGCGCCGGCACGCATAACGGTATGCGCTCCGTGATCGTCTGCGTGGGGAGCGAGGAATTTCCGCGCGTACGCATCGGCGTGGGCGACCGCGAGAAGGGCGAATTAAAGGACTACGTGCTCGGAAAACCGGGCAAGGCGGAGCAGGCCGCGCTTGAAGAGGCGTTCGGGAACGCAGCGGACGCTGCGGTTCTGATCCTCGATGGGCGCATCGGCGACGCGCAGGCGAAATACAACAAACGCCATATCGGCGGCGCGACGGCGGCACGCTGACGAGCCGCGGCGGCGGCTGGTTCGGCGAAGGGCGGAGGGCCGCAAACGGAAACGGGGGAATCTTGACGCAGGGAAAACCGGAGCGTCCGATACTGGACATACTCGACACCGCGACGGACTTCCAGCGCATGCAGACGGCGCTGGAGGGGGGCATGGGCCCGGTCGCGGCGTTCGGCGTTGCGTCGAACGCCAAGGCGCATCTTGCCGCCGCGCTGGCGCGCGCGAGACAGGTGCTGTTTGTCACCGCTACGGATACGGCCGCTTCGCAGGTGTGCGAGAGCGTCCGGCTCTTCGGCGTACGCGCGGAGCTGTTTCTGCCGCGGGAGACGCCGCTGGTCTACGTGCAGGCCGCGTCGGGCGAGCGGCGGGGCGCGCGTATCGCGGCGCTGTCCGCGCTGGCGGAGGGCGAACGCTGCGTGGTTTCGGCGTCCGCCGCCGCGCTCATGGAGACGCTTGCGCCGAAACGCGCGTTCTGCGAAAGCATGCTTTCGTTCTCCACGGGGGACGCCATGGAGCCGCGCGCGCTTGCGGAGCGGCTCATGGTCGCGGGATACGAGCGCGTCGAACTCGTCGAGGGCAGCGGGCAGTTCGCGGCGCGCGGCGATCTTGTGGACGTATACGCGCCGGGTGACGAATACCCCGTGCGCATCGAGTTCTTCGGCGACGAAATCGACCAGATGCGCCGCTTCGACCCCGTCTCCCAGCGCAGCGTGGAGCAGACGGCCGCGGTCGCGCTGCGGCCCGCGCTCGAAACGCCGCAGCCGCGGGAGCGCACCGTGCGCGCGCTGAAGCGGATCGCCGGCCGCGCAGGGCTCGCGGAGCAGGAGCAGGCATGGTCGGGCGGCGCGCCGAGCGTCGGCGGCGACGTGCTGCTGCCGCTCTTATACGAAGCGTGCGATACGGTGACGGATTATCTCGCGCCGGACGCGCTGATCGTGCTCGACGAGGCGCTGCTCGTCGACGAGGCGCTCCGCACGGAGCAGCTCCGCTTTGCCGAGACCGTGCAGGCCATGCTCGGGCGGAACGAGGGCGTTCCCGAGCAGGGCGCGCTCGAACGCAGCGCGAATGAGACGCTCGAGCGCCTGCATACGGGAAGGACGCTTCTGCTCTACGCGCTCTCCCGTACGCACCCGCAGTTCCCGCCGAAGGAGGTCGTTTCGCTCGAATCGCGGAACGCGCCGCAGTACCTCGGCTCGATGGACGAGCTCTCGCGCGACGTAATCCGCATGAACCGCGCCGGCGAACGGACGCTTGTCTATGCCGGCGAACAGGCGGACGCGGTCGCGGCGGGACTGGCCGAGTACGGCGCGGAGGCGGAGAAGGCCGCCGTCCAGCCGGACGAACCGCCCGCGGGCAGGACGCTGATCCTTTCGGAAGCCCTTTCGCGCGGGTTCCTTTACCCGGCGCTGAAATATAATGTGCTCACGGAGTACGAGGTGTTCGGCCGGACCGAACGCGCACTCCGGCGCGCGCGCGGCAAAAAGCACCTGCTCTATTCCGAACTCGCCGTGGGCGACTATATCGTGCACGAGACGCACGGCATCGGGCGGTTCGTCAAGGTCGAGCCGCTGACCGTGCAGGGCAATACGCGCGATTATCTGCTCATCGAATACCGCGGCGGGGACCGGCTCTATATCCCGACCGACCAGCTCGACCGCGTGCAGAAGTACGTCGGCGGCGGGGAGGAGGACGCCGCGCCGCAGCTAAGCAAGCTCGGCGGCGCGGACTGGACGAACCGCGTGGAGCGCGCCAGAAGCGCGGCCAAAAAACTTGCGGTCGATCTTGCGGCGCTCTACGCCGAACGCGCGGGCGCGAAGGGATTCGCGTTCTCGAAGGACAGCGCCTGGCAGCGGACGTTCGAGGAGCGTTTTCCCTACGAGCTTACCCCCGACCAGAAGCAGAGCGTCGGGGAGATCAAGGCGGATATGGAACGCGACCGCCCGATGGACCGCCTGCTCTGCGGCGACGTGGGGTACGGCAAGACCGAGGTGGCGCTGCGCGCGTGCTTCAAGTGCGTGCAGGATGGAAAGCAGGCGGCGATCCTCGTGCCGACGACGCTGCTTGCCCAGCAGCATTTCAACACCATGCGCGCGCGGTTTGCGGACTTTCCGGTGCGGGTTGCATGCCTTTCGCGCTTTCAGCCGCCGAAGGAAAGGGAACAGATCAAGCGCGCGCTCGCCGAGGGGCGGATCGACGTGATCGTCGGCACGCACGCGCTGCTGTCAAAGGACGTAAAATTCCGTTCGCTCGGGCTTTTAATCGTCGACGAGGAGCACCGTTTCGGCGTGAACCACAAGGAGCAGATCAAGGCGCTCAAAAAGACCGTGGACGTGCTTACGCTCACCGCTACGCCGATTCCGCGCACGCTGAACATGGCCATGACGGGGATCCGCGACATCAGCGTGATCGATACGCCGCCCGAGGCGCGCTACCCCGTGCAGACATACGTGCTCGAGTATACCGACGCGCTGCTGAGGGACGCCGTAAGCCGCGAGCTGGCGCGGGGCGGGCAGGTCTACGTGGTCTACAACCGCGTGCAGAGCATAGACGTCATGGCGGAGCGCATGGAGCGGCTTTTGCCGGAGGTCCGGCTTACGGTGGCGCACGGGCAGATGGAGGAGGCGCGGCTCGAAAACGCGATGCTGGAGTTTCTCGATCACCGTTCGGACGTGCTGCTGTGCTCGACGATCATCGAAAGCGGGCTGGACATTCCGAACGTCAACACGCTCGTCGTGCTCGACGCGGACCGCATGGGCCTCGCGCAGCTGTATCAGCTCCGCGGGCGGGTCGGCCGGTCGAACCGCATCGGGTACGCGTATTTCACCGTTCCGAAGGGCCGCGCGATGAACGAGAAGGCCGCAAAGCGGCTCATGGCGATCCGCGAGTTTACGCAGTTTGGCGCGGGCTTCCAGCTTGCGATGCGCGATCTCGAGATCCGCGGCGCCGGCTCTCTGCTCGGCGCCGAGCAGCACGGGCATATCTCCGACGTGGGGTACGAGTACTACGTAAAGCTCGTTCGCCGCGCGCTGGACGAGGAGCGGGGAAAGCCGCCCGAGCCGACCGTCGACACGAGCATGGACATCCCGATCGACGCGCACATCCCGCACGATTACGTGCCGGGCGAGCTCATGCGGCTCAAGGCCTACCGCCGCATCGCGGACATCGACGGGACGGAGGCGATGCTGGACGTGACCGAGGAGTTCATCGACCGCTACGGCGAGCCGCCGGAGAGCGTCGTCAATCTCATGCGCATCGCGCTGATCAAGGCGTACGCTTCGCGCGCCTACCTCGAAAGCGTGACGGTGCATGACGGCGAGGCGAAGCTGAAATTCGCGGCAGGCGCGCGCATCGACGGCGGCAGGCTGATCGCGGCCGTCTCCGAAACGGAGGGGGCGAGGCTGATCGCGAGCGAACCGCCCGCCGTCGAAATACGGCGGAAAAACGCGCCCGCTGCGGCAATCGCGGAAAAACTGCCGCAATTCGTTCACACGATTGTGCATTGCGTCGATCGCGACGCAGGCATATAATAAAAAATAACGCCGGCCTGTCCGCACGCGGAATACCAGGGCCGGAGAAATAAGGGGGATCCGTATCAAGATGAAACGCAAGGCATTCCGAACGCTTTCCGTGCTGCTGGCGGCGCTGATGCTGCTGTCTGCGGCTGCCTGCTCGCTCAAGGAGACAACAGAGGAAGAAGAGACGGAAGACAATTCCGACGAGATCGCCGTCAGCATAGGCGATGATTATACCATCACGAAGGGTGAGATCGAGGACGAGTATAATTATTACGTGCAGATGTATTCCTATTACGGGCTCACCACGCCGAGCACGGACGAGGATATCGAGGAGATGCAGGACCAGATCGTGTCGATGCTCGTATCGCCGAAGCTGGAGCTGTACTATGCCGACCAGATGGGCGTCACCCTCACGGACGAGATGAAGGAGGAGGCCGAGGCCAACGCCGAGTCGGATATGTCCAGCTACATGGAATCCTTCGTTTCCGAGGCGGAATCCGAGGGCGCGGAGGATACCGAGTCGCGCGCGCTCGAAATCTTTCAGGAGCAGCTTGACGCGGCCGAGATGGATATGGACGTGGAGGGATTCCGCGCGTATCTGATCGAGCAGTACGAAAACCAGGCGAGGATCACCGCGCTCGAGGATAAGATCATTGCCGAGACGGAGGTGACCGACGAGGACGTTCAGACGTATTACGACGACCTGCTCGACACGCAGCAGGAAACCTACGACGCAACGCCTGCCGATTATCTCACCGACGAAGAGGATTATGAGATGAGCGGTGGCGATCCGATCGTGTACGTGCCGGAAGGGTATATCCGTGTGCGTTCGATCGTCATTTCGCCGGACGCGGAGCTTTCCGACGAGTATGAAACGCTCAAGAGCGACATGGACACGCTGGAGGCCGAGTACGGCAAGGCGGCGCTGGAAGCGCTGGCCGAACAGGCCGCCGCTGCAACGGACGCTGCGGCGACGTCGGAACTGACGCTTTCGGATGTTGAAAACGGTGCGGAGATCCTCAGTGAGTATATCGAGAAGAAGACGCAGACCGACGCGATGTACGAGGAGTACATCAAGGACGCGCGCGCAAAGGCGGACGAAGCCTACGCCAGCCTGGAGAGCGGCACCGCGTTTACCGACGTACTGAACGAGTACGGCGAGGACGATACGTACACGACCTATCCGTCCTTTGTGGACACCGGGCTGCTGATGCTCCGCGAGGGCGACACGACGTGGGACGAAGCGCTCGTGACGGCGGCGCTGCAGCTCAAGGACGGCGAGCACACCGGCGTGATCCAGGTCGGCGACGCGTTCTATATCCTGGAGCTCGTGGGCGACGAACCCGCCGGCGCAAGGGCGCTTGCGGACGTTTACGACGAGATCAGCGCGATTGTGCAGAGCCAGAACGGGGAGGAAACCATCAGCGCGAAGCTCGAGGAACTGGAGAACGACACGACGATCACGACCTATTACGAGGACGTGTACCGCGATATCGGCAAATAAAGCAACGGAACGAATGAAACAGAGTGCGGGCGGCGGTTGGCCGCCCGCTTTTTTCATGATCCGCTTGCTTCCCCGGCGGCGTTCTGCTATATTCCTGTATAGGAACCGGCCCGGGGAAATACGGCACGGATTCCGACAAAAGCGAAGGGAGGGACCACCCATATGAAGTACGAGTGCGCCTGCGGGTATGTGTACGATCCGGAGATCGGCGATCCCGACAACGGTATTGCGGCGGGGACCGCGTTTGAGGACCTGCCGGACGACTGGACCTGCCCGGTCTGCGGGCTTGGGAAGGACGCGTTCACCGCGATCTGAACGGCATGGACGACCGACGGTAAGTTTTTTGTGTGGCAAAACAAAAGGCGGCGGATGCCGCCTCAATTTGTCGATAAAGGGGGGTACATTGGAGGCTCCGCCTCCAAGCCGCCGCTCAGGGCCGTAACGGCCCTGAGGACCCATTTTTGCAAGCGCCCCGGATAGGGCGCTTGCGGGGTCAGGGATTCCCAAGGGACGTGTCCCTTGGGTGGGGTGCAGGGGTGAATCCCCTGCAAAAAACTTTATCGACAAACTAAGACGAGACAAACTAAGACGGTGTATGCCGCCTTTTGTTTTGCTTTGTTTTGCATTTTGAAAGATAGGCTGACGCGATGAAACGGCCCCGCCGCCTTCCGGAGAACGCCGTTACTCCCAGCAGCGGAGCAGGCCGCGCATCCACCCGGCGACGTCCATGCCGTAGACGCGCCGAAGCAACTCCGGGGAGAACGCGTCCTGTGCGCTGCCCTGCGAGGCGATCCGTCCGTGTTCGAGCAGCATGGCGCGCGTGCCGTAGGCCTTGGCGAGGCTGAGGTCGTGCACGACGGCGATCGCCGCGCGCCCCGGCTCGGCCGCCCAGATGGAGACAAGGTCGAAGATCTGCTTCTGATAGACCGGGTCGAGATGGTTCGCCGGCTCGTCGAGCAGCAGCAGCTTCGGGTCCTGCGCGAACACCTGCGCGAGGAACGCGCGCTGCAGCTCTCCGCCGGAGAGCGACGTGATCGCGCGCGCACGCAGCGCGGCCATGCCCGTGCGCTCGAGGGCGCGTTCGACCATGGCTTCGTCCTCGCCGCTCATGCCGCGGAACGCGCCGGAAAGATAGGCGTACCGCCCGAGGCGGACCACCTCGTCCACCGTGAACGCGTAGCCGGCGTGATGCGTCTGCGTGAGCACCCCGACGGCGCGCGCGAGCGCCGAAGCGCGCAGTTCGCGAAGCGGCGCGCCGCGAAAGAGGATGCGGCCCTCGTAGGGAAGGCTCTGTGCGATCGCCGAGAGGATCGTCGTCTTGCCCGCGCCGTTCGGTCCGGCGACCATGAGCCATTCGTTTTCCCGTACCTGAAACGAAACGTCGCTTACGACGGTCTCGCCGCCGCGGCGGACGCTCAGGGCGTCGACGTCGAGCAGCGCCGTCATACCGTTCCCCTCGCTTTCCGCGCGCGGGCGAAGATCCATACGAACGCCGCCGCGCCGACGAGAGACGTGACCACGCCGATGGGAAGCTCGCGCGGGGCGAGCATCGTTCTTGCCGCGAGATCGCAGAGCATCAGAAACGTGGCGCCGGAGAACACGCACGCAGGCAGCAGCCTGCGGTGGTTCGGGCCGGTGAGAAAGCGCGTCGCGTGCGGCACGACGAGTCCGACGAACCCGATCGTGCCCCCGACCGCCACGCAGGAGCCGACGAGCACGGAACAGGCCGCGAGCACGGCGATCTTGACGCCGCGCACGGGGACGCCCACGTGCCGCGCGTTGTCCTCGCCGATCGCGAACGCGTTGAGCTCGCGCGTGAGCGCAAGCAGCACGCCGCCGCCGACGACCAGAGCCGCGAACAGCACGCGCGCGTCCGGATAGCTCGCGCCGGAAAGGGAGCCCATGGTCCAGAAGAGGATGGTCTTTGCGTGGCTGCTTGCGAAGGTGACGACGAGGCTGGTCAGGCTGGAGGCGAACATCGAACCGACGATGCCGAGCAGGATGATCGTGTTGGAGGAGAGCGTCCGGTCCAGACGGTAGGCCAGCGCCAGCGTAAGCAGCAGCGACGCGAAAGCAAACGCCATGGCGTATACGACGGTGGCAGAAAGCGGAAACGAAGGGATGCTCGCACAGAGCGCGATGGCGATCACCGCGCCGAGCGACGCGCCCGCCGAAACGCCGAGTGTGGAGCCGTCGGCCAGGGGATTGCGCAGCAGCCCCTGCATGGCGGCGCCGCAGAGCGAGAGCGACGCGCCCGTCAGCGCGGCGCAGAGGACCCTGGGAATGCGCACGGAGAGCAGGATCGCGCCGATCGCCTCGTCCGGGAACGGCCGTTTCGTCAGCGCGCACCACACGCACGACACCGTTTCGGAAAGCGGGATGCGCACGCTCCCGAGCGACATGCAGACAAGCGCGGCAAACAGCGCGGCGGCGGCGAGGCCGACGTACTGCAACGCGCCGAATCCCTCGCGAAATCCCTGCCGCTTCGGCTTTTCCCCGGTTTCGGACGTCATTGCGCGCTCTGGCCGTAGATGGCGTCGTAGAGCGCGTTGGCGGCGTCGACGAGCCGCGGTCCGGGCCGGGAAAGGATGTTGCTGTCGATATAGAATACGCAGTTGTT
Organism: uncultured Oscillospiraceae bacterium; assembly: GCA_964541465.1. Lineage (GTDB taxonomy): Bacteria > Bacillota > Clostridia > Christensenellales > CAG-138 > UBA7703. The sequence continues at coordinate 8,841 of CAZIQO010000024.1, forward strand.
CTTCACGGCGTCGATGGTGTCCCATCCTTCGCGCGAAACGATTTCCGAAACGGAGGAGGAACCGTCCCCGCCGTCCGACGTAACGGTGACGATGTAATCCGGGCTGCGCCCGATGATCTGTTCCTGTGAAACCTCCGCCCAGCCCTGCAGGTCCTCAAATTCGTTTCGGAGACCGAGCATGAGCGCGAGCTCGTTCATGAACGTGCCGCTGCCGGCGGTCCAGAGCCCGTATTCGAGCGGAGAGACCTCAAAGTAGACGGTCTTCGTGCCGTCCTCGGTCGCCTTCTGCTGGATCGTGGCGAACGCGGTGACCATGCTGGCGACCAGCGCGTTGGCCTCGTCGGCCTTGCCGGTGACGGCACCGAGCAGCGTGATCGCCGTATAGACGTCGCTGATCTCCTGCGCGTCGGTGACCACGACCTGGATGCCGGCCTGTTCGAGCGCGTCCACCTGATCGGTGTCCTGCGCCATCTTCGTCATCACGACGACCTCCGGCGTCAGCGCGATGATCTGCTCCACGTTCGTTTCGCTGCCGGACTGCACCGCGGGCACGGAGACGATTGTGGAGGGGTAATCGCAGTATTCGCCGCGGCCGACGATCGCGTCCGCGGCGCCGATTGCGCAGAGGATCTCGCAGTCCGCGGCGTCGAGCACGACGATGCGGCTCGCGTAGGCATCCAGGCGGACGTCCCGGTCGGCCATGTCGGACACGCTCACGAGCGATTCGCTTTCGGGCGCGGCGGTCTCGCTGTCGCCAAGAATCGACGCGTCCTGCACGGTTTCAGCGGCGTCCTCCTCGGGGACAGGCGAGGAAAGCGCGCAGCCGGCGGTGAGACCGGCGATCAGCGCGAGGCAGAGAAGCAGGCAGAGAATTCGATGCAGACGGTTTTTCATATGCAATCCTTTCCGATCCGAAGATCGATCCAGTTTTTCACCCGGGGCCGTGCCCGCAAAAAAAGCCCTCCGCGCTTCCTGAGAGCGGAGGGTACGAGCGCAGGCAAACAGACTGCGCAAACGGATGAACCCAACCCCAGAGGCGTGTTGTTTCGGCATGCAGCCGGGTCTCCCGACTTGGCTTCCATCTACTCGGGCGCCTTCCCATCCTGCCGGACAGTGGCCGGTTGCCCTTTCGTCGGCTTCACGGTTACTGGGATAGTTCGGAATTCGCATCCGATTCCCCCGGCGCTTGTGCGCCGGCGCGTAACGCGCTGCTGCATACAGTATGAAATTAGATGTATTATATCATCGCGCCGCGGCAAGGTCAACATTCGTTCGCATTCGCCGGCGGCGGGCGTATCGGATCGATTGATGGAGAATTGACGCTATACGAACGAACCGCCGCGTAGTATAATAGGTGCGGCATCCGGCGTTCCTTTCAATTTCATCTACTTCATCTGCACAGGTGAAAAAATAAAGCGATCGATCAGAGGGAAATCGTATGAAAAAAAGATATGCCATCGACGAACATCTGAAGGTTCCCGTCAACGGAACGGAGCTGGATATCCGTATTCGCGGCACGAGCGCGGCGAATCCCGTGCTGCTGTTTCTGCACGGCGGGCCGGGCATGTGCGATAGGCACTTTATCATGCGGGACCAGGCGCTGCTCGCGGACGTGTGCACGCTCGTCTGCTTCGATCAGCGCGGCTCCGGGAAGAGCTATACGCGCGCGCAGGCGAAGCGCGAAATGGATACGGACACGGTTGTGGAGGACGCCCGCATCGTTGTGGAATACCTCTGCGACCGGTTCCGCAGGGACAGGATCCATATCGTGGGGCATTCGTACGGAAGTTACCTCGGCGTGCTGCTCTGCCAGAGGTATCCGCAGCGGATCGCCGCGTACGTCGGCATGGGGCAGCTTGCCGACGGGCCGGAGAACGAGCGCCTCTCCTACGAGTTCGTTCTGCGGGAGGCGGAGAAGCGCCGGGATAAAAAGGCGCTCGCGGACCTGAAGCGGATCGGCGCGCCGAAAAACGGGCTGTACGCCTCGCTGGACGATCTGATGGTGCAGCGCAACTACATGACCAAATACGGCGGGGAGACGCACGGGAGGTCCGAGCCGCTGTTTCGATCCGTGGTTCTGCCGATTCTGCGTTCGCCGGAGTATACGCTTTTTGATCTGGCGCGGTATGCCAACGGCACGTTCTACAACCTGCGTCAGCTCTGGCAGCCGGTGGCCACCAGCAACTTCATCGAAAGCGTTCATTCGCTCGACGTGCCGGTCTACATTACACAGGGGCGGCACGATCTCAACACGCCCTCCGAATTGGCCCGCGCCTGGTTCGACGCGCTCGAAGCGCCGAAAAAGGAGTGGATCTGGTTTGAAAACAGCGCGCACTGCCCGATCCGCGAGGAGACCGAACGCTGGAACGCGGTGATCCGGGAACGGCTTTTCTCCTGAACGGCGGGCGGACGATTCGTCTGAAACGATTGAAGGGCGGCCCCCTGCGGGCCGCTCGGCTTGCCGATAAAGGGGACTGTTGGAGGCTCCGCCTCCAAACCGCCGCTCAGGACCGTAACGGCTCTGAGAACCCGTTTCTGCAGGCGCCCTGAAACAGGGCGCTTGCGGGGTGAGAAATTCCCAAGGGGCATGCCCCTTGGGTAGGGTGCAGGGGTGAAACCCCTGCAAAAGAACTTCTTTGGACAGACTGGGCGGCCCAAGGCGGGCCGCTCTTTTCTCCTTTCGGAACGCGCCGAAAAAGCGCGCCGCCGGATGTGGCGTGAACTTTATCACATTGGAAAGATTCTGAAAACAAATCGACGGCGGACTTTGCGCGGCTTGCCTTTGCATATCTATTTTGGTATGATACACAATGCGCTTTTATTGAGCAGCGCCCGAACGACCGGTGTCGGCGCGCCGCGCTGAAGGGTGAAAGCGCCAAGGCGGAGAAGCGATGGAACGACGCGCGGGCGCAAAACAGAAAAGAAGAATGGGGCACATCGATTATCCGATTCTGCTCACAATCGGCCTATTGTGCGCGTTCGGGCTCGTGATGGTGTTTTCCGCGAGCTACTATTATGCGCAGAACACCGCGTCCGTCGGCTACGACGGGTATTATTATATCCGCAAGCAGGCCATCTACCTCGCGATCGGTTTTCCGATGATGCTGCTGATCTCCCTGGTGGACTACCGGCGGTTCGAGCGTTTCAAGCTCGTCGGCATCCTGCTTTCCATCATCCTGCTCGTGGCCGTGCTCGCCTTCGGCCAGGAAACGAACGGAGCGAAGCGCTGGCTTGTGATCGGCGGCCAGAGCATCCAGCCCTCCGAGATCGCAAAATTCGGCATGATGCTCTACATGTGCTCGTTCATGGCGCGGAAGCACGCCGTCATGCGAAGTTTTTCCAAGGGCATGCTGCCGATGCTCCTTGTGATCGGCGTGATCTGCGGACTCGTCATGCTGCAGCCGAACATGTCGATGGCCGTTATCATGGGCCTGATGGGGTATGCGCTGCTGTTCATCGGCGGGTGCGACACCAAGCAGATGCTTCTGCTCGCGGTCGTGTTTGCCGCGCTGTTCGCGCTGCTCGCGGTCATCGAGCCGTACCGCATGGCGCGGCTGACGTCGTTTGTCAACCCCTGGGCCGATCCGCTCGGCGACGGGTATCAGCTGATCCAGTCGTACTATGCGCTCGGGTCCGGCGGGCTCTTCGGCGTCGGGCTCAACAACAGCCGCCAGAAGCTCCTGTACATGACGTACGGCGAGTCGGACTTCATCTTCTCCATCGTATGCGAGGAACTGGGGCTGATCGGCGGGCTGTGCGTCCTCCTTGCATACGGCTATATCATCTACCGCGGCATCCGCATCGCGCTTTCATGCAGGGACCGGTTCGGGAGCATGCTCGCCGGCGGCATTACGGTGGTTTTCGGCCTGCAGGTGTTCGTGAACATCGGCGTGTGCACGGGCCTGCTGCCGACGACCGGTCAGGCGCTTCCGTTCATCAGCGCGGGCGGATCGTCGATGATGATCTTCCTCGCGGCCATGGGCGTGCTGCTGAACATCTCGCGCTCGACGAACAACTGACGGTCCGTCCCCGCGGGGGCGGACAGGCGGACGGGGCGCGGCCCGGAACATTCCTGCGCCTCTCAGCATAGAATGATCTATGCATGGGAGGTGCTCCATGGCGAAACTGATCGTCACGGGCGGACACCCGCTGACGGGTCGCTGCCGCGTCGGCGGGGCGAAGAATGCCGTCCTGCCCATTCTGGCGGCGTGCATGCTCACGGGGCGGTCCGTGCGGCTTTTGGACTGCCCGCGCCTGACCGACGTGGACAATATGCTGGAAATTCTGCAGACGCTCGGCTGCGGCGTATGCTTTTCGGACGGCGTGATCGACGTGGACGCCTCCGCGGCAGACTGTCACGAACTGCCCGAACACCTGAGCAAGGAACTGCGCTCCTCGATCTTTCTGCTCGGTCCCGTGCTCGGCCGGTTCGGCCGCGCGACGGTGACGTACCCCGGCGGCTGCGAGATCGGAAACCGGCCGATCGACCTGCATCTTTCCGGACTGGCGGCGCTCGGCGCGCGCGTCACCGAGGAGGGCGGGCGGATCCGCTGCGAGGGCGAACGGCTCACCGGCACGGACATCCATCTGGATTATCCGAGCGTGGGCGCCACCGAGAACATCATGATGGCGGCCGTCGCCGCGGACGGGGAGACGGTGATCCGAAACGCCGCCCGCGAGCCGGAGATCTGCGGGCTGCAGGAGTTTCTGCTGGCGGCGGGGTTCCGCGTTTTCGGCGCGGGTTCCTCGACGATCCGCATCGTCGGCGGGTGCGCGCCGCGCGCGGTCACGTTCACCGTGATGCCGGACCGCATTGTGGCCGGCACGCTGCTGGTCGCGGGCGCGATCTCCGGCGGCGAGGTAACGGTGGACAACGTCTGCGCGGAGCACGTTTCCGGGACGTTGGCGAAACTGGTCGAATGCGGGTGCCGCATCGAAATGAGGGCGAACTCCATTTCGCTGTTTGCACCGGAGCGCCCGCAGGAGATCAAGCTGATCGAAACGATGCCGCACCCGGGGTTCCCGACCGACATGCAGGCGCAGATGTTTGCGCTCTGCTCCATCGCGGACGGAACGAGCGTCATCGTTGAAAACGTGTTTGAAAACCGCTTCAAACACGCGCAGGAACTCGGGCGCATGGGCGCCGTGAGCATCGTCAAGGGACGAACCGCGGTGGTCCGCGGCGTAAGGCGGCTGACGGGCACGCGGGTTACGGCGCACGATCTGCGCGGCGGGGCGGCGCTCGTGCTTGCGGGGCTGGCCGCGTCCGGGCAGACCGTCGTGGACCGGTGCGAACGCATCGACCGCGGATACGCGCGGCTGGAGGAAATGCTCGGCGCGCTCGGCGCAAGAATCGTACGGGAGGAAACGTAACGAAAGAACCGCGTCATGGCGAAGAGGAAGGACGGACAATTTAACAGCGGCAACAGCAGGGGGAAGGCGAAGAAGAGCTTCTGGTCGCACTTCTTCGAACCCGTGCCTTCGGATGAGGAGTTTGATCCGGCATCCGCGAACCGGCAGTACGGCGAACCGCCCGAACCGCCGCTGACGCATCTGTTCGGCGACGAGGAGCTTAGGTACTCCGAGGAGCAGGACGCCGCCAATCTGGCGCACCTCACCTGGGACGACGGCGAAAAGGTCGTTTCGGATTCGGCGCGCATCCGCATGGGGAAACGCGGCGCTTCCCGTTCCGCGAAGAGCGCGGGAGCGGACGAGCCGATCCGGCTCTTCGACGGCGAGGACGAGCACGGCGCGTCCGGCAATACGACGCGCACGCGCATCTTCCGCACGGGCGCTTCCACGACCGCGCGCATCAACATCAACGAGACCGAAACGTCCCTCCGCATGGAGGAGGCCAGGAAAAAGGCGCGCGCGCGCGAAGCGGCGCGCAAGCACGAGGAATTTGTGGAGCGGCAGGACCGCATGAAACGACACGGCGCGGTGGTCCGAAAACTTTTCGGTAACCTTGCGTTCGTGCTCGTTCTGCTGGCGGCGGTGATCGTTGCGCTCTATTACGGATTTTTGCTTTCCGATATCGTCGTGATGGGCAACGACAAGGATTCGGCGGACTACATCGTCCAACTCTCCGGCCTCAAGCTCGGCACGCACATGCTCTTCTGCGACCTGGATCAGGCGGAGACGAACATCGAGGAGGACCCGTATCTCGAGGTGGAGTCCATCACCTACATCTTCCCGAGCCGTGTCCGCATCATCGTGAGCGAACGCACGGAGGTTGCAGGGATCGTGGGCCTGGACAGCAACGTCATCATCGATAAAAACGGCTACGTGCTCTCGATCAGCGGCGGGACCGACCTTTCGGGGCTGATTCAGGTGACGGGCGTGAGCATGACGGGCTTCCAGCTGGGCCAGCGCATCGGAGAGGGCAACGATTTTTCGACCGCGACGCTCGTGCAGCTGATTGCGGTGCTCGAGGAATACTCGCTGACCGACTCGATCAGTTCGATCGACCTGACGGCGCCGCTCGCGATCACGATGACCGCTTCGAACGGGCTCACGATCCATGTCGGGCAGGCGACGGACCTCGAGGAGAAGATGTATACGCTTTCCCGCCTGCTGCCGGAGTTCGTCGCCAATCAGGTGACGACGGGCACGCTGTATCTCTCGGCCAAGGGCGGCACGGTCTATTCGCCGTCCTCCGCCGCGAGCAACGCAAAGCCGGTCGGGACCGATTCGGGGGATGACACGGATGAAACCACGACGTTCACCGACCTCGACGGCGACGGGCTCGACGACAATACAAACGAGCCGTATGTATCGCCATCTCCGTCTCCGTCGCCCTCGCCGACGCCCGCCGGCGAATCCGACGAGTTCTCCGGCTGATCGGAACATACAAAATGTGGATTTTAATCGGCCGCGCGATCAGATCGCGCGGCCGCTCAGCTGGGGCTGTGGCTCCGCGTCCAAGCTACCGTTTCGGCCCTGAGAGCCCATTTCCGCAAGCGCCCTGTTCCAGGGCGCTTGCGGGACCAGGGATGCCCAAGGGTCGTGTCCATTGGGTGGAACGCAGGGTTGAACCCCCTGTAAAAGGACTTTTTTGACAGACTGCCCGGCCGCGCGAACAAATCGCGCGGCCGTTTTTTGCGTGTGCGGGACGCGTGAGCGTAACAATTCCAAAAAAACGGTATATACAAACCGTCCGGTGCCCATACTGAATCCGAAGAGGTGAAAAACATGAATTTCGGATTGTTTTCCCGCCCGGCGGCGTGTGCGCTCGCGGTTCTGTTCGCGCTTGCGCTGTGCCTGCCCGTCCGTTCGGGCAGCGCGGAAAACGAGAATATCCTGCGGCTGCACATCATCGCGAACAGCGACTCGGCGGCGGATCAGCAGGTCAAGCTCAAGGTCCGCGACGCCGTGCTGGCCTGCGTGAAGGCGGGCGGCAGCGCGGAGGAGACCGTTTCATACGTGAAGGAGCACGGCGCGGAACTGCTTGCCGCCGCGGAGAATGTGCTCCGTGAAAACGGCTTTTCCTACGGCGCGCAGCTCATGCTCGGCCGCTTTGATTTTCCGGACCGCTGGTACGGCTCCACGCTGTACCCCGCCGGCAGCTACAACGCGCTAAGGGTCGTTCTCGGCGACGGCGCGGGGCAGAACTGGTGGTGCGTGCTGTTTCCGCCGCTGTGCATCGTGACGGCGGAGAAGGAACCGCTGCCAGAGGCGGGCGAGGTCGAATTTGAAAGCACGCTGCTGAGTTGGTTCCGCTCGCTGGGGGTGGAAAAATGAGCAGAATGACGAAGCGGGAACAAACCGGAAAACATCTGCTCGCATGGGCGTGCCTGCTGCTGGCGCTTCTGGTGCTGCTGATCATCTTCCAGCCGTCGGCGCAGGCGGCGTCGCTCCGGCGCGGGTCGACCGGGGACGACGTGATCACTTTGCAGAAGAAACTGAAGAACTGGGGCTACTACGGCGGATCGGTGGACGGTATTTTCGGCAGCAGGACGGAAGCGGCGGTGGAGTACTTCCAGCGGAAGAACGGGCTGACTGTGGACGGAATCGTCGGCCCGGTCACCGCGCGGGCGCTCGGCATGCAGCTCACGGGAGGGACGACGAGCTCGTCGAAGACAACCGCGAGCGGGGATACGTACCTGCTCGCGCAGTGCGTCTACGCCGAATCGCGGGACGAACCGTACAAGGGGCAGGTGGCGGTCGCCGCGGTCGTGCTCAACCGCGTGGACAGCAGCAGTTTCCCAAACAGTATAGCGGGCGTGATCTATCAGCCTGGCGCGTTCTCGGCCGTGGACGACGGGCAGATCAACCTTTCGCCGGACGACACCGCCATCAAGGCGGCGCGCGACGCGCTGAACGGATACGATCCGACGAACGGATGCCTCTATTACTATAACCCGAGCAAGGCGACGAACCAGTGGATCCGTTCGCGCCCGATCATCACGACGATCGGACGGCACGTTTTCTGCAAATAACGGAGAACGCGGAACACGCGGCGGACGGCTGCGTAACAACTGAAACGAGGGAAGGATATGGAACAGAATCAACCGCCCAGAAAAACGGGATCGGAACCGGAAACCCGAACGGGGCATGAAATGGAACTGAAATCGACAAAGGAGCGCGCGAACAAAACGCGGCGCGCCCGGCGGTTCCGCACGGTCGTTGCCGTCGCGGTGCCGGTGCTGCTCGCGCTTGCGCTCGGCGCGGCGTGTATCTATGCGTCCGAGCGGTCGGCCTATGCCGAATCGCTCGAGCGCAGAGTCACTTCGCAGGAGCAGGACGCATACTACCAGCTTCACAACAACATCAACGACATGCAGACCGCGCTGCTGAAGCTCAAGGTGACGGCCTCCTCCTCGCGGCATATCCTGCTGCTTTCGGACATCTGGCGGCTTTCCGGCGCGGCCGTTGCGAACATGGCGGCCATTCCGGTGTCGCACGTGGACACCTCGGAGCTCAACGCGTTTCTCGTGCGCATCGGAGACTACGCCAATACGCTGATCAACCGCATTCTTTCGGGCGGCGTGCTCGCGGAGGAGGATTATACGCAGCTCGACGCGCTCTACGAGGCGAGCGTGCAGATCGGCAATAAGATCAAGGAGCGGCTGGACCGGGGCGATTTCCCGTCCAGCCTGAGCGTGTCCGCCGCGGACGGCTACTATGCGCAGAACGACTCCGCTGGCGGCAGCTCGCCCGACCAGAGCGGTTCGCCCGATCCGAACGACCAGTCCGGTGAGAACACGCAGTCCGCCGAAAACAGCGCAAAAGAGGAGAACATCTCCGATTATCCGACGCTGATCTACGACGGCCCGTTCTCCGAAAGCAACGAGAAGGCGCAGCCGCGCGGCCTGCCCGAGGGCGAGGTGGATGAAAATACCGCGCTGCTTCGGGCGGTCGAGTGGCTCGGCGGCGGGAATCTGACCGCGTCGGGCTACGAGGAGGGCAACATCCCGGTTTACGCGTTCGCCGGGACGGACGCGGAGGGGCGTTCGGTGGAGATCACCGTTACGAAACAGGGCGGCGCGGTGCTCTGGATGATGCGGGAAACCGCCGGCGGCGCGGACGGCGTGCCGGAGGAGGACGTGACCAAACGGCTGTCCGAAGCGGCCGGGCAGTTTCTCGAGGACCACGGGTACGAAGGCATGGAGCCGACCTACGCACAGTTCTACAACGGGACGGCCGTGTTCAACTTCGCCGCGACGCAGGACGACGTGATCCTCTACGCCGACCTGATCAAGGTGTACGTTGAGGAGTCGAGCGGGGCGGTCGTGGGCATGGACGCGGCGAATTACCTCACGTCCCACACGCCGCGCGACCTGCCGTCGCCCGAACTGGACGAGACGCAGGCGGGGTACGCCGTGAGCGACTCGCTGGACGTGCAGTCGGTGCAGCTCGCGCTGATCCCGAAGACGGCGTCCACCGAGGTGCTCTGCTATGAGTTCAAGGGCAAGTGCAGCGGCATCAGCTTCATCGTCTACATCAACGCGCAGACGGGCGCGGAGGAGGAGATCTACCAGATCATCGACTCCGACGAGGGACAGCTGGTCGTTTGACGGGAGATGACAACGAGGGACGCGCCGTTCCGGCGCGTCCCTCAGCTTGTTGATAAAAAAAGGGGAAACATTGGAGGCGCCGCTTCCAAACCACCGCTCAGGGCCGTAACGGCCCTAAGAACCCATTTCCGCAAGCGCCCTGAGGCGCTTGGGGGGACAGGAATTCTTGGGGTGCAGGCAGGAATCAATCGGTCATATCAGCAGCGGCTGCATCCCGTACGGGGAAACGTGCTCGGAGCCGGACTGGAATTCCCGGACGGAAACGATCTTTCTGTCCCCGCCGTCAGATTTTGAATACGGCCATGCCGATCATGTCCAGCAGCACGGGGATATTCCGTATGGTGTCCCGGTCGAGCTCCTTGATCTCATCCGGCAGTTGCTTGTAGGGAACCAGATAGGGACTGAGCTTTTTCTCCCGGTCGCGCGTCGGGCTGAAGGTCCAGCCGCCGTCCAGCCGTTCCTTCATCCAGCTTTCGTGCTCCATGATGGAAAGCGTTTCGACCAGCCCGGTCGGGAAGGACTCGATCTTCTCCCCGGCGGAATCGCGCGGCAGCATGGTCATGCCTGCCGAATGCAGCTTGTCGGGGATGGCGCGCGCCTGCCGAAGGCAGGAATACTTGAGCGAATCGGGCAGATCGGCAAAGCGCGGGTAATCGAGCGGGCGGTCCGGGTGGCGCTCGAGCTGCTGCTTGTTGTAGAGGTTATGGATGGCGATGGCGAGCTGCTCCATGTTTTCAAACAGCGGCCGCGGAACGGCGGCAGCGTCCGGCGTCAGCCGCTCGACCATGGGATGGAGCGCATCCTTCGACGCGCAGCCGGCGGCGAACCCGTCCGGGAACACCGCGTTCAGGTCCAGGATGGAGTACAGCAGCGCTTCCTTTTTCGCGCCGAAATCGTCCGGCAGCCTGCCGGATTTTGCCATATAGGTGACCTCCATGCGCCGGTCGGCGATCAGCAGCGAAGCGTCGCTCGCGCCGGTCCGCTGACGGTCGATGATGCCGTACGCCTGCCGGTTCCACTCCTGCAGTTCGTCGCAGAGGATCAGCAGGTAGGCGATCGGGTGCTTTTCCGGGTGCAGCGGCGGCAGGCGGAAGGGAGCCTTCTGCAGCACGTTTCGATAGTAGTTGTGCAGCAGGATCGCGCTCGCGCTGTCCAGCACCGGATAGTAGAAGTATGCCGGCTTGTAGCCGCTTTTCTGCATCAGGAAGCCGTACCATTTTAGCACGATGATCGCGCTGAAGAAGCCGTGGTCGATAAAGCCGCAGTCCGCCATCACGTTGATGAAATTCTCGAGGTGGACGCGCGTGACGTCCAGCGGGACGCCCAGCGAGACGTGGAGCTTGAGCGCCAGAAGATCCAGCGGCTTGAGCGGGTCCAGCCCCGCGCTCTCGCCGTACTTGTCGAAGTAGGGCTTTGCGAACGTGTGACGGTCCACCACCTCGACGATTGAATTGAGCTCGCCGAAATTTTTATACGCGAGGTAAGCCTGCACGTGCGTCTCGTCGCCGTCCACGTCGGTTGCGAAATTGATGAATTTCACCGCCTGCTTGCCGATGATTTCGATGGGGTAGCCCACATCGTGGAACAGCGCGGCCAGCCCCCAGCGGTAGAAGAATTCCTCTCCATGGGTGTCGTAGGAGTCCGGATAGACGGATTTATCCAGCACGGTTTTCTGAAACGCGTCCCGGAACTGCCGGTTCTGCGCGTAGATGCACAGCCCCAGGATAAAAACGTTGACGGAGTGGATGTAGTGGTCGCGCTGCTTGTCGATGAGCGTGGCGGCGTTCTCCTCATAGCTGCGCAGGGTGTCCAGCAGGTCGACGAACGGGTTGCCGGACTCGCCCATCTTGATGCGGTAGCTGTCGAAAAACGTCGTGTATACGCCGAACGCGGTGGTCTTGTTCTCGTCGTCGAGGAATTCCCGGATGGACTGGTGCAGATAGGTCTTGTAGTCGTGCCCCCGCGCGACGTCCTCAAAAACCTCCAGTTCGCGGAAAAAATCGTCCAGATAATGCCTTACGGTCCCCATGCTCGCGGTTCCTTTCTGCTTTGTGTTTCTTGCCTGTTTGTTCTCTTATGAAAATCGTCTGTGGGATTATTCCAAAGCCGTCCGCCGGGAACAGGCCGGAAAGTGTTACATAGGCGCTAAGTCGTCGGCGCGGCGATACGGGAAACAAAACAACAAACCGCGCTTGTCTTTGACCCCTGCTGATGTTATAATCATTCATATTATAACAAATCGTTCGGGAATTGCCACGATGAAATCAGTCCGCGTTTGAAAAGGATCGTTCGGAAGATGAAACAGGCGCCCAATCGTCAGGTTACGCCGGAATGCCGGGATCGGGTGCGCGTGTTCGTGTCCTCGACCTTTCAGGACATGCAGGCCGAGCGCAACGCGCTGGTCAGCCGGGTGTTCCCGCTTCTCGTTGCGCACTGCCGCGCGCGGCGCGTGGAGTTCGTCGGCGTGGACCTTCGCTGGGGCATCACGGCGGATCAGGCCGAGCGCGGCGAAACGGTGCCCATCTGCCTCGGCGAGATCGACCGCTGCCGGCCGTACTTCATCGGCATGCTGGGCGAGCGGTACGGCTGGGTGCCGGACGGCGCGGACGTTTCGGTGACGGAGAAGGAGATCCGCTACGGCGCGCCGACCGGGGAAGGCGAACGCGCGCGTGCGTTTTTCTATCTGCGCGACCGGGCGCTTTCCGAGGCGCTCTGCGGCGCGCATCCGGCCGACCCGCGGCAGGAGGCGCTCAAGGCGCACGTGCGCGCGAGCGGCTATCCGGTGCTGGACGGGTACGCGGAGATCGACGCGTTTGCCGACCGGACGCTCTCCGACCTGACCGCCGCGATCGACGAGGATTTTCCGGAGTCGCCGCCGGTCAGCCCGCTCGAGGCCGAACGGGAGGCGCAGCGGTATTACGCAAAACTGCGCGCGGCGCATTTCTTCGGCCGCGAAGAGGAGCTCGCCGCGCTGGAAGCGCACGCCGCGCGCGGCGGATTGCTGCTGGTCGTCGGCGCGCCGGGCATGGGGAAGTCCGCCCTTGCCGCCCGGTGGGCGCTGGACCGCCCGGAAGGCGAGTATTTATTCGTGCATTTTGCGGGCAGTTCCTCCGACCGCGGCTGGGAGCATATCGCCCGCCGGCTGATTGCGGAGATGATCGACGCGTTCCGGCTCGACCTCGCTCTGCCGGACGACCGGGAGGGCCTCCGCCGCGCGCTGCCGCTCGCGCTGAGCATGGCGGCCGCGGGCGGAAGGCGCGTTTCGATCGTGCTCGACGGTGCGGACGCGATCGCGTCGGACGACCATTACGGATTTTCCTGGTTTCCCGAAACGCTGCCTGAGGGTGTGAACGCCGTGTTCACGCTCTGCGAGGGAGAGCAGCTTTCGCGGCTCCGGCTGCGCGCGCACGAGGAGCTGCCGATCGCCCCGCTCGGCGCGGACGTCCGGCGCAGCGTGGCGCGGGAGTATCTGCGGCAGTACGCCAAGTCGCTCGACAGGGAGCAGACGCGGCTTCTGTCCGAAGCGCCGCAGACGGGCAACCCCATGTATCTGATCACGCTTCTGAGCGAGATACGGCACGTGGGGAAGTTTGAGGACCTGACCGGCCAGATCGGCTCGTATCTGGCCTGCGGGGAGATCGGGGCGCTGTTTACAAAGATTCTGGCGCGCTTCGAGGCGGATTACGATCCGCCGGATCTGCCTTTGACCGGGCGCGCGCTGCGGCTTCTGTACGCCGCCCGCGGCGGCCTGACGGAGCGGGAGCTGCTTGCGCTGCTCGGCGTGCCGCAGGCGGTTTTCGCGCCGCTGCACCTTGCGCTTGAGCCGTTTACGCTGGTGAGCCGCGGCGCCGTGACGTTTGCGCACGATTCCTTCCGTGCCGCCGTGCGGGACCGCTATCTTTCAAAGGATGGCGCGCAAGACGACGTGCGCCGCGAGCTGGCGGACTGGTACCGGCGCAACCCGGACGAGCCGCGCCGCAGCTACGAGCTGCCGTGGCTCATGGAGCGCTGCGGCGACTGGAACGGACTGTTCGACGCGCTGGCCGAGCCGGAGACGTTCTTCTCCGTATGGGACCGGAACCGCTTCGAACTCAAGTCCTTCTGGGCGGACGCGGCAAAGCATACGGGGCGCTCGCGCGCAGAAGGGTATGCGGACGTGCTCGCGCGCCCGGAGGCGTACCGGCCGGAACTGGTGTTCGCGCTGGCCTCGCTGCTTGCCGAGTCCGGCGAGCCGGCCGCGGCGGAGCCGCTGCTTGGGCGCCTGATCGCGCGCGCGGGGCGGGACGACTGCCGGACGGGCGCGCTCGCGCACGGACTGAGAGGCAACCTCTGCCACGCGGCGGGAAACCTGAAGCAGGCGGACGCGGAGTACCGCGCAATGTATGAACTTGCGTGCACATGCCGCGACCGCTACCAGCAGCAGCGCGCGCTCGGAAACATCGGGCTGATCGCGCAGATGCGGGGCAGGCTGGACGAGGCGGAGGATGCGTTTTTGAAAACCGAAGCGCTTGCGCGGGAGCTCTACCAGCGCGACGGGTTGCAGATTACGCTCGGCAACCGCGGGAATCTTCGCTTTGCGCGCGGCGATCCTGCCGGCGCCAAGACGCTCTATCTCGAGCAGGAGCGCGTCTGCCGGGACAGCGGCAACCTTGCGGGGATCATCCATTCGCTCGGCGCGCTCGGCATGGTGGCGCTGCGCGAGGGCGACCTTGAAGAAGCCGGACGACGGTTTTCCGAGCAGGAATCGGTCAGCCGTGGCCTCGGTGCGCCGGACGGGCTGCAGAACGCGCTCGGCAACCTCGCCGCGATCGCGCTTGCCCGGGGCGACGAAGCCCGCGCCGAGGCGCTTTGGACGGAGAAGCTCGAAATTTGCCGGCGGGCGGACTCGTTTCTGGGCGAACAGAACGCGCTCGGCAACCTTGCGCGGCTGTATCTGAAACGCGGCGAACCCGATCGCGCGCTGCCGCTTGCCGAGGAGCGCGCAGGGCTCTGCAAAAAGAACCGCGCTTTGCCGCAGTACGCCGACGCGCTGCACGCGCTGGCCTGCGCGCAGCAGGCGCTCGGCCGGCCGGACGCGGCGCGACAGAGCGAATGGCAGGCGTACGCGCTCGCGCGGCAGAACGGTTTTTCACAGGTGCTCAGCGAAATACGCGAATCGAAAATCATAGCATGCGGAGGAAATTGACATGACAGACGCATACGAAAACGCCAAGCAAATCGCCCTGGGACTCGCGCTTGATCCGCCGGTTGAAGCGGGCGCGGACCTCTGGAACGTCGGTCTGGCCGGCGGCGCGGCGGCGGAGATGCCGTTTCAGTTCTTTGAGAAGGGATTCGAGCCGCCGGAGGAACTTCTGGCCCAGAAGGCGGTGCTCATGCTCTACGACGACGAGTATGCCGCAGACCGCGCGACGGCGGAGGACGCGCTCAAGCGCCTGACCGCGCTGCTGAAAAAGGGAGACGCGGAACGTCTGCGCGCGTTTCTGAACGAATGTCCGCCGGCCGGCTGGCTCAGCCTTGTGTTTGTGGATGCCGAAGCGCTGCAGAGCGCGCTGCTGCCCGCAATCGAACGCGCGGACGCGGCGTGCAAAGGGACGCTGGAGCAGGCGCTGGAAACCGAACTTGGCAGGCTGCAGGCCTACAGGGAACTGCTCGAATCGCTGAAATCGTGCTGCCGGGCGCTGTGACCGGAGAATAAACCGCAGGGGGATCGAACCATCATGAAACGAACGCACCGCATCATTTCCATTCTGCTTACGGCAGTCCTGTGCGCCGGCGCGCTGCTGACCGTCGGCTGCTCGAACACCCGCACCGCCGACTTTGGAAGCAACGCGCAGTTTGTCCGAAACGTCATCCGCGAGCTCAACCGGCTCGAGGATCCGACGACGTACTTTTCCTGCAGCGAGGAGCAGACGGCCATGATCGAAGACGGCGCGAGCTTCCAGCCGTACTTCAATATCCGCAATGTAAAGCTGGAGACGGACCCGGACGAGCCGGACGTTATCCACTACAGCTGTACGGTTCCCGGCCTTGTGGGGCAGGCGTTCGACATGGCGCTGGGCAAGTATTTCATCAAAAATGATAAATACTGCGCGCGCGTCAGCCTGGAGGGGACGATGCGGATCGTGACCAACGAGGCGGGCGAGCGCACCATAGACATCTCGGACGGCGAGGGGCCGTTTGCGCTGTACGTCGCGCTCCGGTATATGGACACGACCCTGTGGCCGCTGCTGGATTCCTCCGTCGATCTCTCCGACGGCATCGGCGACAGCGACGAGCTCAACGCCGCGCTGAATCTGCTGTTAAACTTCGGCAACACGGTGTACGCCGATGCGCTGAACGAGGACGCGTCGACCTATTCGGACACCGTTGTCGTGCCGGAACTGAGCGATTATGCCGACAACCTGACAAAGATCGTTAAGAACAGCAACGAGAAGGGATATTGGCCGGTTCTGTGGGGCCGCATCGCCGTGGCCGCGATCGCGGGCGGCATCGTCCTCGTCGTCATCATTGCCGTGGTCTACGAGAGCGTCGATACCGGAATTAAAAACGCGAAGCAGCGCCGCCGCACCAGACGCCTAAAAAAGCTGGAGCGTCAGTACGATCAGGCCATACTGACCGGAAAGGCGAAGGGCAGCATTTCGCTGCTGGACAAGGTCTGCACAACCGCGGGCGCCGGTTCGTTCGCTTATGCCGCGGACAGCATCCTGCTTTCAGCCAGTGAGATGACGATCGTAGGGGAGTGCGAAACCAACCCGACGACGTCCTTCCGCGGCTACGATTCGCTTCGGAGCCTCGAACGCAAACTTCTCGGCAGCCTGAACATGGCGATCATGCTGGCGCGCAGCCCGCAGTATGATAAAAAGACCGCCATGCTGCTCTGCAAGAACATCCATACCGGCCTGAAGCCGGGTGCAAACCCCAACGATGTCGACACGGCGGGCTGGTCGGCCGCGGCGCTCGGGCGCATGATCGCACTGGAACTGAAACCCGAGGAGATTGCGGGGAATCTGCAGCAACTGCAGGCTGCGATCGACCGGTATAACGGGGATATTCATCTGCTGAACAGTCAGATCGAGGAATATAACCTGCTCCGGATCGAGTTCAGCGAGGAAGACGAATATAGATATCTGCTGAGCGATAAGGACATCATGGATGAGAAACGGCCGGAGAGATATGATCGTCTTCAGATACTGAAGGAGGAACTGCCGGCCAGGCAGGCGAATCTCAGCCGCGGCCTCGGCGGCTACATGCTCGATCACGACGATCTGCCGTTTGCTTATCTGATGCATATCCTCGGGGACAGCACGAACCGGTACCCGCGCTTCGTGCGGCAGGGCGTGATCATGGGCCTGGTGGACTGGCTCGTGCAGAACCAGAAGCAGCCGGATGCCGCCAAACAGCTCCGGCGCATCGTCGAGACGCGCGCGCAGATGATCCGGAGCGATTCGCAGCTTACCTTCTTTGAGGTGCGGCCGCCGGAGGACTGCACCAAGGAGATCTACGCCGCGCTGCTTTCGGACGTGCTGCACTGCGCCAACCCGTCCGTTCCCTACTGCGATACGCAGAAGCTCATGGACATTGCGCTCGCGGAGGTGCCGGGCGTGATGGAACTGCTGTACGCGTGCCCGCTGCGCCTCATCGACCCGGTAAACCGCGGCACGCAGGGCTTCTACCAGTTCAAGCCGTACGCGCACGCGATGTGGATCCAGTATACGCCGCCGCTGAACGTCGGCAAGGTCATCTCCCGTTATCACGAGGTGCAGGACATGACGCAGCCGCTGAGCTCCGGACTGAACCTGCGGCTGTTCACGGACCCGTATGCCGTCGTGCCGACGCTGTTCCATGAGTACCAGCATTACAAAGAGGACTATAACGAAGCCAGCGTGTTCCTGAAGACCCAGCTGTTTTCGCAGAAGTTCTACAAGAAATATCCGGACGCCAAGCCGAAGGACGATTTTACGTTCGTTCATCTGCAGACGCTGCTCGGCGACCCGCCCGTCGCCGGGAAGGTCGGCGCGCTCAACAGCCTGATCGAGAAGTACTACGGCAAGCAGGTCGACGAAGCGACCGCGAAGGAGCAGGCGGCGCAGGTCGTCGGAAAGATCAATCTGACGGTCGAACTGGCCAACGCGCAGACGAAATGGTGCCCGGAGATCAAATTCCCGCACCTGAGCGCGGAGGAGGATGCAGGCAGCGCCAAACAGATTGCGGAGATCGTCATGCGCTATGCGCAGACGCCGCGTTCGATTACGGCGGCGGATTTCAAAAAAATTCTGGCGAACGCGGCCGAATAGCGCGCAGGACGCCGGCCGGAACGGGGATGGGGAAATGGAAAAGGAGCAGGGAATTCATTTCCTGCTCCTCAGACTGTCAAAAAAAGTTCTTTTGCAGGGGTTTCACCCCCCGCACCCCACACAAGGGACACGTCCCTTGGGAATCCCTGACCACGCAGGCGCCCTGTTTCAGGGCACCTGCGGGAATGGGTTCTTAGGGCCGTTACGGCCCTGAGCGGTGGTTTGGAGGCGGAGCCTCCAACAGTCCCCTTTTTTTATCGACTGGCTAATGAAGCAGGAAATGAATTTCCTGCTTCGTTTTTGCGGCGCGGTTCATTCCGTCAGTGCTCGCCGCACTCGTCGCTGTACCGGTGCTCATGACAGACGGAGCCGGCGGACTTGAGCTCGCCGCGCAGATAGGCCTCGGCGGCGGCCTTCGCATCGCCGGACGCGCCCATGATCACCTCTACGTTCCGCTCGTTGAAGATTTCGACGGCGCCGCCGCCCATGCCGCCGCTGACGATCACGTTGACGCCGCGGTCCGCGAGAAAGTTCGGCAGAAAGCCGGGCTTGTGGCCGGGATTCGGCACGGTCTCCTCCCGGACGATCGCGCCGTTTTCCGCGTCGAATATCGTGAACGCGGGACAGTGGCCGAAGTGCTCCGTTACGTTTTTGCCCTCGCTGGCAACTGCGATTCTGATCATGTTCGTTCCTCCTTGTGCTGAAATTCTGTTTCAGCATGATATCCGTCCGCCGGACGCATGCGCGCTGCGGACGAAAGGTTATACGAGAGCGGTTTCGAGCAGCCGCATGGTGTTTTGGAATACCTCCCGCACGGCCGTCCCCGACGGGCAGTCCCGCTCGACGATGGTTTCCCCGGCGTTTACGGCGGCGACCGCCTCCGGGTCGAAGGGAATGCAGCCGACGAAGGGCAGCTCGTTTGCGTCGCAGAAGGACCGGATCTTTTCCGTGATCCCGGGATCGATATCGTACTTGTTGACGCAAACGGCGGTTTGTACGCGGAGCGTCTCGGCGGTCTTAACGATGCGCGCCAGATCGCTCAGGCCCGACAGGGACGGTTCCGTTACGATCAGCGCGAGATCGGCGCCGTTCAGCGACGCGATCACGGGGCATCCGATGCCCGGCGAGCCGTCGGCGACGGCGAAAGTGGTGCCGGGCTTGACGTTGCCGCGCATAAGCCGCTTCACCTGTGTAACGAGCAGCCCCGTGGCCCCGGCGCCCGTTTTGAGCTGCGCGGTGGAAAAAACGCCCAATGAATCGGAGTAGAGCTGCAGGAAGCCGCTCACGGACGGCCGGAGTCCGACGGCGCCGACGCAGCAGACCGCCGTACACACGCCGCAGCCCTCGCAGGCGTACGGGTCGACCCGGTATTTTCCCTCGTCCGGGAGAATTGCGTGGAAGCGGCAGTTCTGTGCGCACCGCCCGCATGCGGTGCACACCTCCGGGTTGATCACGGCCTTCGGCATGCCGTAGTAATCCATACGCGCCGGTTCGACGGGATGGTGAATGATCAGGTGCAGGTTCGGCGCGTCTACGTCGCAGTCGGCGTACGCCTTTGCGCCGGACAGCTTTAAAAACGCGCCCGCCACCGTGGTCTTGCCGGTGCCGCCCTTACCGCTGACGATTACAAGCTGCTTCATCCGAGCCATGCCGCGCCTCCTTTCGTATGCTTTCCCAGAGGCCGGCGAACAAATCCATCCAGGACGCGTCCTCGCGGACCGCGATTTTTGCGTTTGAGCAAAGCGTTCCGAGCGATCTGTCGAACGGGATTCGGGCCAGTATGGCAACGCCGTGTTCCTCACAGAACCGTTCCGACGGATTTTCGCCGTCCATGCACTTGTTCAGCACGACGCCGCACGGCATTTCAAACAGGCGCGTAAGCTGATATACCATCTCCAGGTTATGCGCGCCGAACACCGTAGGCTCCGCCGCAAGGACGCAGAAATCCGCGCTTCGCATGCATTCGATCGCGGCGCAGGCGCTCCCCGGCGGGCAGTCGAGCAGAACGGGCCGGTTTCCGACGGCGTCCGCCCGGCAAAGAAGCTTCGTCAGGATCGGCATGCCGGACACTTCGCCCGGGTTCAGAATGCCGGAGATCACGTCGACGGACCCCGAAACGCCCTGCCGGATCGCGCCGATCCGCCTCGCCGTTTCGGTAATCGCGCCGTTCGGGCAGAGCAGCGCGCAGCCGCCGCAGGAGCGGCAGGCTTCCTCAAAGAGGAAGGGTTTGTCCTTGATGAACGCGAGCGCGTGGAATTTGCAGAAATTCACGCAGATCCGGCAGCCGGTGCAGCGGTTCTCATGGATAACGGGCAGCTTTACCGATACGCCGGTCTCCTTCACGTGCTCCGGACGGAAAAACAGATGCCCGTTCGGCTCCTCCACGTCGCAGTCCAGATACACGGCCCGCTCGGCGGCGGCCGCCAGATTGACGGAGATCAGCGTTTTGCCCGTTCCGCCCTTTCCGCTGAGTACGGCGATCTTCACGGCATCGTCATGCATGACCGTGGAAGCCCGGGTGGATCTGCTCCAGCGCGGGAAGCTGATCCGAAAGGAACGCGTCGATGTTCTGCTGCGCCTTTGCGGCGGTGGTCCGGCAGAGCTGCACGCCGGCCAGCTTCAGCACCCGCGCGGCGTTCTCCCCGCAGCGCGGCGTCAGCACCGTCTGCGCGCCCTGGTCGACGATCGTCTGGGCGGCCTGAATGCCCGCGCCGCCCGGTATCCCGGCGGCGGCGTTCCTCAGAAAGCGGCCCTTCTTCTCGGTTGTGTCGTAAAAGAGAAAAAACGGCGCGCGCCCGAACGACGGGCAGACGTCCGTATCCATTGTATCCTGATTGACGGGAATTGCCAGTATCATAATCGTTTCCTCCATTATATCATATTGTCATGAGCGGTCCTGCCGCCCGTCGACCGGAAAACCTCCGCCGTAGCGGTGCCTCCGGCAGCCGCCCTTGCCGCACCCGGGTCCGGTTCCGTCGCAGAGGCGGTATTCGCCGCCCTCGATGCGGAGCACCTTTCCTTCGACCAGCGATTCCGCCAGCTTTCGCCTCGCTTCATCGTAGATCTTCTGCACGGTCGTGCGGGCGATGTTCATCTGCCCGGCGCATTCCTCCTGCGTAAAGCCCTCCAGGTCGATCAGGCGGACGGTTTCGTATTCGTCCACCGTCATCCGCACCGCGTTTTCCGCGTCTGCGGGACGATCCAGCGGGCCGAAGCGGTTGAAGTCCGGCAGGCAGCAGACCCTTCGCCATTTCATGGGTCTCGGCATATCGTTTCCTCCGTTCGCGACGGGAGCGCCGGGGCGTCCCCCGGCAGTTCCCGTCCGTTGTTACCGGTTTTCCAGTTGCTTGTCAATGGCGTCTAGCCGCCGCTGCAGAAGCTCTTTTTGCTCGAGCAGCTGCTCTTTTTGCGTTTCCTCGGAAACCGGAACGGAAAAAAAACCTCTTCCGAATCCGTACCGGAGTCCGCGTCCGCAGCCGGCGCCCCGTCCAAATCGCTGCCCTAGGCCGGCACCGTATGGTACGGTGGCGCCAGAGCAGGGACCAAGGCCCCTTCCGGTCATCGGGCCGGCGCCCACAGGGCCGGTTCCGTCTCGTCCAGGCATATCGTTCACCTCCTTGTATTAATGACATATGCCATTTACAAGTTCATTATAACGCGTTTCCGGCATATGTCAATAATTTTTTGCAAAATTCTGAAAAATATACAAAAGCAGAGTTTTTCTTCTTTTTTACACGAATCCGTCGGCCGGCAAAGATCTTTCAGCAGCAGGGGACAGCACCGCAGTCCGGCACGTTCTTACGTTGCAAAGGGACGGATCTCTTCCGGGACTGAAAGCGGCCGCCGGGCCGAACCGTTTCGCAGGGCAGGCAAGGAACTCTTTTTTATCGGCGGGAAGCCCGTTTATCGTTTATAATGAATGCAGGAAAACGGGGGAATGATTTTTTGAATTTCGCGCAGGATTCGGGTGGCCGCCCTGTCGAAGGGGGAGACGTTCCGGACACGCGCGTATACAGAGTGATACGAAAAGGAGGCTGCCGCGGTGGAGGAGATTACCATCAGGGAAATGACGGAGTCCGACTGGCCGGACGTGAGCCGGATCTACCGGGAGGGGATCGAGACCGGCTTGGCGACGTTCGAGCGGGAGTGCCCCGCCTATGAAAAGTGGGACGCGGCGCATTTGAAGGTTTGCCGGCTGGTTGCGGCGGCGGACGGGCGCGTCGTCGGCTGGACGGCGCTGAGCCCGGTTTCGACCCGGTGCGTCTACGCCGGCGTGGCGGAGGTGAGCATCTACATCGACCGGCGGTGCCGCGGAAAAGGGATCGGCAGACGTCTGCTCTGCGAACTGATTTGCCGGTCGGAGGAGAACGGCTTCTGGACGCTGCAGTCCGGCATTTTTTCGGAAAATGAGGCGAGCGTCCGCCTGCATAAAAGCTGCGGTTTCCGCACGGTCGGCTGCCGCGAGCGAATTGCGCGCGACCGGCTCGGAATCTGGCGCAGCACCCTGCTGATGGAGCGCCGCAGCGCATGCAGCCGCTTCGGGGAGGAAACGCCCCCTCCGGGAAGCGAAAGCTGCTCAGAATAGCCGGGGGACCGGGGGCCGGCAGGTCCCCGGCGGGTGTTTGAGGGCAAAGCCCTCAATCGTTTTTTCCGCAGGGGCTCTGCCCCTGCACCCTGCCAAAGGGCAAGCCCTTTGGGAACCCTACTTTTTACTGTTCAAAATAGCCGGGGGACCGGAGGCCGGCAGGTCCCCGGCGGGAGGTTGAGGGCAAAGCCCTCAATCGTTTTTTCCGCAGGGGCTCTGCCCCTGCACCCTGCCAAAGGGCAAGCCCTTTGGGAACCCTATTTTTTTACTGTTCAAAAATAGCCGGGGGGCCGGGGGCCGGCAGGCCCCCGGCGGGAGGCTGAGCGCGAAGCCCTCAATCGTTTCTTTTGCAGGGGCGGCGCCCCTGCAAATTATAATGATAAAGGGCGGAGCCCTCTGTTCGGAGCGGTTATTTCGTCAGAAAACAGCGTTTCCCGACGATCACCGCGCGCTGTGGCAAAACGGCGCGCGGCTTTTTTTCAGCGTGCTTTAAGGTTTGCCGCCTATACTGCACACGAACAAAAACTGCGAGGAGGAAAATCGGTGATAGAAGTACGTCATCTGACCAAGAAATACGGAAGTCACACCGCCGTGGAAGATCTGTCGTTCACGGTGGAGGACGGCCGTATTTACGGTCTGCTCGGGCCGAACGGCGCGGGCAAAACCACCACGATGAACATCATGACCGGGTGCCTCGGCGCGACATCCGGGGAGGTGTTCGTCGACGGGTGCGATATTTTCGACGAGCCGGCCAAGACGAAGAAGAAGATCGGGTATCTGCCCGAAATGCCGCCGCTCTACGCCGATATGACGCCGCTGGAGTACCTGAAGTTCGTTGCGGATGCGCGCGGCGTTTCACGCGCGGAGCGCGAAGAGCAGATCGAGCGGGTCATGGACATCACCCAGATCGGGGAGATGCAGGACCGGCTCATCAAGAACCTGTCGAAGGGCTACAGGCAGCGCGTCGGCATCGCGCAGTCGCTGCTGGGCAACCCGGAGGTCATCATTCTCGACGAACCGACCGTCGGGCTCGATCCCAAGCAGATCATCGAGATCCGGGATCTGATCAAGAGCCTCGCAAAGGACCACACCGTCATCCTCAGCAGCCATATCCTCGGCGAAGTGCAGGCCGTGTGCGATCACATCCTGATCATTTCGCACGGGAAGCTCGTTGCGAGCGACACGCCGGAGAATCTGGAAAAGCGCTTCTCCGGGGCGTCGACGGTCGATCTTTGCGTCAAGGGCGACAAGCAGCGCATCTCCGATGTGCTGGGCGGCCTTGCGTGCGTCTCCGAACATACCTTCCGGGAAGACGAAACGGACGGCTCGGCGCGCGTATGCGTAACGCCGAAGGGAACGGAGGATATCCGCGAGGAGCTCTTCAAGGCGTTCTCGCAGGCGGACCTTCCGATCCTGAACATGTCGCTCAACAAGGCGAGCCTGGAGGATATCTTCCTTGAGTTCACCGAAGAAGAACCCGCGAAGAAGCCGCGGGGAAAGGAGGCAAAGCATGGGCGCAATCTACGCGCGTGAAGTCAAATCGTTCTTTCATACCATGACGGGATACCTTGTGTGCGCATTCCTTCTGATGTTCGCAGGCGTGTACACCATGGCGTACAACCTGAACTACGGGTATCCCAATTTTGAATATGTGCTGAAGGGCATGTCGTTTATCTTCATGATCGCCGTGCCGGTTCTGACCATGCGCGGCATAGCCGAGGAGCGCAAGCAGAAGACGGACCAGCTTCTTTACGCGCTGCCGCTTTCCATGAACGACGTGGTCATGGGCAAATACCTCGCGATGCTCACGGTGTTCGCCGTTCCGGTGGCCATCATGGCGTTCTATCCGTTGCTCCTCTCGGCTTACGGGACCATCAGCTTTACGACGGCGTACAGCGCGCTGGCCGGGTTCGCGTTTATGGGCGCGGCGTTTATCGCGGTGGGACTGTTCATCTCGTCCCTGACGGAGAATCAGGTGATCTCCGCGGTGCTGTGCTTCCTCGTGCTGCTGGTCAATTACTTCCTCGAGGCGCTGACCGAGTTCGTGTCCTCGAGCTCCACGGTGTCGTTCATCGCGGCCACGGTGCTGATTGCGCTGATCTGCCTGATCCTGTGGTTTATGACGAAGAACCTCTACGCGGCGCTCTTCTCACTGCTGGTGCTGGAGGGCGCCATGATCGCGGTGCTGGCGTTTGCGAGCAGCAAGCTCTCCGGCCTGCTGGCGACGGTGATGGAGGACCTTTCGCTCTTCAGCCGGTTCGATTCGTTCGTCAACGGCGTGTTCGACATCACCGCGCTCGTATTCTATCTTGCCGTCGCGGCGGTGTTCCTGTTTTTCACGGTGCAGTCCCTTGAGAAGAGGAGGTGGAGCTGATGGAAACCAGGCCGAACGAAGAATCCGCTATGGAAACCAACGTGGAGACCAATATGGAAAAGAAGCAGAAATCCGGCAGAGGCGGCGGGTTTAAAAACGCATTCCGCACCCGCGCGTTCCGTGCCGGCGGATACAGCACGCTCGCGGCGCTGATCGTCGTGGCCATCGCGATTGCGGCGATGCTGATCGTAAACGCGATCCCGAGCAAATACACCGAGCTCGACGCGACGTCCAACGATCTCTATACCCTGTCCGATCAGTCCGTGCAGATCCTCGCGAACCTGCAGGACGACGTGACGATCTACGTCATCGCACAGACCGGCGACGAGGACGACACGCTCGGCTCGCTGCTGGATCAGTACA
>CAZIQO010000025.1:0-33954 GCA_964541465.1 uncultured Oscillospiraceae bacterium
GAAGTTTTCCTTCGTGAACTGTTGCACTTGGGTTGACAATCCACAAAGAAAAGAAAGGAGAGCGCTTCTCCGTTCACCCCCGCTTCCCACATCCCTGAAGTTCTTTTGCCTTCTTTTCTTTCAAGAAAAGAAGGGCCTGTCCTCACCGCATTTTAGAAACACACCCTAATGACCCGCAATAAGAATTTTTTAAATATCCTATGCAGGTCAAGTATGATATACTTTTTTATAATACAACCGACAGAAAGCTGGGTTACGAACTGTGAAAGTGGTCATCTTAGCCGGCGGGTTTGGAACGCGAATTTCCGAAGAGAGTCATCTGAAACCAAAGCCTATGATCGAAATCGGCGGGCAGCCCATCCTCTGGCACATCATGAAGAGCTATTCCTATTACGGTTATAACGAGTTCATCATTTGCTCCGGCTACAAGCAGCAGATCATCAAGGAATACTTCGCAAACTACTACCTGCACAGAGCGGACGTCACGTTTGATTTTTCGCAGAACAACAGCCTGGAAATCCATAACAATATCGCCGAACCATGGCGGGTTACCATTGTGGACACCGGACTCAACACCATGACCGGCGGACGCATCAAACGAATCCGGAAATATATTGGAAACGAAACGTTTATGCTCACCTACGGCGACGGCGTCAGCGATATCGATATCCGCGCGCTGGAGGCGTATCACCGCTCGCACGGAAAACTCGCGACCATTACCGCGATACAGCCCGGCGGCAGATTCGGCGTGCTTGGCATCGACGATCATTCCGTCGTGACTTCGTTTGTTGAGAAGAAGCGAACCGACGGCGGCTGGGTAAACGCCGGATATATGGTGCTGGAGCCGCAGGTTTTCGATTATATCGAAGGCGATCACACCATCTTTGAGCACGATCCGCTGGAGCATATCGCAGCGGACGGACAGCTTGTGGCCTACCAGTATGATGGGTTCTGGCAGTGTATGGACACCCTGCGCGACAAGATTGCGCTGGAAGAGAGGATCGCATCCGGAAATGCGCCCTGGATGAGGTGGAAGAATGCCTGAGACGGATTTCTTTCGCGGGCGGCGCGTGCTTGTCACCGGGCATACCGGCTTTAAGGGCGCGTGGCTTTCGCTGATGCTGCTGCGCGCGGGAGCGGAACTGACCGGCTATGCGCTGGAACCGGAATCCGATCCGAACCTGTATACGCTGCTGCATCTGGAGCGTGAGATGCGTTCCGTAATCGGAGACATCCGGGATTCGGATTCTCTGATGCGGGTCGTTTCGCAGGCCAAGCCGGAAATCGTGCTGCACCTTGCGGCGCAGCCGCTTGTGCGCGAGAGCTACCGGCTGCCGCGCGATACGTTTGAGATCAACGCGCTCGGAACGGTCAATCTGCTGGAATGCGTCCGCCGGAGCGATGCGGTCCGCAGCTTTTTGAATGTCACGACGGACAAGGTGTATCGAAACGACGAACGAAACGTCGCTTTTCGGGAGAGCGATGCGCTGGGCGGATATGATCCCTACGCGGCCTCGAAGGCCTGCTCGGAGATTGCGACGCAGAGTTACCGCAGCAGCTTTCTGGAGGATCGCGGGGTCGCCATTTCCACTGCGCGCGCGGGAAACGTGATCGGCGGCGGCGATTTTTCGCAGGACCGCATTCTACCCGACTGCATTCGATCGGCGATGAATCATACGGCAATCGCTGTGCGCAATCCTGATTCCGTTCGCCCGTATCAGCATGTGCTCGACCCGCTGGATTGCTACCTGACCATCGTGGGGAAGCAATTCGGCAATCCCGCGCTGGCCGGCAGCTATAATATCGGGCCGGATGCGGCGGACTGCGTCAGCACCGGCGCGCTCGCCACGCTGTTCTGTCAGGCCTGGGGAGAGGGGACGCGCTGGGAACACCGTTCGGACGGCGGGCCGCACGAGGCGAAATTCCTCCAGCTTGACTGCGGGCTTTTTCAAACCAGGTTCGGCTGGAAACCGCGCTGGCATATCGGCGAGGCGGTGTGCCGAACGGTGGAATGGGCGAAAACGTACCGCGACGGAGGCGACGTTCACGCATGCATGCTGTCGCAGATCGATGCATTTTATAACACTGTTCAGGAGAAACCGGATGTTTGAGCACAGGACGGAGCAGCAGGCGCGCGAGGAAATCCTCCGCGCGGTAAGCGAATACTGCAATACGTTTCATCGGCGCAAGCCGTATCGGACCGGCGATCGCATCCCGTATGCGTCCCGCGTGTTCGACGCGGAGGAGATGGCCGGTCTCGTCGACAGCGCGCTGGATTTCTGGCTGACCGCCGGACGTTTTACCGATCGATTTGAAGCGGAGTTTTCAAAGTTTCTGGGGGTTCGGTACACGAGCCTCGTCAATTCCGGCTCGTCTGCGAACCTGCTGGCGTTCATGGCGCTGACGTCGCCGCTGCTGAAGGAACGCCGGATCTTGCCGGGGGACGAGGTCATCACCGTGGCCGCCGGGTTTCCCACGACGGTTTCGCCCATCATCCAATACGGCGTCGTTCCCGTATTTGCCGACGTCACGATTCCTCAGTACAATCTGGATGTATCCCTGCTGGATGCGGCGCTGAGCGAAAAAACGCGTGCGGTCATGCTGGCGCATACGCTCGGCAATCCCTTCGATCTGTCCGCCGTGCGCGCATTCTGCGACCGGCATCGGCTGTGGCTCATCGAGGACAACTGCGATTCGCTCGGTTCGCGCTATACGCTCAGCGGCGAAACGCGCTACACCGGAACGTTCGGCGATATCGGAACGTCGAGCTTTTACCCGCCGCATCACATGACGACGGGCGAGGGCGGCGCGGTCTATACAAACGATCCGCTGCTGAACAAGATCGTGCGCTCCTTCCGGGACTGGGGACGCGACTGCGTATGCCCGCCGGGGAAAGACAACGTCTGCAAGCATCGGTTCGACCGGCAGTACGGGGAGCTGCCGCTGGGGTACGACCACAAATACGTATACTCGCACTTTGGCTATAATCTCAAAGCAACCGACATGCAGGCTGCCATAGGCTGCGCGCAGCTCAAAAAGCTGCCTTCGTTTATCGAGCGCAGGCAGCATAATTTTGCCGGACTGAAGCAGGCGCTCGGCGGCGTATCCGATCGGCTGCTGCTGCCGGAAGCCTGCGAAAACAGTCGGCCAAGCTGGTTTGGCTTTATGATGACGTGCCAAAACGGCGCGAACCGCAACGCGGTGGTGCGCGCGCTGGAAGCAAAGAATATTCAAACGCGTATGCTGTTTGCGGGGAATCTCATCAAGCATCCGTGTTTTGACGAAATGCGCCGCAAAAAAGCCGGCTATCGAACCGTTGGGAATCTGGAGAACACGGATCGAATCATGAACGACTCGTTCTGGGTCGGCGTATATCCCGGCCTGACGGACGAGATGATAGACGATATCGCGCGGGCGATCATCGACGCTGTTGAGGCGTGAATACCGGAAAGCGGAAGAAAACTTACAAAGACGCCTGGATGCTGAGCAGCGCGTCTGCGATGCGCCGGGCGCCTTTTGCGTCTACAATTTGACGCATACGCTGCGAAAGTTGCCGGCGATGAGAAAAATCTTTGCAAAGTGCGGCGATCTGATCGAGTATTTCGCGCGCGGCAGCGGATGGATCCCTGCGGAAATCGCCCGCATACCGCATCAATTGACGGTCGGAAAACGCCCGCGCAATCGGCAGTTGATTGTCGGCGAAGGTATAACACACGCTCGGAACGCCGCAGGCGCAGAGTTCGTAAAGCGTGCTGCCCGCCGCCGAAACGGCCAGATCGCAGGCGCACATCAGCTCCGAGATGCGGGTCACATGCCGGTGTGCGACGATGTTCGGATGCTCTCGGGAAAAAGCCTCGATGCTCTCTGCGTCCGGATGAAACGCGCCGACGACGATATGCGCGGTCAGTCCGCTCATGCGCGGATCGCGCACGATTGCATTCAGGAGCTGCTTGCCGGCATGCAGCGGGTCGGCTCCGCCCGTTGAGAGGAACAGATGCTCGCAGCGCCTGCGCGGCTTACAGGATAGTTCCTGAAATTCATCGCGCAAAGGCGCGTATGCAGCGCCAAGCAGCCGCCGCACGGAAGGCGGATAGAGCCGGCGGTATCCTTCGGCATCGGCGGAGATATTGTAGTTGACGATCAGATCGACCGGATAAGCGCGCACGGCCAGGTCGTCGATATAGGCGACACGCGAAAATTCGTGCAGCGCTTTAAAATACGCCTCCGAGACGGAATAGCTGTCGACGATCACCCAATCCGCATGCTGCCGCTGCAGGAAGGAACAAAACGCAGGGAGTTCTTCCTCCGGATTTTCAGGATCCGAATGAAGCGTGTGATAAGGGAACCCTCTTGCTTCCACCAATTCTTTCGCGTCACTGCCCGCGGCGACAAACAGGCACGCCGCTCCGCGCGCGCGCAGAGCCTGCGCAATCGAGAGACAGCGCATGACATGGCCGGAACCGATCACGGGGGTTGCTTCAGCTCGAAATACGATCATGGCGTTTCTTCGGCAATTCGGCGGGAGACCGGGAGGACAAACCGGGAAGATTCGTCCGTATATCCGTTTGACAGAAATACCCGCTGCGAAGCGATGTTCTCGGGCTTAACGAACGCAACGATTCGCTTAACCTTCGGAAAGCGGAGTCGTATTTGATCATACGCCATTTGCACGATGCGCTTTCCGTGCCCTTGCCGGCGGCAGTCTCTTGCAATGCTGTAGCTGATGATTCCCTCTTCTTCGTCGTTGCAATCGCAGCGGATCTGACCAATCGGCAGTCCGCAGTCGGTCAGGATCCAGATCTGCGCGTTCGCGCACTTCAGTTTCTCGCTAAACCACCTTTGGTGCGTGTCCAGCGAAATGGGATCGGAACAGAATGACTGCGCACGGACTTCCGGATCGTTCGTCCACTCAAACAACAGCTGCATATCTTCCGATGTGGCTTCCCGCAACATGAAGCGTTCCATACTCTCCCCTTCAAAGAATGTCATCCGTGGAATTCGGCTGGATCTTCCAGCCTGCGTCTTCCGGCCGGATCGGCTCGCCGCGCCGGATGTCGCGGGCCGCTTTTGTCTGCAGCAGAGCGTTCCATCGCTTTGGCGCGAGACCGCTGCCCGGGCGGATCACACGGATGTTTTCCCTGGTAAACGGTTCGCCCCGCCGGATGTCCTTTACGGCAAAGATGGACTTGCGAAACACCAGAGACTTCTGTTCGCTTGGCGTACGCTCGTAAGTAACGGTCCCGCGTATGGCAGCGGCCTGCCTGACGCTATGTACCATCTGCGCAAATTCATCCGGCTCCATCGAAAACGCGCTGTCGGGATTTTCAATTGCGCGCGACAGGCAGAAGTGCTTTTCGATGACGCATGCGCCGAGCGAGACGCCCACGACCGCGGCCGGATGCCCCATGCTGTGGTCGGACAAGCCGACGGGAAGGCCGAAGCGTCCGCGCATGTCGGCGATTGTGGCAAGGTGCATGTCTTCGTATTTTGCCGGGTATTCGCTGCAGCACTTCAGCAGTACAATCTGTTCGTTGCCGGCGCGCTTGCAGGCGTCGACCGCGTCCTGGATCTCGTTGGCGCTGCCCATCCCGCACGAGAGGATCATGGGTTTTCCCTTGCCGGCGGCGTATTCGATCAGAGGGATATCCACCAGTTCAAACGAGGCGATTTTATAGGCCGAAACATCCATCTCTTCCAGAAAGTCAACCGCGGTGGCATCGAACGGCGTCGACAAAAAGTCGAGGCCTGCCGCGTCGCATTCGCGCTTGATGACAGGCTGCCATTCCCAGGGGGTGTAGGCCTCCCGATAGAGCTCATAGAGGGTACGGCCGTCCCACAGCCCGCCGCGGATGCGGAAGGATTCGCTGTCGCAGTCGATGGTCAGGGTATCGGCGGTATACGTCTGCGTTTTCAGGCAGTCTGCGCCCGCGTCGCGCGCCGCATGGACAATGGCGA
The DNA here is from genome assembly GCA_964541465.1 of uncultured Oscillospiraceae bacterium. Classification (GTDB taxonomy): domain Bacteria; phylum Bacillota; class Clostridia; order Christensenellales; family CAG-138; genus UBA7703. Next base: position 5,956 of record CAZIQO010000025.1, read on the forward strand.
GCGCATTTTCCAGCCTGCCCGCATGGTTGGCGCTCATTTCGGCGATCGTGTACACGCCGCCCGTCAGTTTTTCATAGGTGATCATCCGGCAGTCCCGTTCACTTTTTATAATAGGCGATTATTTTTTTGATTGCATGCACAACGCTTTCCGCGTCCTCGTCGGTCAAATCGGGATACAGCGGAATGCTGAGGATGCGTTCATACAGCCGTTCGGCAATCGGGCAGAGCCCCTTCTCATACCCAAGCTGCTGATAGTACGGGTGATAATAAACAGGGATATAGTGCACCTGGCAGTTTACATTTTCGGCCGCCATCGCGTCGAAAAACTGCCGCCGCGTGCAGTTGAGTTTTTCCAGTGCCAGCTGGATGACATACAGGTGCCAGGTCGTGTCCGACCGGTCGATATTTTGGTGCACGGTAACTTCCTCAACCTCCGAAAACGCCCGGTCATAATAGGCGACCAGCTCTTTGCGGCGTTTGGAGAAGGCGTCGAGCCGCTTGAGCTGGCTCATCAGCAGCGCGGCCTGAAAGTCCGTCATCCGATAATTGAAGCCAAGGAAGAGCTGCTGCTGGAACCAGTGGCCTTCCTTTTCAACGGTCATCCATTCCGCGTCGGTGGTGATCCCGTGCGAACGGAGCAGCAGCAGTTTCCTGTAATATTCAGGATTGTTCGTCGTAACCGCGCCGCCTTCTCCGGCGGTTACGGTCTTTACGGGATGAAAACTGAAGCACGTCATATCGGCAATGCTTCCGACGGGACGACGATCAAACTTCGTCCCGATGGCATGCGCCGCGTCCTCGATCAGCAGGAGCCCGTTGCGTTTGCAGATTGCGTCGATGCGGTCGTGCGCAACGGACTGCCCGGTGTAATCCACGGCGATCACCGCTTTGGTACGGGGGGTGATTTTTCGCTCTATTTCGTCCGGGTCGATGTTATAGGTGTTTGGATCGATGTCCGCAAACACGACCGTTCCGCCGCAGTACCGCACGCAGTTGGCTGAAGCGGCGAACGTCATCGGCGTGGTGATGACTTCGTCGCCTTCTTGTATGCCGGCGGTCAGCGCCGCCAGATGCAGCGCCGCGGTGCCGCTTGAAACGGCGACCGCGTATTCCGCGTTTACCGTTTTCTTCAGCACTTCTTCCAGCGCGCTGACACGCGGACCGCAGGTGATCAGCCGGCCGACCAGCGTTTCTTCGACTGCTGCGATGTCTTCCGGCGATATGCTTTGCTTTCCGTAATAAATTGCCTTATCGCGAACTGCGCGCCCGCCAAAGATTGCCAGCTGCTCCATGTGATCCTCCATCGCGATACCAGGCCCTATCGGCTTTCGCGCAAAACGTCAAGGTCGATGGTTTCTTTTATTCCGGTATAGTAACTATATAACATTTGCAGCGCGTTGTCTATTTGCGTCGCCGGCGCGCCGTTGTATTCCGCAAGAAAACGTTCGTTGCTGCCGGAGTAATCCCGGTTGCGCTCCGGGCTGAGCAGCACGACGGGCAGTTCCTTCCCGCTGACGGCGCGAACTTTTTCTGCAAGCTGCGTCAGCAGCCAATCCGTTCCTGCGCAGATATTATAGTCGTGACAGCGGGGGGTATTCGCAAGGAACCATGTTACAATGCGCGCCAGATCATCGATATAGAGAAAGTCAAAATAGCAGTCGCTCCGCACCGTCAGCGGCAGATCAAACATGGCCTTGCAGCAGAGATTCGACAGAAATTTTATCTGCCAGAGCTCGTATTTTCCAAACACGCCGAACAGGCGCAGGTTATAGATGTTGTCCGATGCGCGCGCAATCCGGTTCATGGTGTATTTCGCAAGGCCGTATTCGTTGGAAGGGATGAAGAGACCGATCTCTTCTTCGCGGACGTTTCGGATATCGCGGCGTTTGTCATACTCCGCGCCGGAGCCGAAATAGAGCACCTTTTCCACGCGGTGAGAAATCTTCTCGATATTGAGGAACATCCGCATATCGTTGAGGAATTCGTTTGCCGCGCCGTTGAACATCGGCACGTGAATGGCGGCGTGAATAACGACGTCGATTCGGTTCTCCGCGCAATACCGCTCCAGCGCCGGATAGTCCAGCAGTTCCAGTTCCGCATGGGTCGGCGCGAAAATCCTGTCGTCGCCCGCAAGCAATTCCTTCAGGTTCCGACCGATGAAGCTCTTCGGGCCGGCGCCGGTCAGCAGGATGCGTTTCATGAGTCGCTCCAATCCGGCATGTTTTCCGCCTGCTCTTCTTCCGAAACGAACGGGTAGAGGTTTTCCAGCCGCGAAGAGGTGAACGTCCCGTCCGGGTTTGCGATGGTCATGGATTTCGGAATCTCGTCGAAATCCACGCTGGCGATCAGTTCGCACAGACACGGTTCGTCGTTTGCCATGATCCGCTCAAGCACGTCGGAGATTTCGCGATTCGATTCGATGCGAAAATACGGCAGGTCGTAAATCCGCGCGATCGCCCGCAGATCGGGGAAACGAACGCCGCTCTGCGCGTTGCATCCGGCAAAGCGGCAGTGAAAATTATTCCGCTGCATGCCGTAAATGGAGGCGTAGCCGCCGTTATTGAGCACGAAGAGCTTGAGCGGCAAACCGTAGGTGCGAATCAGCGCGAGCTCCTGCAGATTGTGCTGCAGGCTCCCGTCCCCCTCCAAAACAAGCGTGCGGCGTTTGCCGGAGGCGATGCAGCAGGAGATTGCGCTGGGCACGCACCAGCCCATGCTGCCGATCCCCATCGAGGTGACGAACCGCTGCCCGCGCTTGAGGCGGTAGGCCATGTGCGAGATGCCGCATGTCCTGCCGGAGGAGGAGCCGACGAACACGTCGTCCGCGGTGGAACAGTCGCTCAGCGTATCGGCAAAGCGGAAACCGTCGACCGTATTTCCGCAATCGAGCGGCTGCGCCTCTTTGATCAGCGGATACTTCTCTTTCATCCGCGCGCAGTAATCCAGCCAGGACGCGCGGTCGACCGTCCGGTAAGAATCGATCCTGGCGGCAAACGCGGGGAGAAACACGCCCGCATCCGCCGTGATGCGCAGGGCGAAGTCCATGTCCAGCTTATCGATCTCGCCGTCTTCGATATCGACGATCGCCTTTTTCGCGCGCCATGCAAAGTGCGGCTCATCATAGGCGGTGATGGCCGGATTCAGCCTTGTGCCGACGATCAGGACAAAATCGGCGTTTTGCAGTACATAGTTGGAGAATCGGGTCGTCGGAATGCCGGGGCTGCCCATAAACAGAGGCTCCTCGTCCCCAAACACGCCCTTTGCGCGCCAGGTTGCAAGCACGGGTATCTGCATGCGCCGGGACAGTTCGCGGACGGCGTCCTGCTGATGCGCCGCGACCACGCCGTGGCCGATGACGAATACCGGTCGCCTGGACCGATTGATCAAATCATAAAGCCGCGCAATCTCCGCATCGGGGATTTTGCCGCAATCGAAGTATCCCTCCGCCTCCGGAACGAACCCGCGCTGGGATTCGGGGTCGATCTGCGCGCCCTGAACATCCAGCGGCACGTCGATCCAGACGGGGCCTTTCCGCCCGTGCCTTGCAAGATAGACGGCTTTCTCCAGATGATACCGCAGTTCCGACGCGTCCAGAACGGTCCTGGCATATTTCGTAATGGGCGTAACGACGGGAACAATGGCGATTTCCTGCGCGCCGTAAATGCGCAGGCCGCGCAGCTGACCCATCTGCTGCGTGCGGCATTGCCCGGAGAGGTAGAGCACGGGCGTTCCGTCCACCCAGGCGCCCGCGCAGCCGGTGACGGCGTTTGTCGCGCCCGGGCCGGTCGTCACCATGCACGCGCCGAGATTGCCGGTAAACTGGCCGTAGCTCTCCGCGCAGATCGCGCTGGCCTGCTCGTTGAGATTGAATACGAGGTTCAGTCCGGGCTCCTGCGACACGCTGTCGAGCATATGCATCATGCCGCCGCCCGAGATTAAAAACAAATCGCGTACGCCGTTTTCCACCAGAAATTTTGCGATATAGTCGGAAGCTTTCATATTTTAATACCCGTTTTCTGTTGGCGCTGATTTCTCCTATGCGCGGCGAGACGGTTGCTTCTCGCCGCATAGGAACATCACATAGGTCCTTTAGGCGAACAGGACACGCCCGTCCACAAAAAGGAAAGGTCCGCATCCGCCGTACTGGCCGAGCCGTTCCTGAATATACGAAAACGCAGTCATGGTCGTTACGATGACCGGCACCCCGGCATAGGACGAAAGCGCGGCTGAGCGAATTGCGGAAAACGTTTTGAAGGTACACTCTGCAAACTCGTCGACGACCGCTTCCAGCTTCAGCTTTGGAAACTGTTCCTGAATGTATTCGTAAATATCGTTCGCGTTGCAGGTGCAACCCCAAAGGATATATCGGTCGTATTTGCCGAAATCTATCGAATCAAGCAGGCGGAACAATCCCTCCAGAGGCTCTGCGTAACTGGAACGGATATTCTGTTCAAAGAAGGCGCTCAGGGCCGTCATATCGGAAGAGGTATCGTGTGCGGATTTCAATCTGCCGGAAATCACGGAAATCATGCGCCGTTTGATTTCTTCATAGTCCGGGGCACGAAGATTCCAGTCGATGCTTTCAAAATCTTCGGGCAGGTATATCGGCAGCAGGCTTTCCACCCAGGCAAAGCGCGACGAGAGTTCATCCACCGCCAAAACAACCGGGATGCCCATGGCCAAACAGGGGATTGCGCAATGTAGTTTGGACGTTACGACAAGGCCGGCTTCGTTTTTATACCGTTCAAGCAACTCTTTTGCCCGGCTGTGATTCTCTGTAAAAATCTCATCCGAGGGATACGCTTCGAATTCGTGCGAAACAACCTCGGCGTTTTGAAGATACTGCGGCGGAATACAATCCAGCAGCGATTTGCCGTGATGCGTGCCCTTCGGCAGATCGACTAAAAATGTTTTTCCGCCGACGGCGGGACGACTGCGCTTCGGCAGCGTAGCGGTTACGCAACCGCCCAAATATGCAGGGATCCGATAGGAGCGCATGGTTTCGAGCGTGTGATAATCCCGGCAGCCGATGGGAGAGAAGCGAATCAGATACTGGACCTGCTCCGGCGTAAGAATCCGCGATGCAAAATGCACCCCGGTGAAAACCGGGATGATCTTGGGGGATGCGGGGAACCAGGTTCTGCTGCTGTTGCCGCATCCGAAGAAAAAGAGATTGATCGGCACAGTCACATATTCTCCGTCGTATGTAACCAGATCATGAAAATCAATTTGAACGATCTGCTCTTCGGGGATATGCAGTTCTTCAGTCAGAATGCGATCCATGGCGATCATCTGAATATTATCGCCGAGATTAAAACGCATTTTTGCATTTCTCGAAATTGAATTTCCGTGACTGCCGGAAAAAACGATCAGCCCATACTTCACGATTGTGATTTTTCCTCTTTTTGATCGAAGTTGATCCGCTTCCGCTCAATGACCAGGGGCCTTGCGATGATGCGCGTGTTGATGCTCAATAGGTATTCGCCAAGAAGTCCTATGAAGATGAGTATCACGCCGGAGAAAAAGAACAGGCCGATGACCAGCGGCGCCATGCCGGCCTGAAACGTCTTCCAGAAACACAGCTTCATGATCAGATAATACAGCGCCACAATGAAGCTGAACCCGCCGATGGCGAGGCCGGAGAAGGTGGCCATTCTCGGGATCACGCTGGTGTAGGTCGTAAAATTCTTCATCGCAAGGTCGAACAGCGTGTAGAAATTATTCTTCGATTTTCCGTGCCTGCGCTTCTGCTCAACATAAGAAACAAAGCCGACGTCGTAGCCGAATTCCGCAACGATGCCGCGCATGGATGGGGACGGGTCGTTCAGCGAACGGCAGAAGTCCAGAAACTCGCTGTCGTAAAGCCCGGCCCCGGTGAAATTGCCGATCTGCTCCACGCTGGAAAAACGCTTGATCAGAAAATAGTACAGTTGACGAAAGCCGCGCATGATCGCGTTTTCCTTCGACTTCGGCTTGACGGCGCAAACGATTTTCCGGCCGCTTTCCCACTGGCGAACCAGCTCGGGGACGATCGAGAGCGGGATCTGAAAATCCGTCGGCAGAGAGATGGTACAGTCTCCGTCGCTCTGCATCAAACCATAGTATCCGGAGGGACCCTTGAAATTCCGCGCGTTGAAGATGGCGCGAATGCAGGAAAACTCCGAACAGAGTTTTTCCAGCTCCGCCTGCGTTCCGTCGGTTGAGCAATTATCGATGAACTGCAGCGTATAATCGTATGCCGGCAACTGCTGATCGCAAATCTCCATGAGCTGCATTGCGAATTCCCGGATATTTTCCAGTTCGTTGAAGCAGGCAAGCGAAAAGCAGATTCTTTGTTTTGCCATGGGCAATTCTCCTAGTTCCCGCAGCTGTGCAGCCGCAGGACATACGGCTTAGTACAGCGGCTGAATACTTTTTGCCGGAACCAACTCGATCGTAATCCGGCTAAGCGGCGGTTTCGGCATAAATATACGGCAGCTGTGCCAAAAAACGCCGGAATTCCCGTTAATTTTACTACGAATATCATATGTACATCAACGCATTTTGTCAAATTGAACGGCTGCCTGGCGCATAAGTCTCAGGCGGAAAAAAAACCTGTGTTTACGGCTTATGCATCAGTCTCTTATCGGCGGGTTTGAAAAGGGATTCCAAGCGCCTTATCAGCGCGCGTTTCAGAATTGTTCCGCGGCGCGGGCAGGCTGCAGACGGCCGCAAGCAGCGCGGATCGCCGCAGATACCGCGGCAGCTCACCAAAGGATCGCATGTCTCCTTTTATCCCCGGATCCTGCCGGTATTGACGGCCGGGGTCAATAAAAGTATGATATTGTCAATAATTATCGGGGGAAAAAAGCGGTTGAATTCGTTATCAAATCGACTTGAACAATTCTGGCGCATGCTGCCCAAAGCGGTGAAGACGGCGTTCTTTACGGCAACGATCGTGGGATTTATCTCGCACGCCACCGTTTTAACCAATTACCTGTATAACCACGATTCGCTTTCCGCCGGAATAACGTCTGACTTCTCTCTGGGACTGCAGCAGGGGAAATGGTTCAATTATGTCGTTGGGCTGATCACGCGCGGGCATTCGTTTTCTCCTGCATCGACCATAACGATCGGATTGTTTCTTTTGGTATTGACGGCGACGTTCACCGTTGCCGTTTTGCAGGTGCATTCCGGGATCTGGGCCGCGGGCATCGCGAGTTTTCTCGTTCTGTTTCCGTCGGTGATGAGCACGAATACGTTCCTTTCCTCGGCAACGTTTTTCTTTGCGCTCTTTCTGGCGGTGCTGGCGGTTTTTTTCACGGTTCGCTATAAGCACGGGTTCTGGCTTGGCATTGTGCTGCTGACATTCTCCTGCGGAACATACTCGGTTTTTCTCGGGTATGCGGCCGGCTTGTTCCTGATCCTGCTTCTCAATTCGCTGCTGGACGGGAAAAAGCCGGTGAAGGAAATTGTTCTGACAGGGCTTAGGTACCTTGCCGTGCTGCTGGTTTCGGCGCTGCTGTATTATCTTGTTCTCAGGATACTCCTCAGCGTGTGCGGCACGGCGCTTTCAAGTTATCGAAATATCGATACGATCGGCGCCTTCACGGCATCTTCGCTGCTCGATGCAATCGTTGCGTCGTATCGCAAGGTGTATTATTTCTTCATCTATGGGATACACCTGTATCGGGCGAGCTTCTCCATCGAACCGCTGTTCCGCGTGATGAATTGGGCTACGCTTTTTCTGGCGGCGGTGTTCTCGGTTGCAATCGGCGTACGAAACGGGATAGCCAGGAGCATCCCGCGAATCATCCTGACGCTGGCGCTGGCGGCGCTGTTTCCGCTGGCGATCCACGCAATCGGCGTGCTGGGACAGAACGCGTATACGCACTGGATCATGATCTATCCGTTCGTGCTGGTGTATGTGTATATGCTCTCGTGCACGGACCGGATGGAGCAGCAGTTTTTGCCGCAGAACGCGGGCAAGGTCCGCAGATTCGTGAAGACCGGCGTTCTCTGGGGCACGATCGCCGCAATGATCGTCAGCGCGCTTCTGCTTCGCCAATGGTTTTTGACAACCAATCAGGGATACGCTTTCCTGCGCTATGCGGATGAAAACGCTTATGCGCAGGGTGTTCTGCTTGCGGACGATCTTCGCGAAACGGAGGGGTACACCAGCGATACGACGGTTGCGCTGATCGGCGACGGAGCGCCGCCCGCATTTCAGTACACCACCGGGGATTTCAGCGAGATCGCGGACGCGGACGGAACGAAATACACGGGTTTGAAGCTGCCGATCGTCGATACGGACCACCTGAAGCTGCTGCTGCGCAATTGGGTCGGCGTTTCGCTGAATTACGCGGACGATGCCACGGTTGCATACCTGTCGGCGCTGCCGGAGGTTGCCGCTCTGCCGGTTTATCCTGCGCAGGGCTCCATCGTCATGATAGACGGATGTCTGGTTGTGAAGCTGGCGGAAGTTTCGGCCGACGCCGAAACCGCGCCGTAAGGGCGGCCCGGCGCATCCGCTCAGCCGGCGCGGAACGGCCGACGCCGGACGGGCAATAAAAATACAGCGGCAGGCGGCCGGTTTTGCGCGTCGGGCGGTCGGAACCGGCGGCGCTTTCCGGCAGAATAAACTTGCAGACGACAGGTATGCAGATTGATCAATCGAAACCCGAATAAAATCAAACGCGCGAAAAGCGACCGGCGCCGGTTTCTTTCGGGTACCGTATGGAACCTGATCGGCACCTTCGCATTCGCTTTCTCTGCGTGGCTGACCACGTTTATCATTGCCAAGTACTACGGTGCCGGGGAGTACCAAAGCGCGGGCATTTTTGCCGTCGCCGCTTCGTTCGGCAACATTTTTCGCATCGTATCCTCTTACGGATTGAGAGCATACCAGGTTTCGGAAGCCGGCGACGATTCGGCCGACCGGACGTATATCGTCACGCGGATCATCACCGTCCTGTCGGGCGCGCTGCTGTGTTTTGCAGCGAGTCTGGCTTTCGGCTACGATGCAACACAGATCCTCGCAATCAACATCTACATGATTTTCAACAGCGTTTGCGCATTTGCGGACGTGCTGTTTGGCATCCTGCAGCGGCACGGCAGGATTGACCTGACGGGCGTGTCTCTTACGCTGCGCAGCGTGGCGACCACGCTTGCGTTCACCGTATGCCTGCTGCTGACGGGGAACCTGCTTCTTTCTCTTGGCGCGATCTCGGCGGCCGCGCTGCTTATCATGCTGCTGTACGATATTCCGCTGACGAAACGGTGCCACGCGGTTGTGATACGCAAAGCGGATTTCCAAAAGCCCGAACCATACCGGCTGATCCGGCTTGGGTTCCCGATGCTGCTCTACACGATCTTCCTTACGCTGATCACATTCGCCCCGCGTCTTCTTCTGGAAAAGATCGCCGGCGCTTCCGAGGTCGGCGTATTCGCCTATGTATTTGCGCCTACGGTTGTCATTTCAACGTTTGCATCCGGCGTGCTGTTGCCGTTTCTTTCAAAAATGGCAAAATACTGGAGTCTGCCCGACCTTAAAAAACTGCGGATTTCGTTTTTCACGCCGTTTGCATTGATTCTGCTCGCGGGCGCATGCGGCGTTGCGTTCAGCCTGCTGTGCGGACGCTGGATGCTTACGCTGCTCTATGACGCGATGGTTGGCGAACACACGCGCCTTCTCGTGATTTCGGTCGTCGCCAGCACGCTGCTTTCGCTGGTTGCCTGCTGCAACAACGTTTTGATCGTTGCGCGCCGCATGAAGATGCTGATTGCGCTGAATGCGGCGGGGTTTCTGCTGACGATAGCGGGCTGCCTGCTGCTGATCCCGCCTTACGGAATGTATGGCGCCGGGTACGCGATGGTCATCGGGATTGCGATACAGCTTTTGATATCCGGCTGCTTTGTTGCAATGCTGTTTATCAGGAAGAAAAAAGAAGCGGCTGTTCGGGGGCTTTAGGGGTCTCTTACGCTTTTGATATTTCGCTCACAGAGAGATTGGATGCGGGATGATTTGCCGCTCAGGCAGGAATTTGCACTTCCCCCCGATGAAACGCGCAGGTATACGGGTACTGTCAGCAGGTCCTCCCCCCGCTCGCGCCGCCGTTTCCGTTTCCTCCGCCGCGGCTATGCGCCTTTTGCGCACAAGAGCCATCCGCCGTTGGACGGATGACTCCCGCGCCATACATTTCTCGCGTTTCTTGCTTCGGCAATCCATGGAAACGCGCATCTTCACATTGCAGCGCTATCTGAGCTGGAATCCCGCCCCGACTTTATTCATGGTTTCATAAAAACCGGGAAAGGATACCGCCGCGCATTCGGGATGATCGATACACATCTCGCCTTCCGCAATCAGGCCGCACACGCTCATCGCCATTGCCACCCGATGATCGTCATAGCTGCTCACCGAAGCACCAAAGATGGGCTTCCCGCCGTGAACGGTCATGGAATCCGCCGTGATCTCCACGTCTGCGCCGCACGCCGTCAGCACCTGCTGCATCACCAGAACGCGGTCGGTTTCCTTTATGCGCACATGCGCAAGATTGGAAAAATGCGTGTCGCCCTGCGCAAAGCACGCCGCAACGGAAAGAACGGGCAGGCTGTCGGGGATGAGATCCATATCGATCTCGGTGCCGTTCAGCGGCCGGCCGCCCCGGATAACGAGTCTGTGGCCGTTTATATCCTTCTCGATATCCGCGCCCATCCGTATGAGGACGTCCGCAACCGCCTTGTCGCCCTGAGAATCGGCAAAATCAACGTCGGTGATCGTCAGATTTGACTTCGTGCACGCGGCGGCGACCAGCGGGAAAGCAACGCCCGACCAGTCGGACGCCACAAGGCAATCGCACCCGATCAGCTTTTGGCCGCCCGCAACGCGATAATGCCGGTAAGCGTTGCTGCTTTCCAACTGAACGCCGAATTTCTTCAGCCAGTCGATGGTCAGCTGCACGTAAAGCGCTTCCTTTGGCTCTTCAATGACGATATCGACCGCTTCGCCCTTGGGAAGCAGGGCGCAGGGCGCCAGAATGCCCGATATATGCTGGCTGTTGAAGCCGGGAATATGGCACGTTCCGCCATGGATGGGCCCCTTGATGACCAGCGGCGGACATTCGCAGCCCGGCCGCGTGTGGATGCAGGTCGCGCCCAGCTCAATCAAGGCATTGGTCTCGTCCTTCCACGGGCGGCGGCGAATCTGCTCGTCGCCCGTGATGACGCCGTACCCGTCGGTAAGCAACGCGCAGAGGCCTGCGGTGAAGCTCGTGGTCGTTCCGGAATTCATGGTGTCGATCACGTTCTCCGGCACCCTGGGTCTGCCGTTAAGGCCATGAACGCTCCAGGTGTTTTCCTTTTCGTCAACGATCACTTCGGCACCCATCGCCCGCGCAACGGAGAGCGCCGCAAGCCCGTCTTTGCTGGGAAGGGGATTGTGGATCACCGTCGTTCCGTCGGCAAGCATGCCGAACAGCACCGCGCGGATGGTCGCGCTTTTGGAGCCGGGCACCGCCAGCGAACCGTTGATCGTTCCTTTTCTCGCATATGCGTGCATCGTTTTCCCTCCTTGTCGACACGTCGCGTTCAAAGCGAATTACATTCTGTCATACTTTTCTTCCAGTTCTTCCATCGCCCGGTAGCCCTTGAACTGGATCAGCGCATCGACGATGGCGATGCGTACCATGGCCTCCGCCACCGGGTAAATGCGGGGCAGCAGCGACGCGTCGCGGCGCGTGATCGGCGAGAGCTTCACATCTTCACCGGTATCCGCATCAATCGTGCGCTGGACGACGTCCACCGTCGGCGTGGGCTTGATTGCCATGCGGATGCGCACTTCGTCGCCGTTGGAGATGCCGCCGAGGAAACCGCCCGCGTGGTTGGTATAGAACTTGACCCTGCCGGTCTCCTTGTCCCAATACATTTCATCATTGCATTCGGAGCCGACCATTTCGGCCACTCGGAAGCCTGCGCCAAACTCGATGCCTTTGATCGCGCCGATGCTCATGACCGCATGGGCGACGGTCGCCTCCAGCTTGTCGAACACAGGCTCCCCGAGTCCGGCAGGCAGGCCGTGGACGATGAGTTCGCATATGCCGCCGCAGGTCTCGCCCGTTTGGCGCACATTGAGGATATCCTCTTCCATCTTCTGCGCGGCCGCAAGGTCGGGGCAGTTGATGTTATTCCTGCGGTAGTTTGTCTTTGCGGTCTCATAATCGATCGGCTTTGCCTTGATGCCATGGGATTCCACGGTATACGCGATCACATCGATACCATACTTGTTCAGTATCAGCTTCGCAACCGCGCCGCCGGCGACCCGGCCGACGGTTTCACGCCCGGACGCGCGGCCCGCGCCGGCCCAGTCGTTATACTGGCCGTACTTCTTCATGAAGGTATATTCCGCATGCCCGGGCCGCGCCATGGTCTTGTAATCGTGATACTGACCAACGTGAACGTCCTCGATATCCCCGTTGGGAATGACGATGCCGATGGGGGCGCCCGTGCTCATCTGATCTTCCATAACGCCGGAAAAGATATACGCCTTGTCCTTCTCCTTGCGGGGAGAGTCCAGCTTGCTCTGGCCGGGTTTTCTCTTATCCAGCTCCGCCTGGATATCTTCCGCGGTGATTCGAATGCCGGCGGGGCAGCCGTCCACCACGCAGAGAAGTCCGCCGAAAAGATCCTTGGGTATATCCAGAGTCTTTCTAAAGCAGCCGGAATAACTTTCGCCGGCGGTCGTTACTCGAAATACTTTGCCAAATGTGTTGCCGTTCATTGCTTTTCTCCTTTTTACTGATTATGCCGTTCATTGCCCTTATCGGAAAGAGGCGTTATTTTAAATTTTTCTCATCTCCTTTCCGTATTTACAAAGAAACGATTTCGGATGAAGCTGGATGCCGTGCATTTCCGTTTCGCGAAGGCGCGCGCCCATCGCATCGCCGTCCTCCGCGTGCAGCCGCATCCGTACACTTAGACAGTTTCATAGGGGCCCCGAAAAGTTCTCGGCCCGAATCGATGCGTCGGCGCCATGTCCTTGATCGCCTGCGCACCTGCGCGTGTGCATTTTATCCTCTCTGCCTGTGGAAGGATCCTGTTGCCGGTTGCCTCCTGCGGCGCGCAGCGCCTGAACCATCGCGCCCGTTTTGCAGATGCATTCTTCATATTCCTCCTCGGGGTCGCTGTCGGCAACGATGCCGCCGCCCGCGCGCGCGAACACCTTCCCGTTCTTCAGCCATACGGCGTGTATGAACGAAAAGAAACCGGCGTTCCCGTCAAAACCCATGTACCCCATGGCCGATCCGTATATGCCGCGCCGGTCGCCCTCTGTTTCGCTGATGATTTCGCATGCCGCAATCTTCGGCGCGCCCGAAACCACGCCGGCGGGCACGATTCCGCCGAGCGCATCCAGGGCCAAGACGCCATGCGCGAGCTCCGATTCCACGGTTGACGAAAGGTGCATAACCGCAGCGCAGCGCACCACCTTTTGATATTCCCGAACGCGTATCGTGCCGGGCTTACTGAACGCGCCGAATTCATTCCGGGTATCGTCCACCAGCATATTGTGTTCGGCAGCGGCTTTGGGATCGCAGAGCAGCTGTTGTTCAAACGCCGCGTCTTCAAGGCGGTCCCTTCCCCGGGGCGCGGTCCCCGCAAGGCACTCCGCCACGGCCTTCCCGCCGCTTATATGCAGGATCGTTCCCGGCGAAGCGACTGCGGCGACGAGATCGTCCGACGAAAAATAGCACATGTGCTTCGTTTTATCGCGCCGGCGCAGGAGCGCGTATACGCCGAGCAAATCCCCTTCGGCCTCCGCTTCGTTTCCGTTGGAGATCACCACCTGCGACACATCGCCGCGGAGGATACGGCGCTTTGCCGCCTTCACATTTTCGATATGCCGCGCTTTGGAGAAGATCTCTCCGACCTCCCCTCTGAGCCGAAGCGGACAATCGTATTCATCCCCTTTACGTAAAATGCGCTCCGTTTCAGCAAATACGCTCTCTGCCGCCGATAGAGCTTCCTCCCGGTCAGCCGCGTAACCGCTGTAAATTATCAGGATCTCGTCTGTTTCCCGATCGAAGGCGCAAACCTTGTCCATCAGCATGAAATCGAGGTCCTTGTATCCCTCAACGTTCGGACAGGCAAAGCGAATCCCCGGTTCCGCGCACTCGATGGATTCAAAGGCAAGATAGCCCGTCAGTCCGCCGAAAAACGGCGGAAGGGACGCATCCCCTCGGCATGCGTTGTCTTCCATCACATTCCGCAGAACGCCGTAGGGATCCGGACAGGGAAAAACGGAATCCTTCCCTCCTTCGCATACCGTCATCACGCCGTCGGCATACGAATAGTGCGCCGCCGGATCAAAGCAGATATAGGAATAGCGTTCCCACCGGGGGCCGCTCTCGGTTTCGGATGCATGTTCCAGCATGAAAACACGCTCATGACGGCAGCGGAGCTTTTTCAGCATGCGCATGGGATCCAGGCCGTTTGCCGCGATGCGCCTGCATACGGGGATTCTTTTCTTTTTCAAAGCTTCCATATCATGCCCTCGCCCGGTTCATCCGTCTTCGGCTTTGAAATAGCGCAGCAGCGGACGCATCTTTTGCACCGTTTCGTCAAATTCGGATGCCGCATCCGATTCCTTCAAAATTCCTCCGCCCGCAAATATGCCGACCTTGCAGCCGTCCACCTTCGCGGTGCGGATCACAAGCGCCATGTCCGCGTTTCCGGCGGCAGTACAGTATCCGAAAAGGCCGGAATAGTACTCCCTGCAAAACGGCTCCGCCTGCGAGATAAGCCGTTCCGCAGCGGCTTCCGGCACGCCCCATACCGCTGCCGGGGGATACAGCGCCGCCGCGGCGTCAAACACGGACACCCCGTCCTTCAGCCTTACGGTGAGCTCGCTCATAAAATGCATGGCGTAAGGCGTTTCCAATATGTCCTTGTCCCTCTCCACAAAAACCGTGCCGATATCCGCGCGTTCCAGCATATCCTTCATATGAAAGAGCACCGCGTCATGCTCTGCGCGTTCCTTTGCGGCAACGGCAAATTCCGCCTTCCTTTTTGCATCTTCATCGGCCCGGCCGGTTTTTTTCACGCTGCCCGCAAGCGGCTGCGTATATACGCTGCTGCCGCATTTCCTGATCATGACCTCGGGAGAGATCCCGATCCATCTTTCCCTGCCGCCCATGCTGAAGATATAGTAATACGCCTGATAATACCGCTCGAGCAGATAGAAGGCATACGCCAGCGGATCAAAGGACGATGCGGCCGTAACCGTGCATTTCCTTGCAATAACGACCTTATCTGCTTCCCCCGCCCTCAGGGCGTCCAGAACGCATTCCAGCTTTTCAAGATACTCTTCGCGCGTTGCCGGCTCTGTGGCTGCGGACACGATTCCGCACGCGTTTTTTCCGCTTTCCTCCATGCGCTCCGGCATCGGTATCTCCCCGGGAAACCGGCCGGTGGAGAAACGCCGAAAATCCCTCTCGTTCTCCGTGCCGAAGAGTTCCTCCTCGCCGATAAACCAGTCCGCTATCTTTTGCTCCCGCGGCGCAATGACGATGCTTTTTATCCCCCCGCACAGCGGAACAGCGGCAAGCGCGTCTCCAAGCAGTTCTTTGAGCTTTTCCGCAAGGATTTTGCAGGCCCGGAACACGTCCGCAAAAGGCACGCTCCCATACAGGCCGTTTTCCGGGACGATCTCGCATTCTCCAAGCGTTCTCCCATCGACGTCTATCTCGCCCCGTACGCGCCGGTCGGATACAAAAACGCGCATGCCCGCATACCGGCCGACGCTTCCGATCAGAGTCGGCCTTCCCGATAGATCCCGGCCGAGAAAAACGGCTTCATAGGCGGGATCTTCCACTCCGTATGCAGCGCCGGTCCGGAGAGCTTCCGCCCAGCGGCTCATGCCCCGGGCGTTTGGCGCGCAATCGGCCGCCGTAACTGTTCCTTTCATCAAAAGCGCTCCATCACTCGCCCTGTTCGTTTGAACCGGCGGCGCTTTCCGCCTGCGGAACCGCCGGCTTGCCGGAAACAACCGGGTTTGTTTCCGGCTCCTTTTCACGGTAGAGACAGTTGATCAAAACGTTCGCCGTGATGATCGCCGCGCCGATGAAAAACGTGGCCTTGAACTGTTCCTTTAAAATCAGCGTGCCGAGCAGGGAAGAGAACAGCGCCTGTAAAGGATAGAACAGCGAGCACCTTGAGGCTTCCAGCATCGAGAGCGCCTTGGACCAGCAGAAAGTGGCCACTGCGGTTCCAAACACGCCCAGATACACGACCGCCAACCCGGAGCGAAGCGAAATATGAAAACCGCCGTTGCGCACGCAGTCCACCGCGGCGGTCGGAATGTAAAAGAGAAGGCAAACCATAATGCCGTAAAGAGTAACGGTCATAGCGCCGTATTTCGCGCCCATTCTGCGAAGGGTAACCGAAGCGACCGCCCAGAATATCAGCGCCGACAGAGCGATTACCACGCCGATCATCTGCCCGTCCGCCGCAACGCCCTTGGTGATGACCGCGGTTCCCGCAAAGGCAAGCACGATGCAGAGAATCTTCACCCAGTTGATCTTTTCCTTCAGCAGGATCGCGGCGACAATGGTGATCGATACAGGATTGAGCGCGTTGATGAGCGCAGCGTTGGAAGCGCCAAGATAGCGCACGCTCAGGCCGCCGAGAAAGGAGTTCATATAATAGCCGAGAAAGCCGACCATCACAAAATATTTCCAGTCGCTCTTCTCGATCTTCACTTTGAGATGCTTATGCCCCACGATAAGCAGCACGATAAACGCGATGACATAGCGCCCCCCGGTGATTGTAACCGTCGAAACGTCCATAAGGGCATATTTCGTTGCCACATAGAGACTGCCCCAAAGGAAAAACGTCCCGAGCAGATAGAGGTAGGCAACCGGTTTTTTTGCATTTGTTTTAAGTATTTTTTCCATATTCCTCGTATCGGCGGCGATCAGATCCGCCCTGTCGTGTGGATCCCTTCATCTTCCCGGCCCTGCGGGAGAACCATGCTGGCAGGAGTCCCGCTCAGACGCCGC
This sequence comes from uncultured Oscillospiraceae bacterium, assembly GCA_964541465.1. GTDB lineage: Bacteria > Bacillota > Clostridia > Christensenellales > CAG-138 > UBA7703. The sequence continues at coordinate 22,986 of CAZIQO010000025.1, forward strand.
CGTGCGTTTTCGCGCCGTCCCGTTCCAGCGCGGCCAGAAGCATGCCGAAAGGCAGCTCCGCGGCTGTCATCGCTTCCTTTGCGCAAATCGCCGCCGCAGTGCCGGCCGCCTGTCCGCTGCAAGCGCAGCCCGGTATCACCCGCACGGCGGACCATGCCCAATCCTTTGCGGAAATGCTCCGTCCGGCAGTCCAGACATTGGGAAACGCAGGCGCATACAGCGCGCGGTACGGTATCTCATACCAGTCGCCCGTGTGCCAGAAATCCGCCACTGCGCCCACGGAATCCGCCTGCTCTTTTTTTGCATCCGCCTCGCAGAGCGTGTACGCGCCCTGTATGCGGCGTATCTCCCGAAGCTGCGGCATGGCCGGCAATACGCTCATGTCCCGCTGAAACCGGTCTTCCTCCCGTATGCTCTCCAGCATCATCCTGCGTCCCTGAAGCACATACTGCGTGATTTCTTCGGCGGTGGTGCCGTAAGAAATCGCCGTTCCTTTCGGGCGGCCGTTTTCGTGCGGGCTGGATCCCAGGGAAATCCATTTGCGCAGGTGCAGCATGTTGCCCGTTTCCGCGGCTTTCTTCAGGCTCTCCCGGTCCATACGGTAAGCGATATAAACCATATGATTTTTGCCCTCCAGACACGGTACGCCGGCTTTATAAAGCAGCTCGGCGTCGCCGGTGGCATCCACAAACGACTTTAACAAATATGCTCCGCGTCCGCTTACGTTCTCCACCGTCACGGCCGTCAGCCGCTTTCCATCCATTACGGGGCGAACGGCTCTCGTATCAAACAGGATATCAACGCCTGCGTTCCTTACAAATTCGTCCAGCGCAAAAGCGAAGGCCGACGGAGAAAAAAAGGTCCGGTATTTCTTGTTGCAGCCGGGCACGAAATCCGGGTCGTCCGCCCATTCCTGCGGCAAATCGTCCGGTCCGTAACGGCGGCACAGCTGCATGAGTTCGGAGGCCATGCCGTAACTGATCTTTTTCCCGCTCCCATTGCACAAAGGCTCGTACAAGGCGACCAGCCCCAGCGTGGCCATGCCGCCGAAGAGGATCGCCTTTTCCAAAAGCAATACGTTCTTTGCTCCGGCGCGTTTTGCAGCGACTGCGGCGCATGCCCCGGCGACGCCGGCTCCCGCCACAACAACGTCGTACTCGCCTTTTACGGGCGTATGGAGCGTTTCGGCAATCTCCCTCATCTTCCAAGCTCCCCCAGAAGGCGGGTGCAGTTGACCAAATCGATCCTGCCCCCGTCCATCACTTCTCCGATGATGCGCTCCTGCTCCTTTTCGTCCAGAATTCCTTCTGTGAGCATGCGAAACTTTTTCTTCAGGCCCTCGTTCGATGCGCCCGAAACGCACCAGCGCACGCCCTTCACCTCTTCTGAGAGCACGCGTCCGTCCTTCAGCTCTATGGTCATCCTGCACGACGGCATCCCCCCGCGCTCGGGCGCATACGCAGGCTCCTCTTCGATGCGCACCCGTTCCGCCAGGTCGCCGTAAGCGGCGTGCTTCAGTCGGTCTTCGTTAAAATACTCCGGCCTGAGTCGGCCCTCCACGAGCTCCACCGCAATGCAGTAGGGCAGGTAAAGCCTTGCCGATGTGGGTGTGAGCGGCAGCCGGACGCCGCTGCTCAGGACGTATGCACCCTTATGTACCCGCGCGTTCACGCACGCAACGTCGGATGCGCTGAAATGATTTTTTTCGCGCAGTCTCTCGATGGCCGTCATGGAGGGATGCACCGCAAGACACGCCGGGTATTCCTTGAACCCGATCACATTGATGTAATACATTTCCCCCAAAGCCGTGTCCGTTCCCCGGCCGTCGGAATAAAACGCTTTCAGCGATTTCACGCCGTCCATGATATCCTTCGGGCCGGTAAGACCCCGTTTTGCGGCTTCAACAGCCATCAGGGCGAGATACACGCCCCATCCGCCGTAAAGGTCCTTATTGTCCGTTCCCCTGATAAAGCTTACGAACGGGCAGATCGGAAGCAGCGCGCCCGTTATGCCGACAGCGTTTGCCATCTGCTCGCGGTTCAGGCCGAGTATCGTCCCCGCCGCCGCGGCCGCGCCAAAGCCGCCGGAAAGGCCGGGGCCGTGCAGATCGAACGAGCTTACGTTCTTCGCGGCAAGCATGCCCAGGCGCATGCAGAGGTCGTATCCGAACACCACCGCTTTCACCAGCGTTTCCGCGTCGCACGGCTGTTTTTCGTACGCCGCGGCAGCGGCGGTCCATACATAAAGTCCGGGATGCACCGCGGCGTTGATGCCCGAGCCGTCGTCCATTTCGATGTTTGAAACCCTGCATGCGTTCGCGCATGCGGCGCTTGCAAAACAGCTCTTCCGCTCCGACCCGAACACGGTCTGTTCCCCGGCGGCGCCCATGCTCAGAATCAGCTCCACCAGCGGCGCGCAGCATGCGTTCTTCGCCGTATAGATCGCACAGCCGAAATAATCCAGAAAGCTCCTGCAAACCTGATGAACGGTCGCTGCATCGAGCTGATCAAACGAAAGGGAATCGTAATAATCCAGTATGGAATCCAGGTATCCTTTCATAACCGCTCCTCCTTTCCCCCTCCGCCATTGTATCAAAAGGGACCTCTGCTCGCTGTGATGCGCCTGCTCTTCCGCCGAAACGGTTTGTCCTTAATTCAAAGCGTCCGCCATGGAAACGATCCTCTCAATGCAGCCCTTTCTCTTCAGGTGCATCAGGCAGTCGATCATTTCATCCTGCTGCGCCTTGCTCAGGGCCCCGCGGGTCAACTGCACAAACTTGTCCTTGAGCTGCCCGTCCGTCGCCCCGCCGCTCCAGCGGGCGCCCTCCACCTCTTTTTTGAAAACCGTGCCGTCCTTCATACGGACCTCAACAATACATCCGCGGACGCCCAGATCGCTCTCACCGTATTCTGCGTGGTTCTTTACGGTAATGCGCTTGGCAAGCGAAAGATACGCCTCGCTGGCCATGCTTTCCGGGGTAAAGGCGCCCGGCTGCAGGTTTCCTTCCCGCAGGGCGAACGCCACGCAGTAAGGGAGATTGAGTCTTGCGGACGCGCTGTTCATCGGGCCCGCGCACGCGCCGCTGCTCAGGGCATAGGAATACGGGTACGTCTCCACGACGACCGATTCGACCGTCTCCGCATCGATGGCATTTTCTTCCTGAAGCCCAAGCACGCAGCTCATTGCGGGATGAACCGCAAAGCAGCCTGAAAATTCTTTAAAGGAGATCGATTGGATAAAATACTGTTCCCCGGGAGCAACATCGTAACCACGCTCGGAATGAAAGAACAGGCCCAGGCCCTTGGGCCCCTCCAGCAGCCCGGCCGGGCCGGTAAGCCCGCACTTGACCGCCTCTACGGCGAGCAGTCCCTGAAATACGCCCCATCCGCCATAAAGGTCCTTGGCGTCCGCTCCCTCGATGAAACTCACAAAGGGGCACATGGGCAGAAGCGTACCGGTGATGCTGATTGCGTTCAGCGCGCCTTCCAGATCCAGCCCTTCTATCATGGAAGCGGTCGCTGCGCTGGCAAGACCGCCGCACATGCCCGGGCCGTGCAAACCGAATTTCCGGACGTTTTCCCCGCTCAGCATCCCAAACCGGATACATACGTCGTATCCGAACGCCACCGCCCGGATGAAGGTTTCCGCGTCGCACGGATGCAAACGGTAGGCCTCGATTGCGGCCGACCACACGTACACGCCCGCATGAACCGATGCGTTTACGCCGGAAATATCGTCCAGTTCCAGAGAGGAGGTCCTTGCGGCGTTCGCTGCGCCCGCTCCCGCGCCGTTGACTGCGGCTTTTGCGCCGAAGGGATGGCTGCTCCCTCCGCCGCCGGCCGCGCTGAAAAACTTCACGACCTTTTCACAGCAATGATGATGCACGGAATATACGCTGATCCCCATATAGTCCATAAATGCCCGTTCCGCCTGATGCGTAACGCTTTGATCCAGCGTTTCAAACGGCACCGTATAAAAATGCTCGGCGATCTTTCTTAAATACGTTTTTTCCATTGCTGCTGCCCCCCATTCCGGCGGAGATATCTTTTGGCCGTCACGGCCCTTATACGTCGTTGATTTCGTGCGTGCGGTGGCAGGCGACGGTATGTCCGGGCAATACCTCCTCCAGCACGGGCGTTTCCCTGTGGCAGATATCGCGGACATATTCGCACCGCGCGGCAAATCTGCACCCGGGATGGGGCTCGATGGGGGATGTAACCTCGCCCTGCAGGATCTTTCTTTTGCGGGTCTTGATCACGCGCGGTTCGGGTATCGCCGAAAGCAGCGCCTTCGTATAGGGATGCAGCGGCTTTTCAAACAGCTCGTCCGACGGACATTTCTCCACCATCACGCCAAGATACATCACCATGATCTCATTGGAAACATGCTTGACCACGGAGAGGTCGTGGGTGATAAACATATAGGTGAAGCCCTTGTCCTGCTGTAAATCCTGCATCAGGTTCAATATCTGCGCCTGAATGGAAACATCCAGCGCGGAAACGGGTTCGTCGCAGACGATGAATTTCGGGTCCAGCGCAAGGGCGCGCGCAATCCCGATTCTCTGACGCCTGCCGCCGTCCATCTCATGCGGATACGAATTGTAAAACCGTGAAGCGAGACCAACCGTGTCCATCAGATTTTTCACGCGCTGATTCAAGTCCGCCTTGCTTTTGCAGAGCCTGTGTACTTTCAGCGGTTCGGCGATCGTCTCGCTCACCGACATGCGCGGGTCGATGGATGTGAACGGATCCTGAAATATGATCTGCATATCCCGCCGCTGCTGCATATTCTCCTTCGCCTCAAGGATATTTTTGCCTTCAAAGAATACTGCGCCGTCCGTTGCGGGAATCAGCTTGATGCTCACCCGGCCAAGGGTTGATTTTCCGCATCCGGATTCGCCGACGACGCCCAGCGTTTTTCCACGGCCGATGGAGAAGGTCACGTCGTCCACCGCATGCAGCTGGCCCTTGGGCGTTTTGAAGTATTTCTTCAAATGTTCAACTCTAAGCAACTTCTCTTCCATCATTGCCTCCAAAAGTCCCGATACGTTCCGGGTTGTCTGTTATTCGTACAGCAGACAGCTGACGATGTGGCCGGGGGTAATCTCCCTGGGCTGCGGCATACGTTCCCGGCACTCCGGCCGCGCATGATCGCAGCGCGGATTGAACGCGCATCCTGTAGGAAGCTTGACAGGGTCAGGCATCAGGCCCTTGATCGGATTGAGGCGGTGCACTTTACTGTCCATATCGGGCAGGGACCCAAACAGGCCCTTCGTATAGGGGTGTGCGGTACGGTCGTATATATCCTCCAGCGTGCCGGCCTCGACGATACGTCCGGCATACATGATCGCAACCTTATCGCAGATCTCGGCAACAACGCCAAGATCATGGGTGATCATCAGGATAGCGGTGCCCATTTTCTGCCTGAGATTCCGCATCAGATCGAGAACCTGCGCCTGAATCGTGACATCCAGCGCCGTGGTAGGCTCGTCCGCAATGATCATATGCGGGTTGCAGGCAAGCGCCATTGCAATGATGACGCGCTGCTTCATGCCGCCGGAGAACTGGTGCGGATATTCGCCCAGGCGGCCCATCGGTATACCGACCATTTCCAGCATCTCGCCGGCGCGGAGCATCGCGTTTTTCCTGGATTCCTTTTCGTGCCTGCGTATGACTTCCGAGAGCTGCTCGCCGACCGTCATGACGGGATTGAGCGCGGTCATCGGATCCTGGAAGATCATGGAGATTTCCTTCCCGCGAATCATCCGCATGCCGAACTTGCTCACATGCATGAGGTTTTTGCCGCGCCAGTCGATTTCGCCGGAAACGATCCTTCCCGGAGGATCGGGCACCAGCTGCATGATGCCAAGCGCCGTCGTGGTCTTGCCGGCGCCTGTTTCGCCCACCAGTCCCAGGGTCTCCCCTTCCTTAAGGTCGAAGCTGATGCCGTTGACCGCCTGAACGGTGCCGTTATCCGTAAAATAATGTATCACCAAATCCTTTACGGAAAGCAGTGTTTCACTCTTGTTTTCCACCATGTGCATCCTCCTGTCTTACGTCTTCAGCTTGGGATCAAGCGCGTCACGCAATCCGTCGCCAAACATATTGCACGCAAGAACCGTAACCATGATAGCGAGTCCCGGGAAGATCACCTCGTGCGGGTAATCCCGGACGAACTGACGTGCGGATGAAAGCATGTTGCCCCATTCGGCCTGCGGCGGCTGAATGCCAAGGCCAAGGAAGCTGAGCGCTGCGCACATGATAATCGCTTTGCCGATGTTAAGCGTTGCCTGAACGATGATCGGCGCAAACACATTGGGAAAGATGTGTCTGCGGATAATGTGAAGATTGGAAGAACCGATTGCGTGCGCCGCCTCGACATATTCCTGACCTTTCACGGTCATCGTGGAGCTGCGCACAATTCTGCAGAAACTTGGTATCGAGCTTATCCCCACGGCAATCATCGCGTTGACGACGCCGGGCCCCAGCGTACTGGCGATGGCGATTGCAAGCACCGTGGATGGAATGGCCATCAGAATGTCGCAAAAACCCATGATCGTCGTTTCCACACTGCCGCCGAAATAGCCGGCGATCGCGCCCAGCAGACAGCCCGCGAGACCGCCGAACGTCAGCGACACAAAGCCGACAACGAGGGATGTGCGCGCTCCGTAGATCACACGGCTCAATATATCGCGCCCCATATTATCGGTGCCGAACAGATGCGCGGCGCTGGGGGTCTGGTGGATGGCGGTGTAATCCTGCAGCGCGTAGTCGTAAGGCGCAATAACATCCGCAAAAATCGCAAGCAGCACCAGCACCAGCAGCACCAGCAGGCCGACCACCGCCATATGGTTTTTTACAAGGCGGCGCCAGGTTTCCGCCAGTTGACTGCGCTTTTTGCCGCTCTCGTCATCGTTCATGATCCCGCCGTTTCGTTTTCTGGTTTTCATGATCATGTCTCCACCTCTGCGGTTTTCGTATGGCTGACCTTTTTCCTTGACCTGCTCGCATACTGAGAGCGGATGCGCGGATCGACAAATGCGTAGATCAGGTCGATCACAAGATTGAGCAGGCTGTATACGAGGGCGATCACCAGCACGCCTCCCTGCACGAGGGGATAGTTCCTCTGCTTAATCGCGTCCACCATCATCTTGCCGAGCCCGGGGATCCCGAAAATCTGTTCGTTGACCACCGCGCCGCCCAGACCGACCGCGAACTGGAACCCTATGACCGTGATGATCGGGATCAGCGCGTTGCCCAAAGCATGCTTCGTGATGACCCTGAATTCGGGTTCGCCCTTTGCCCTTGCGGTTCTGATATAGTCTGAACGGATGACCTCAAGCATGCTGGAGCGCGTCATTCGCGTAATGGTTGCAAGGGTCGCCGCGCTGATGCTCATCACAGGCATGATATAATACTGCCAGCCGTACAGTCCGGAAGCAGGCAGAATCCCGAGATATACGGAGAAAAACAAGATGAGAAGCAGCGCAAGCCAGAAGTTCGGCATGCATATGCCAAGCATGGCGAAAATAGTAACTGCGCTGTCCAGCACGGAATACTGTCGGATGGCTGATATGATGCCCGCCGGTATACCGATGCACATGGAGAACAGGCTTACGAGGCAGGCAATGCGGAGCGTTACGGGGAACCGGGTTGCAATTTCCGACATAACGGGCATTCTCGTGGTATAAGAAGTCCCCAGGTCTCCCTGGAGGAGACCGGAGAGATAATCCCAGTAACGTTCAAAATAAGTTCCGTTAAGCCCCAACTCTTCCCTGAGCGCCTCAACATCCTCTTCTGAAGCAATATCGCCAAGGATCATGCGGGCAGGATCGCCTGGAGTCAGATACATCATCGTAAAAATGATGATGGTCACGCCCAGAAGAATCGGTATCATAACCAGCAGGCGTTTCAGAATATATCGAAGCATAACTTTCACCCTTTTTTGACGAATTTGCGAATTTGGCGTTCGCCGCGCGCTGAGCGCGCGGCGAACGCGGATCCGGTCGGATCGACTGGACTTTTCTTACTCAGAGAAGGTGATCAGATCCAGTTCCATACGGAGGTTCGGGTAGAAGGGCAGATTCTGCACATAGCTCTGCGCGCCGTAAGCCTGCTGCATGAAGACAACGGGGACGGCATAGAGCTGCTCCCAGAGGTAATCCTGCAGTTCTTCATAAACGGCGGTGCGCTCTGCAACGTCGTAAGTGGCGGCGCCCTCGTCCAGCAGATCCTGAATGTGCTGATCGCCGTGGCGGATGGAGATGGTGCGGGCCAGCGGCCAGATCAGCAGTGCCGCCGTGGGATCGGCCATCGCGGCGGTGGTGGTGAGCAGGGAAACGTTGAGCTCGCCGTTGTTGTTCATCGTTGCAAAGGAGGACAGATCAACAACGCTGATCTCAATCTCTACGCCGACGGCGGCCCACATGGACTGGACCACCTGTGCGAAGGTGGTATTGACCGTGTTTTCGTAGGTTGTGTAGGTGAAGCGAAGCGGGTTGCTCTCATCGTAGCCAGCCGCTGCGAGATATTCCTTGGCCAGTTCCGGATCATAGGTCATGGGACCGACCGCCTTGTAACCGAGGATGGTAGGCACATAATACGCATCCGCTACGGTTGCAGTGCCCTGGAAAACAACATTGCAAATGGTTTCCAGATCCAGTGCATGCGCAAGGCCCAGCCGGACGTTGATGTCGTCGAAGGGCTCGATGATCTGATTGAAGCAAAGGTACTTGGTTCCCAGGGTGTTGCCGCTGATCAGCTGGAGATCGGGGTTTTCTTCAACACGGCTCCAGTCGTTGATGGCAAGTTCGCAGGCGATATCAACGCCGCCGGTTTCAAGCTCGATGGTACGGGAAGAAGACTCGGAAATGAAGCGCATGACGCAACGGTCGTATGCAATCTCGTCACCCCAGTAATTCTCGTTTTTCACGAAGGAGTAATGATCGCCCGCGACCCATTCTTCGAATACCATGGGGCCGGTTCCCATCGGCTGACGTCCGTAAACTTCGATGGAATTGTTCTCGTAGTAGTCCTTGCTCAGCATCAGGCAGCGGGTGCCCGCGATGGCCGGGATGATTGCCGCATTGGGGGTGAGCAGCTTCACGGTAAGATCGTAATCGCCATTGATGACGAAGCCGTCCGGGTCGATGCTGCCAAAGAGGTTCGTGGTGAAGGAGCTCTCGGCCGCATGCTTCAGCGAGAAGGCGGCATCCTCCGCGGTGAACTTGCTTCCGTCGGAGAAGTAAACGTCGTCGCGGAGCACAAAGTGCAGCGTCGTGTCGTCTACGACTTCGTATTCCGTCGCAAGCCAGGGATAGATGTTACCGTCGAGATCGGTCCTGAGCAGACGCTCATAAACGAGAAGGTCCGCCGTCAGCGCGGCTTCGTGCGACTGTCCGTAAGGATCAAGGGTATCGGGTTCTCCGGCAAGAGCAACCGTGAGCACGTCCCTGCGTACGGAAGTGGTCGCGGCGGTTTCGCCCGCAGTCTCGCCTTCATCGGCAGACTCCGCGGGAGTAGTTGCAGCAGTTTCATCGGTACTGGTCTGGGTGGATACATCCTGCGTTGTGCAGGCGACGGTACTGAATACCATCATAACCGTCAGGCAAAGTACGAGTAGCTTTTTCATGGAATCCTCCTTTTTGTTTTTAAATGCTTTCCAGCATTTATTGCTTGTTTGCTCCCTGCCGAGCAGTTTTTATATCGATGCGCCGGTCCGTTTTCCGGCCCCCCGCATTCCGGAAACAAGAAATTACTCTTCGTTCATACCCGGCACATAGTATTCGCCGAACAGTTCCTCGTCGGAAGGCATGTCCTCCGGAATGGGGCGCGCAACCCAGGTGGTGTTGATATAGTGCTTGAGGCAGATGTTCTCCGAGACGATATTGCCGCCCCAGGTGCCGCATCCCATCGAGGACGTGGCCGGCATGCCGTTGGCGGCGGAGCCGGCATTCCCCCGGTTATTGGGTTGGCGCACCATGATACGCGAAACAGGCGCCGCCAGACCAAGGCGGTGGATATGCTCGTCGTCCCAGGAATAGATCCCGCAGGAATGTCCCTTGCCCCCTACTTCAAAGATGGCGCGAATCATGTCAAGCGCGTTTTCAAATTCGCCTTCGTACCGAAACAGGGCGAGCAGGGTCGTCAGCTTCTCACTGGAGAAGAAATATTCCTTGCCGATCTCGTTCTTGCCGCCGCCGGTGACTGCGATGAATTTCCGGTCCGCCGGGATGGTAAATCCCGCCAGTTCAGCAAGCCGCTGGGGGCTGACGGCGACCGTGTCGGGAAGGCGATGCCCGTTTTCGTCCCACATGACGCGCCTGAGTTTTTCCGCTTCTTCGGCATTGGCAAGGTATGCGCCTTCTTCGACAAGGGCCCGAACAAAGCCGTCGTAGACCGATTCGTGAATCACCAGGTTGCCGTCGCAGGAACAGCCGGACCCGAAATCGGATGTTTTTGAGATACGGGTGTTGCGCGCAGCCTCCGCGAGCTTCTGCGGCGTATCCGCGGTGTTGTCGATAATGACGGTGGCATTGCCCGCTCCGGAGCCGTATGCCGGGGTGCCGGAGGAATACGCGGCTTTCACCATGGGCCGCCCGCCGGTGGCAATGGTCAGGTCGCAGCGCTTCATGAGCTCCCTGGTCACCACAATACTGGGCTTGGGAATGCCCTGGATGATATCCGCCGGCGCGCCTTCCCGAACGAGGGTCTCACGAATGATATCGATGCACTTGTTTGTAACAATCTTCGCCCGGGGATGGGGGGAGCAAATGATGACGTCGCGCGCTTTGATGGCAAAGATCACCTGGCCTGCGGGGGTGAGGCACGGGTTCGTCGTAGGAACCAGGGAGGCAATGACGCCCACGGGTTTTGCGTATTTCACGATCCCTTTTTCCTTATCCTCCATAATGATTCCCACGCTCTTCTGCCGCAGGCAGTCCCGCAGGATGAGCTTCAGCTTGTTGCGC
>CAZIQO010000026.1:0-33103 GCA_964541465.1 uncultured Oscillospiraceae bacterium
CGCGCCCTTCCAGATCGGCAGCGGCAAAAAAATCAGAATCAGCACGGCCGCGACGCCCGCAAACCGCGCCAGAACCAGATACTCCTTGCGCAGAAACGTGCGCGCGCCCGCGCGGATGAGGCCGCAGGCTTTGAGGATCTTCTGATTTTCACAGGGTTGCCGCCTGACCCACAGATACAGCCAGGCCGCAAATGCGAACGCCAGCAGAGCGATGAGCAGGGAACCGTAAAGAACAAGTTTTTCCATGATTCATATCTCCCTTTCCTGATCCGCATGAAACAGCGGCTGCCTGAATGTCCGGCCGCGGCGCTTACGCGTTCTCTCCGCCGGAACGGTTCCGTTTTTTGCCCGGATTTGTGATTCGGTTGAGCAGCGCGATCACCAGAATGATCGCAGCCGTAACAATGAAGATGCCCAGCATGCCGAGAACCAGAATCCGCATGGTTTCGTCGACCGGAGCGACGCTGTTTAGATCCAACTGCATAATTCTATATCCCTCTCCGTTATTTTGCAACGAGGTTGAGCAGAATACCGCCCGCAAGCACCGATGCGATCTGCCCGGCGACGTTCGCGCCCGCGGCGTGCATCAGCAGAAAATTCTGTTTATCCTCCGCGAGGCCCATCTTATGGATCACGCGGGAGGCCATCGGGAACGCGGAGATGCCCGCCGCGCCGATCATGGGGTTGACCTTCTTCTTAACGAACAGGTTGAGGAACTTGCCGAAGAGCACGCCGCCGACGGTGTCGAACACAAACGCGACGAGCCCGAGGCCGATGATCATAAGCGTCTGCAGGTTCAGAAACGCATCGGCCTGCATTTTGGCGGCGACGGTCAGGCCGAGGAAGAGCGTGATCAGGTTGGCGAGCACCTTCTGCGCGGTCTCGGAAAGAGACCCGAGCACGCCGCATTCGCGGATCAGGTTGCCGAACATCAGAAATCCGACCAGCGCGACCGAGCGCGGCGCAAAGATGCCCGCGATGATCGTAACGATGATCGGAAAAAGGATCTTCGTCGCCTTGGAGACGCGGTTTCCCGTATACTCCATGCGGATGCGGCGCTCTTCCGGAGTCGTCAGAACCCGGACGATCGGCGGCTGCACGATCGGCACCAGCGCCATATACGAATACGCCGCGATGATAATGGGCCCGATATAGTTGGAATTCAGGAAGTTCGCCACGAAGATGGAGGTCGGGCCGTCCGCCGCGCCGATGATGGCGATGGACGCCGCGTCCTTGAGCGGAAAACCGAGCAACGACGCGACCACCAGCGTAAAGAAGATGCCGAACTGCGCCGCCGCGCCGAAGAGCATCAGCTTGGGGTTCGTCAGCAGCGGCTCGAAGTCGATCATCGCGCCGATGCCGATAAACAGCAGCAGCGGGAACAGTTCGTTCGCAATGCCCCCTTCAAAAAGGACGTCGAGCACGCCGATTTCCTTGACGTTATTGATGACCTGCGTGACCGCGCCGGACATCGGAATGTTTACGAGAATCGCGCCGAAACCGATCGGAAGCAGCAGCGCCGGCTCCATATCCTTGCGGATCGCAAGGTAGATCAGGATACCGCCGATGCACCACATGACGATTTGCTGCCAAGTCAAATTCTGAAAATTCTCAAAAATTGCGCTCATACTATCTTCCTTAATTGAATTGTTCAATTTTCCGTCAATTTATCATAACATTTGTCTGCTGGAAAGTCAAGCCACGTTTTTTAACAAAATTTTTCCGTGACGGACAACAATTACGTTCCGATGGGTAAAAAAAGGAACCGCAGGCGCGCAGCCTGCGGGAGTCTGTCAAAAAAGTTCTTTTGCAGGGGGTTCCCCCCTGCACCCCACCCAAGGGACACGTCCCTTGGGAATCCCTGCTCCCGCCAGCGTCCTGTTCCAGGGCGCTGGCAAAAATGGGTTCTTAGGGCCGTTGCGGCTCTGAGCGACGGCTTGGAGGCGAAGCCTCCAACGGACTCCCCTTATCGGCAAGCCGAACCGTGGATGCGCTCATCCCCGGCTCCCGTGTAGCCGCCCCAAAAATAAAAGGACCGGCGAAGTTCCCGCCGGACAACACCGCCGATCGGCGATCAAATTCAGCGGGCCGCTTTGCCGGAAACCGGCATATCCTGCAGCGGCGCCGCTTCGTCCGTCCCCTGCGAGCAGCCGGCCAGAACGCCCAGAAACAGAAACAACAGCGGCGTGGAGACGGGCTGCGCGATATTCACGACCGCCTGCGCGGTGCAGGCAAGAACGGCGGCGCAGAAGCCGCAGACGAGCGGTTCGCGCGCGCAGGCGCGCAGGCCCGCGCGGACGGAACACGCCAGCGCGCACACATAGGCGGCCAGACCCAGCGCGCCGAAGGAAAGCAGATACTGCAGGTATTCGTTATGCGCCGAATCCAGCGCCGCGTCGGAAAACACCGGCTGGAGCTGGTCCGCCGCAAACAGGCAGCCGGGCCCGCCGCCGAAGAGCTTCCGCACGGGACTGAACGATCGGTACAGCTCCACGCAATACGTCCAGATCCTGCCGCGGTCGGTCCCCCAGCTGTCGCTCCATTTCAGAAAACGGTCCAGCGAGCCGAGCGAAACATCCCGAAACGCCGTGTTGAGCAGAATAAGGGCGGCGGCCGCCGCCGCGAGCACCGCCGCGCAGACGATCCGGTACGGCTTTTTCGCGCGCAGCAGTGGTTCCGCGCCGGCGGACCTTAGCGGCAGCAGCAACACGCCGCAGACGAGCGCGACCCCCAGTGCGACCGGCGGTTTGGTATAAAGCCGCATAAAGTAGGAAAGATACGTCGCCGAGGCAAAGCGCGCTTCGGCCAGCCCAAACAGGAACGCGGTCAGCGAGAACAGGACGATGGAAAGCAGATACCGCTTCATAGCGCGCGGCGAACCGAACAGCATTGCCGGGAACACGAGCGCAGCCGCAAGAAGTCCAAGCACCGCGCTTTCGCTGCCCGACGCGAGCACCCCGAGCGAAACGGCGATCAGCGCCGCAAGGAAACCGACGCGTTCCCGCACCCGCTCCGCGCGGCAGAACAGCAGAACCGTGACGGGAACCGAAAGGCAGAGATAACTGCCGAAGAAATCGGCGTTGCCCAGTGTGGAGAGAAACCGCCCGCGGTCCACATCGGAAAGCTCCGTCATGAACCCGAGCGGGTCGCATCCGAAATGATTCAGCAGCGCAAGCAGGCTCGCGGCCGACGCGCCAGCGGTAACCGCCGCTCCGACGGCGCGAAGGTTTGCATTTCCTCGCGAAAGGCAGAGAAATACCGCCGTATAGACGGAAACGGTCAGCAATCCCTGGTAACGATTGTGCGGGGCGATCACCGTTTCGCCGGAAACGCCGTTGACGGCGCACGAAACGGCCGCGCACACAAGAAACGCCAGCATGCTCCACCGGGCCGCACCGGCCGCGTTCCACGCGCGCCGCGCCGGGTGCCCCACCCTCTGCGGACGCAGCAACCAAAGAACAAGCGACGCGGCCAGATAGCCGAGGCCGGACGCGAGAAAGAACGCCTGCTTCGTTTCCGTGATATCGAAATAACCGCGGTGGAATACCAGCGGCAGCCCGAAACAGACGGCCGAAAGATAGACCGTCGCCAGGGTCCGTTTGATCCGCTCGTAACGATTGCCGTGGGATGTCGTTTCCATGCCAGTTATGTCCCTTTTATGAATTTTACCATAAAACCCCATTTTTTGTTTGACAAAACGAAACGGCGGGGTTAGCATATATGTGTACTAACACATATAGTACACATAGTTATTACGGCTTTGCAAGCATTTGGAGGGAGATTTATGAAAAAGACCTGGATTATTCTCATTACGCTGGTTGTGAGCGCGCTGCTGCTTTCGGCGTGCAACCCGTCGTCCGGCCTTTCCGCGCTCGGGGAGATTGCATCGGGCGGCAACGCGATCATCGCGTCCTCGGGCAACGCAACGTACTACGCGTCCTCGGGCAACGCGGGCTGACAACCCAAGGGGCTTCGCGTTATCGCGAGGCTATGCGCCGTCGGACCGCATCGGGTTTGACGGGGCAGCCGTTCCTTTGCTTCCGTCCTTCGGACTCCCCGTTCGGCAAAGAGCACAGGAAACCCGCCAGCGCGGGGCGATCCGCCGCATCGGCAGAGCCGGCGCGGTCGGAATTCACAGACGACGGGCTTCGGCCCAGACAATCCCGGAGACTTCTTTGACTGGCAGAGGCCCCGCATCTTCGCGGGGCCTCTCAAGCCGTCAAAAACCAGTTTTTGACGGGATAACCGCGTTTTACCTCTCGCCTTTCAGGCTCCCGGGCGGTAAAACGCATAAAGAAACCGCCCACTGGGCGATCCGTTGCATCGGCGAAGCCGACGCAGCCGGAACATATGGGTTAAGGGCACGGCCCTTAACAATCCCGGAGACTTCTAGGCCCCGCATCTTCGCGGGGCCCCTGTCGTTCTGCAAAGCGGCGGAAGTCGCTTCAGTCTGTCGAGAAAGGAGGAAGGGAGGAGCAACCTCTAAGCCACCGCTTAGGGCCGCTACCGTCCCTAAGAACCCATTTTTGCCAGCGCCCTGGAACAGGACGCTGGCGGAAGCATGGATTCCCAAGGGACGTGTCCCTTGGGTGGGGTGCAGGGGGAACCCCCTGCAAAAAACTTTTTGACAGCCTGAAGCGACAGAAGCCGCTTCTTTGTTCAGGCGAGGAGCTTTTCGTCCGGATAGACGCCCGCGTCGGTCATTTCGAGCAGCGCGCGCTCCACTTCGGGCTTATCCTCGCGGTAGGTCACGCCGTACCAGCGGTCCGGCGAGGAAAGCACGCGTACGTTCGCCTTCCCGCTGCGGAGCAGGCGCCCCACCTCCTGCGGGATGAGGAACTCGCCCTTGAGCGGGTTTTGCCGCATCGCGTCCTCAAGAAACGCCGGGAAACGCGCCTCCAGTTCTGGAAACAGCGAGGGCGTAAAGCCGAAGAAATTCATGGATACGAGATTATTCGCAGGAAAATGCACGAAGGTCTTACCATCGTCCTCGGTGTAGGCGGGACCTTCCGGCGTTTTGTAGACGCGGAGCCGTTCCACGATGTTGACCAGCCTGCCGGACGCGTCGACCTCGCATACGCCGCGCGCGACGGACCCGTGTTCGGTGAGCGTGTTCACGGCCAGATATCCGACCATCGAGAAATCGTACCGGTCGCCGTCCTTCGCGGTTTTCAGGTAGTCGTAGAGCACGCTGAAGGCGCGCCTGCCGTAGTAATCGTCCGCGTTGATGGCGGCGAACGGCTCGTGCACAGCGTCCCTGCAGCAGAGGATGGCGTGCGCCGTACCCCAGGGCTTGACGCGCCCTTCGGGGACGGAAAAGCCGACGGGCAGCATGGAGTCCGGCTGCTGGAACACGTAGTGCACGTCCATGTGCTTCTCCGCGCGCCGGCCGATCACCTCCATGAAATCCTGCTCGATCTTTCGGTTGATGATGAACACAACCTTCTCGAACCCCGCGCGCTGCGCGTCGTAGAGGGAATAGTCTATAATGATTTCGCCGTGCTTTCCGACGGGGTCGATCTGTTTGAGTCCGCCGTAACGGCTGCCCATGCCGGCGGCCATGACAACGAGTGACGGTTTCCGCATGAATCCTTGCTCCTTTATGTCCGTATGAATTTCTGTGACAATGCGATCCCGCGGCGGTCCCGCGCGGGAAAAGCGCCGTTCAGCCGTCGTATCCGTTCGGGTTGTGCGACTGCCAGCGCCAGCTGTCCGCGCACATGCGCTCGATGCCGTACTCGGCGCGCCAGCCGAGTTCCTTTTCCGCCTTTTCCGGGTCCGCATAGCATTCCGCAATATCGCCCGGACGCCGGGCGACGACCCGGTACGGCAGCTCCCTGCCGCAAGCCTTTTCAAACGCATGCAGCACCTCGAGCACGGAGTACCCCGTGCCGGTGCCGAGGTTGTAGGTGTAGACCCCCGCGCCGGTTTCGAGTTTCTTCAGCGCCGCAACGTGGCCCTTCGCCAGATCGGTCACGTGGATATAGTCCCGCACGCCCGTTCCGTCCCGCGTCGGGTAATCGTCCCCGAACACGCGCAGCGCGGGCAGGCGCCCGACCGCCACCTGCGCGATGTAGGGCATGAGGTTGTTCGGAATGCCGTTCGGGTCCTCGCCGATGCGCCCGGAAACGTGCGCGCCGACGGGGTTGAAATAGCGGAGCAGGCACACGCGGAGCGAGGGGTCGGCCTGCGCCGCGTCGCGCAGGATCTCTTCGATCATGAGCTTCGTGCGGCCGTAGGGATTCATGGCAGAGAGCGGGAAATCCTCACGGATCGGCACGCTCTTCGGGTTGCCGTATACGGTTGCGCTCGAGGAGAACACAAAGCGCTTCACTTCGTGCGCGCGCATGGAGTCCAGAAGATTCAGCGTGGAAACCAGATTGTTGCGGTAGTAGGCAAGCGGCTTCTCCACGCTTTCGCCGACGGCCTTGAATCCGGCAAAGTGGATCACCGCGTCGAAGGAGTAATCGCAGAAGAGCGTTTCGGTGCGGGCGGAGTCGGTCAGGTCGCATTCGGCGAATTCGAACGGCCGCGCGGCAAGCGATCTCAGGCGCCCGAGCACGGCCGGTTTGGAGTTGGAGAAATCGTCCGCAACGACCGTCTCGTAGCCGGCGTCGAGCAGTTCGAGAACGGTATGACTGCCGATATAACCGGCGCCGCCGGCGACAAGAATCCGCATGATCGGAAACGCTCCTTTCGGTGTCGTCCGCCGCGCGGCGAACGCCGCGAAAGCGGGTTTTCCCGCGATCTGTCCGCTTTTTATTATAGGCCGGGCGCGTCCGACTGTCAAAGTTTTGCCGCGAGTGCGGGAAAACCATGGAATTGCTGTGAAAAAGCCGATTTATTCGACTTTTTTTCTTTTCTTGACAGAACGGGTATGTTATAATCTAACCTGGTCTGATAAGACATACCAAAGGTTTGAATAAACCCGACCTAGGAGGAAAACTATGGCAAAGCAGAAGACTGTGGTACCCTTTAAGGGAACGCAGGAACAGGAACGGCAGCTTCGGAAGGTTATTGCCGAAAACAAAGACTTGCAGGGCGCACTGATGCCCATACTCCAGCAGGCGCAGGATATCTACGGGTATCTGCCGATCGAGGTGCAGACGATCATCGCCGAAGAGCTTGGCATCTCCATCGAGGAAGTGTATCAGGTCGCCACGTTCTACGCGCAGTTCTCGCTCAACCCCATCGGCAAGCACCGCGTCGCGGCCTGCCTCGGCACGGCCTGTTATGTAAAGGGCGCGCAGTCCATTCTCGACGAGCTCGAGAAGCAACTCGGCGTCAAAGCCGGCGGGACGACGCCGGACGGCGTGTTCACGCTGCAGGCGACCCGCTGCCTCGGCTGCTGCGGCCTTGCGCCCGTTATGGTCGTCGACGGCGACGTATACGGACGGCTGGTCCCCGCCGACATCAAGGGGATCCTGGCCAAATATAACTGACCGCCCGCACCGGGACGAAGGGACGGATGAACATGAAGATTCGCCGGATCGCCGATTTGCTGGGTGCAACGGTTCTCTGCGGAGAGTGCCAGCTCGACGAAGAAGCGCTCAGCGCCTGCGGCAGCGACATGATGAGCGACGTGCTCGCCTACGTGAAGGACCAGGCGGTCCTGCTCACGGGGCTTGTCAACCCGCAGGTAATCCGCACCGCCATGATGATGGATATGCGGTGCGTCGTGTTCGTGCGCAGCAAACGCCCCACGGCGGAGATGATTCAGCTTGCGGAGGAAAACCACATCGTGATACTCGCAAGCAACTACCGCCTCTACGAAGCCTGCGGGCAGCTGTACGCGCACGGACTCGGCAGCGAGGCCTGACGCGATGGCCGAGGCGCTGAAGTTCCATTACGATGTGGACGGCGATAATTTCACCTCCGCGGGCGCGGCGTCGGTGGAGGTCAAACGAAAGCTGCGCCAGCTGGGATTCCCGGCGGAGACCATCCGGCGCGTTTCGATCGCCATGTACGAAGGCGAGATCAACATGGTCGTGCACGCGCGCGGCGGCGTCGCGGACGTATACGTGGAGCCGAACTGCATCACAATCGTGTTGACCGACCACGGGCCCGGTATTGCGGACGTTGCGCTCGCCATGCAGGAGGGGTATTCCACCGCGCCGGACAATATCCGCGCGCTCGGCTTCGGCGCCGGCATGGGCCTGCCGAACATGAAGCGCTACACCGACGAGATGAACATTGAAACCGAAGTCGGCAAGGGCACGACCGTAACGATGAAGGTAAACGTATAGACCGCTTTGCGCCCGCGCGGAGGCATCCGTCCGCGGATGCGCGGGCGGCGGGAAGGACACCGGGATACGGACGGAACGGGACATGGAAGAGTACAAGCATTCGGTCTCGCTTGACCTCGAAAAGTGCAAAGGCTGCACCAACTGCCTGAAACGGTGCCCCACCGAAGCGATCCGCATCCGGGACGGTCACGCTGTGATCAATTCGGCGGTCTGCATCGACTGCGGGGAGTGCATCCGCCGCTGTCCGTACCAGGCCAAGAAGGCCACGTTCGACAAATTCGAAGAGATCGACCCTGCCAAATACCGGATCGCGCTGCCGGCGCCGTCGTTCTATGGGCAGTTTGCGGAGATCGACGACGCGGACGACGTGCTGCAGGGGCTGCTGGACGCGGGTTTCGACGACGTGTTCGAGGTCGCCCGCGCGGCGGAGATCGTCACCGAGTATACGAGGCGGTATTTAAAGTCCAAAAACGTGAAGTACCCCGTCATCAACTCGGCCTGCCCCGTCGTCGTGCGGCTGATCACGCTGCGGTTTCCGCTCCTGTGCGAGCATGTGATGCCGCTCATGCCGCCCATCGAGGTGGCGGGCCGCATGGCGCGCGAGGAGGCGCTCAAAAAGCATCCGGAACTCAAGCCGGAGGATATCGCCACCGTGTTCATCTCCCCCTGCCCCGCGAAGGCGAGCTACGTCAAGAACGGGTTCCTGGGGAAAAAGAGCAACGTGGACTACGTCGTTTCGATGAGCGATATCTATTTCAAGCTCATCGGCGCGATGAAGAAGAACACCCCGCCGGAGAAGTTCAGCCAGACCGGCATGATCGGCATGAGCTGGGCGAGCACGGGCGGAGAAGCGAGCGCCCTGTTCAACGATAAGTATCTCGCGGCGGACGGAATCGAAAACGTCATCCGCGTGCTGGACGAAATCGAGACCGGGCATTTCCCCATGCTGCAGTTCGTCGAGCTCAACGCCTGTCCGGGCGGCTGCGTCGGCGGCGTGGCGACGGTGGAAAACCCGTATATCGCGCGCGTGCGGATGCAGGCGCTGCGGCGCTACCTGCCGGTTTCCGAAAACCGCCTGCCCGGCGACGGAACGGAGGGACTCCCGAAGGAGATGCTCTTCTCCAAGCCGCTCGAGTACCGGCCCGTGAGCAAGATCGACGAGGACAGGGGCACGGCGATGCAGAAGATGAGCGAGATTGATAAACTGGCCGATTCGCTGCCCGCGCTGGACTGCGGTTCCTGCGGTGCGCCGACGTGCCGCGCGTTCGCCGAGGACGTCGTGCTCGGCGGGCGGAGCGTAGACGAGTGCATCGTGTACATGCGCGAGCAGATACAGGAGATGCACGACAAGGCCAAGGGCGCAAAACCGAAAGGCGCAGACGCAAAGCCGAAGGAGGCAAAGCCATGACCGTGCAGGAACTGGCCGGCGCGCTGCGGCTCGAATCCATCGCCGTTCCGGACGGCGGGCGAGCGGTTACGGGCGGCTACGCGGGCGATCTGCTCAGCTGGGTCATGGGCCGGGCGCAGCGGGGCGACGCGTGGGCGACGATCATGAGCAACCGGAACATCGTCGCCGTGGCGGCACTCGCGGAGGTCTCCTGCATCATCCTCGCGGAGGGCGTACGGCCCGACGAGGGCGTTGCCGAACTTGCGCGGGAACGGAGCGTCAATCTGCTTGGGAGCGATCGTTCCGTCTACGGGCTCTGCGGCGAACTGCACGCGCTGCTATGAGCGCGTTCCGCTGCGATCTGCACATTCACTCCTGCCTGTCCCCGTGCGCGGACGACGACATGACGCCGTTCTCGATCGCGGGGATGGCAAAGCTGAACGGGCTGGACGCGGCGGCGCTGACGGACCATAACGCCTGCGGCAACTGCGAAACATTTTTTACGGCGTGCGAACGCTACGGCGTCGTGCCCGTTGCGGGCATGGAACTGACCACGAGCGAGGATGTGCACCTTCTGTGCCTGTTTCCAACGCTCGATGCGGCGCTGGCGTTTGCCGGAACGGTTGAGAAACGCCGCGTGCCGGTGAAGAACCGCCCGGAGATCTTCGGGCGGCAGATCCTCATCGGAGCGGACGACGAGCCGGTCGGCGAGGAGCCGAACCTTCTGATCAACGCCGCGGACCTCTCGCTGGAGGAGGCGGCCGCGCTCACGGCGGAATTCGGCGGCGCGGCGGTGCCCGCGCATGTCGACCGCGAGGCAAACGGCATCCTCGCCGTGCTCGGGGACCTGCCGGAGCATCCGGCGTTCCCCACGGTGGAATACCGCGAGCCCGCAAGCGCGAAGGAGTTTGAGGCGAAATACCCGCGCCTGATCGGAAAACGCCGGATCGTTTCCTCGGACGCGCACCGGCTCTGCGACATCTCCGAGGGCGGGTATCCTCTGCCGCTCCCCTGCAAAACGGGGGCGGACGCCGAAACCGTGCGCCGCGCGCTGATTCGGTATCTTGCGGGCGGCTGACGCGGGGAGGAGAAAGGAAGCCATGAAGGAGCTTTCGCTCCACGTGCTGGACATCGCGCAGAACTCCGTCAAGGCCGGCGCAACACGGCTGGACATTCTGCTTGAGCAGGCGGGAAATCGCCTCACGATCATGATCCGGGACGACGGCTGCGGTATGAGCCCAGCGTTCGCCGCGGCGGCGGCCGATCCGTTCACGACCACGCGCACCACCCGGAAGGTCGGGATGGGGCTCCCGCTGTTCCGGCTTGCGGCGGAGCAGACGGGCGGAACGATGACGATCGAATCCCGGCGCGCGGACCCGGCGGACGGCCGGCACGGCACGTGCGTGACCGCGACGTTTTTTACCGATCACGTGGACTGCGCGCCGCTCGGCGACATCGCGTCCACGATCGTAACGCTGCTGCAGGGGAACCCGGAGCTGGCGCTCACCTATGTTTACCGGTCGGAAGCGGGCGAGACGCGGCTTTCGACGGAGGAGATGAAAACCCTTCTCGGCGCGGACGTTCCGCTGAATGCGCCCGAGGTGCTCGAATGGGTGCGGGCATACGTATCCGAACCGCCGGGGGCGGACAGCGGAGGCTGACAGGAAGCTCGGTTTTGTATAATCGAGTCAGTCGACATAGATACTTTTACAATGAGGAAAGGACAAAAAACATGAAATCACTGCAGGAACTGGCGGAGATCCGCGAAAGAATGAAGGGAAAAGTCGCGCTGCGCGAAGGCGAAAACGCGATTCGCATCGTCGTCGGCATGGCGACCTGCGGAATCGCCGCGGGCGCGCGTCCGGTGCTGAACACGCTGGTTGAAGAGGTCCAGAAGCAGGGCCTCTCGGACAAAGCGACCGTCACGCAGACGGGCTGCATCGGCATCTGTCGTCTCGAACCGGTCGTCGAGGTGTTTGAAAGCGGCAAGGAGAAGGTTACCTACGTCAAGATGACGTCCGAAAAGGCCAAGCGCGTGGTAACGGAGCATATTAAGGGCGGGACGCCCGTTTACGAATACACGATCGGCGAGAAATAACGGGAGGAAATACCATGATTCGTTCACATGTACTTATCTGCGGCGGCACCGGCTGCACGTCCAGCGGCAGTCCCGCCATTCGCGAGCGTCTGGAAGAGGAGCTTAAAAAGCAGGGCCTCGACCAGGAGATCAAGGTCGTTCAGACGGGCTGCTTCGGCCTGTGCACGCTCGGCCCGATCATGATCATCTATCCGGAGGGAACGTTTTACAGCCGCGTAACGGTCGACGACGTGCCCGAGATCGTCAGCGAGCATCTGCTCAAGGGCCGTCCGGTGGAGCGGCTGATCTACAAGCCGAAAACGGAGGAGATGCCGCACGGCGTCACCTCGCTTTCCGACACGCCGTTCTATAAATCCCAGCTCCGCATCGCGCTGCGCAACTGCGGCGTGATCAACCCGGAGGATATCGACGAATACATCGCCCTCGACGGATACGAAGCGCTCGGCAAGGTGCTCACCGAGATGACGCCGCAGCAGGTGATCGACCTGATGAAGGCGTCCGGCCTGCGCGGCCGCGGCGGCGCTGGATTCCCGACGGGCACGAAGTGGCAGTTTGCCGCGAATAATAAGAGCGACGTCAAGTACGTCGTCTGCAACGCCGACGAAGGCGACCCGGGCGCGTTCATGGACCGCTCGGTGCTTGAAGGCGACCCGCACGCGGTGCTCGAAGCGATGGTCATCGCGGGCTACGCCATCGGCGCGACCCACGGCTACATCTACGTCCGCGCGGAGTACCCCATCGCGGTCAAGCGTCTCCGCATCGCCATCGACCAGGCCCGCAAGTACGGCCTGCTCGGCAAGAACATCTTCGGCTCGGGCTTTGATTTCAACATCGACATCCGCCTCGGTGCCGGCGCGTTCGTCTGCGGCGAGGAAACGGCGCTGCTCACCAGCATCGAGGGCAACCGCGGCGAGCCGAAAAACAAGCCGCCGTTCCCGGCGAACAAGGGCCTGTTCGCGCAGCCCACGATCATCAACAACGTGGAGACGCTCGCCAATATTCCGCAGATCATCCTCAAGGGGCCGGAATGGTTCTCTTCGATGGGCACGGAAACGAGCAAGGGCACCAAGGTGTTCGCGCTCGGCGGCAAGATCAACAACACCGGCCTCGTGGAGATCCCGATGGGCACGACGCTTCGCAAGATCCTCTTCGAGATCGGCGGCGGCATCCCGAACGGCAAGAAGTTCAAGGCCGCGCAGACCGGCGGCCCGTCGGGCGGATGCATCCCGGCCCAGCACCTCGATACCCCGATCGACTACGAGAGCCTCAAGGCCATCGGCTCGATGATGGGCAGCGGCGGACTCATCGTCATGGACGAGGACAACTGCATGGTCGACGTGGCGCGCTTCTTCCTCGAGTTCACCGTGGACGAGAGCTGCGGCAAGTGCACGCCGTGCCGCATCGGCACGCGCCGCCTGCTGGAGATGCTCAACAAGATCACCGAAGGCAAGGGGACCCTCGAGGACCTCGACAAGATGGAAGAGCTGTGCCATTACATCCAGAAGAACGCGCTCTGCGCGCTCGGACAGACGGCCCCGAATCCGGTGCTTTCCACGCTGAAGTATTTCCGCGACGAATACGTGGCGCACGTTGTCGACAAGCGCTGCCCGGCGGGCGTCTGCAAGAAGCTCGTTCATTACGAAATCGATCCGGAGAAGTGCAAAGGCTGCACGATGTGCGCACGCAAGTGCCCCGCCGGCGCGATTTCCGGCAACGTCAAGGAGCCGCATGTGATCGATCAGAACAAGTGCATCAAGTGTGGCACCTGCATGGAAACCTGCAAGTTCGGCGCCATTTCAAAGAAGTAAGGAGGCAGGAACGATGGATAAAGTTACTGTAAAGATCAACGGGATCGAAGTGAAGGTTCCCGCCAACGCCACGATTCTCGAAGCGGCGCACGAAGCGGGCGTTCGTATCCCGACGCTGTGCTATCTCAAGGACATCAACGCCATCGCGGCGTGCCGCATGTGCCTCGTGCAGGCCAGCGGCGTGCGCGGCCAGGCGGCCGCCTGCGTAACGCAGGTTGCCGACGGCATGGTGGTGGAAACCAATACGCCGGAGCTGCGCGAAGCCAGAAAGAAAACGCTCGAGTTGCTGCTGAGCAATCACCGCATGGACTGCCTGTCCTGCACGCGCAACGGCGACTGCGAGCTGCAGGCGCTCGCGCGCGAGTATGGCGTGGATCAGTATAAATATAAGGGCAGCGAGGACCTCAAGCCGCAGTATGAGCACAGCGCGCCGCATTTAATCCGCGACAACAGCAAGTGCATTCTCTGCCGCCGCTGCGTGGCGGTCTGCCAGCATAATCAGCATGCGGCCGTGATCGGCACGAACGAGCGCGGCTTCGATACGCACGTCGGCTGCGCGTTCGACCTGCCGCTCGGTGAAACGAGTTGCATCAACTGCGGCCAGTGCATCGCGGTCTGCCCGACGGGCGCTTTGACCGAACGTGACGATACCGGCCCGGTCTGGGACGCGATTGCCGATCCCAAGAAGCATGTGATCGTCGCTCCGGCGCCGTCCGTACGCGCGCAGCTCGGCGAGTGCTTCGGCATGCCGATCGGCACGAACGTGGAAGGCAAAATGGTCGCCGCTCTGCGCAGGCTCGGGTTCGACAAGGTCTTCGATGTCGACTTCGCCGCGGACGTAACGATCATGGAAGAGGGCACCGAGTTGCTGGAGCGCATCAAGAACGGCGGCAAGCTGCCGCTGCTTACGTCCTGCTCGCCCGGCTGGATTAAATTCTGCGAGTACTATTACCCCGAGATGATCGGAAACCTCTCGAGCTGCAAGAGCCCGCAGCAGATGCTCGGCGCGCTGGCAAAAACCTATTACGCCGAGAAAGAAGGCCTCGATCCGAAGGATATCTTCGTGGTGTCGATCATGCCCTGCACGGCCAAGAAGTTCGAATGTGCGCGCGACGACGAGAGCGCCGCGGGCGTGCCTGATGTGGACGTGTCGCTCACGACGCGCGAGCTTGCGAGCATGATCAAGCGCGCGGGCATCGTGTTTACGGAACTCAAGGACGAGAAGTTCGATCCGATCATGGGCGTTGCGTCCGGCGCAGGGCACATCTTCGGCGCGACCGGCGGCGTGATGGAAGCCGCGCTCCGCACCGTGTCCGAGATCGTCAACGGCAAACCTCTGGAAAATGTTGAATTCAAGGCGGTGCGCGGCGTGGAGGCGATCAAGGAAGCTGAGTACGACCTGAACGGGACAAAGGTGCGCGTTGCCGCCACAAGCGGCCTTGAGAACGCGTGCAAGCTGCTGGATATGATCCGTTCCGGCGAGAAGGACTATCATTTTGTCGAGATCATGGCCTGCCCCGGCGGCTGTGTCAACGGCGGCGGACAGCCCCATCAGCCCGGCTACGTGCGGAACTTCGTCGACCTGAGCGCGGAGCGCGCAAAAGCGCTTTACAGCGAAGACAGCAAGATGAAGCTACGCAAGAGCCACGAGAATCCGTTCGTCAAGAAGCTTTACGAAACGTATCTTGAGAAACCCGGTTCTCATAAGGCGCACGAAATCCTGCACACGACGTATGTCAAGCGCAAGGTCTACTGATTCCTGGCATCCGATACCGAAGGGCGTCCGCGCAGCAGCGCGGACGCCCTTTTTGCTTGTCGATAAAGGGGGTACGATGTTGGAGGCTCCGCCTCCAAACCACCGTTTCGAGTCATTACGGCCCTAAAAACCCAGTTCCGCACGCGCCCTGGAACAGGGCGCGTGCGGGGTCAGAGATTTCCAAGGGACGTGTCCCTTGGATGGGGTGCAGGGGTGAATCCCCTGCAAAAAAGCTTTTTTTGACAGCCGGACGTCCCGCTGCTTTTTGCGGCGGGACGTCCGGCAATGCGATGCTTTCCTCTGCGATTTACGGTACGGGCGTCCCGGACGGAACCGTGTCGCTCGCCGAGATGTACTTGGCGATAGCATAGCACATTACGCCGGTTGAAACGACCTGAATGTAGTAAAAATCGTTGGTCTCGAAGTAGATCAGCACCTCGGTGCCATTCTCGATCTCGCCGATAGGCGAATTGTCCTCGGTGGACGGCACGGAGCGCAGCGCAACCTTGCTGGCCGACACGGTGCCTGAAACGGTTCCGGCCACAATCTCGGGCGTCGGGGTTGCGGTTTCGCCCGGCAGCAGGCCGTCCTTCTCGACGAACTGGATCGCCATGTAGCCGTATACGTTTTCCTTGACGATCTTAACGAAATAATAGTCGTCGTCGATCTCGTAGATCTTCAGTTGCGTCCCCGACGTGTATTTACCGAGGATGTCGTAACTCGTGCTGGGTCCCTTGCGCAGATAAACGCCGCTGGAAGTCAGCGTGCCGTCGACGGCGTTCTGCACCTGCTCCGGACTCGGCGTCTTGACTTCGGGCGAAGGCGTGTCGTCCTGCTTGGGCGTGGAGGTCGGCGTGGCCGTCGGCGCGGCGGTCGGCACTTCCGTTGTCGTCTCGTCGAGCGCAGGCGTTTCACCGGATGTCTGCGAATCCACCGGCGAAAGCGCGGGCGTCGGCGTAATCGACGCCGAACTGTCGGAAAGTGTTTCGTTTTCCCCGGACTGATCGGAACTGCGCATCGACCAGATGATGAAGTATATCCCCACCAGCATCACCAGTATGATGATGCTCAGCACCAGATATCCCAAAGGCGTGATTTTTACGGATCTTCTGCTCATTGTGTTCTCCCCCGGCCGTATGCGGCAATGCGAATCGTGTCAAATCGTCTTGCTGATTTGTGTTCCATGCACAGTATATTGTTTTTCAGACGGTTTTCAAGTGGTTTGACACAAAATTTTAATTCTGTTGAATCCTTGTCCACATCATTTTCACTTTCTGCCCGCCAGGCACTCGCGTACCGAAATGTATGCCGCCGCTCCGCGCCCGCTTCTAAAAAACAAAAGAACAGTTTCCGGCTGTTCCGGTTCACAGGAAACAGCCGCTGCGGTTATTCCGTATGGTATTAAGAGCTGATATTGCAAAATACGCGGTAAAACGACGTTATTCCTTGACGCCGGGTCCCTCCGCCCGTTCATCCCTGCGCGGACAGAATTCTCGGCTGAAATACACCATATCGGTCAGCCGCACGCCCGCTTCGACGATCGGATGATCGTAGTACGTGATAAAAAAATCCTTCACGCGTTTTGAACGGCGAAATCCACACTGCTCGTAAAACGGCACGATCAGCGGACTTTCGCCCGTTCCGACTATCATCACGTCGAACTTGCCGGCATAATGGGAAAACAGGTATTCGACGAGCATACGGCCATATCCGCGACGCCGGCAATCCGGCTCCACCGCAAGGTTCTTCAGTTCCAGCACGCCGCCGCCCTCATCGGTCGCTACGCACGCGGCGACGATCCGGCCATCCCTGCGAAGGATAAACATCTCGCCGCGGGCCAGATAAGCGTCGATCATCTTTTCCTGTTCGTCGGCAAGCAACAGCAGCGGAAAATACCTCTTCTTATTCTTATCTTCCGCCACTCGTTCGATTCTGGTGCCCGCTTTCTTCGGGTCCACCCGCCGCTCCTTTCAGGTCCCCGCCGCCCGCCCGAACGGCCGCGCCGCGGCATGCGCCTAACGCTCGGTCAGCACAACCTTCGGCTCGAATACGCGGGCGATGCGGAACATCAGCAATTCCTCGTCGAACTTGCCGAGAACGTTCCCCATCAGCGTGCTCTGCCCCTTGATCGAACAAAGCGCCTCGGTCAGGTACGCCCGGCCGGGGGATTCACTCCATTCGGTCTCGATGCGGCCGTCGAAGAAGCGGATTTTAATCATGCGCGAGTTGGCCGCCTCCAGAAACGAAACGCGCACCGTCAGCACGGGCATGCCGTCCTCGTCGGCGGCGAACCGCCCGCTTACGCCGACGCAATGCGTTTCGCCGTGCGTCGTGATCTCGCCGTACGCCGGCGCGCCGAATCCGACGTCCAGCGTATGCCGCTCGTCGGTCTCGTCCACGATCAGCCGCATCGTTCCGTTCCGGCAGGAAAACGACAGCGAGCCGAGCCCCTTGGCAAAATTGTTCTGCAGCGTCTGCGCGTAGAGCGGATACAATCCCACCGACGCGGCGCGCTTATCCGAGGCAAAGTATGCGCGTCCGTCGAGCGCTTTACAGGCCGCCGCGACATCCGGCGTCCGGCGGCTTTCGAACAGCCCGCCGAACAGCTTCGTCTGCGGCACGTACAGATCGAGCGCAGCGCGCCGCTTCGCTTCGGCGAGCGCTTTTCTTCCCGCCTTGCTTTCCCGGATCGGTCCGTCCGAAAAACGGGCCTCGGAAAAATACTTCGTCACAAGGGGATAGAAGCTGCTCTGCTGAAACAGCTCGTTGTTGCCGGCATTGGAAACAAGCAGGATATTTGCGTCCGGATAGCCGAGCACGTTCTGCCCGAACATACCGTTGAAGAGGAACGACCGTTCATTCCGCCCGACCCAGATCTGGTAGCCGTAATCATACGCGCCGAGCGTCTCCGGCGTTTTCACCTGTGCGCGCGTCGCCTCCCTGACCCACTCCTCAGGCACGATCTGCTTGCCGCGGAAGCGCCCGCCTTCAAGCACCGTCTGCCCGATCTTGGCGATGTCCTCCGGCAGGATGTACAGTCCCCATCCGCCCTTTTCGTTCCCCATCGGGCACTTCTCCCAGAAGAAGTTCTCGATGCCGAGCGGCTCGAACAGACGCGGCGTCAGGTATTCCGTGAGCCCCTGCCCCGTGACCTGCCGCACCACACAGGAGAGCAGATAGGTATTCATGCTGTTGTAGTTGAACGACGTTCCCGGTTCGGACGGCACCGCCGACTCGAAGAAACACTTGACCCAGTCGGTCTCGGTGACGGACCCCGCCTCGTTAAACGAAACGCCGCTCGTCATCGTAAGCAGGTGCTTCACGGTGATGTTCCGGTGCGTGAGCGCATTGAGCTTGCCGACCCTGCCGGCGAAAAGATCGATCAGTCGGTCGTCCGGCGACAGCTTCCCCTCGCCGATCAGCATGCCGATCGCAAGGCCGGTGATCGACTTGCATTCCGAATGCGTGATGTGCCAAACGTTCGGATCGTACGCGCCGAACATCGCCTGCGCGATGACCTTCCCGTTTCTTAGTACGGTCACGCCGTGCATATCCAGCGTGCGGTCCTCGCGGAGCGCATTGAGAAAATCCGCGATGTGCGCGGAGGGGACGCCCTGCGATTCGGGCGTGGCGCGCTCGAACGGCATTTTGATTTCCGAAGGCCGGAACTTTGGCTTCTGCGGCTTCTGCTCGAATACCGGACGCGTCGTGGAGGTGTTGTCCATCAGCTGCCGTATCATCGAAAGCGCGCGGGAATCCGTGACCAGATCCATGGAAGTGCCTCCTGTCGTGATATAGATTTTGCCGGCGGTTCAGTCGGTTCCGCCGTTATTCGCTTTTCGCGTCCTGCTCGTTGAATTCTCCGGCAATGGCCTGCGCCGCGCGGCGAATCAGCCCGACAAACTCCTTCGGGCCAATCTGCGGCTGCTCGCGGAGCCACCGCACGATGGCCACGCGGAACGCGTCGGTAAAGAATACGACATAGAAATCGTGGTCCGCGCCGTCTCCGAACAGCGTCTGAAACCGCTCGCGCGCGAGCGGATGGATGATCTCGGCGAAGTATTCGGAAAACGAGTTCTGCCCGCTTACCTCGAACGCGTTGATATAAAACGCGCGATTTTCGTAGAAATAGGAGCAGATGTCCTCATAGAACGCCCAGTCGTCGGAATAGTTCTGTTCGTAGATGCGGGAAACGAATTCCGTGTAGAAAATCCAGTTGACCAGATCGTACTTGTCCTTGAAATGATAGTAAAACCCTTTTCGACTCATGCCGCACGCTTCGCAGATATCACCCACGGTGATTCTGGACAGGGATTGCTTGGCCATCAGTCCCTTGAGCGCGTCGGCAAGCGCATGCTTTGTGATCATGGATTCCGGCATGTTACCCCTCCCCCTTTTGACAGTATAACAAATTCAGGGCAAAACCGAAAGCCCTCGTATTCTGCCGAAAAATACGGCATTGCGCCCGATATACCGAACCCCGGACAAGCTCCGGACATGCAGCGCCCGCCGTGCCGCAAACGCCGCACGGCCGCGGCCGATCCGCCGTTTCTCCGTCCGAACCGTCCGTCAAATATACGCTTCGCCATGGGGGCGCCGCCGGAGCAATATCAAGGGCGTCCCCGCCTCTACCATTCGAGCGTCATGCCCACGCCGACCTCGTCGACGGGGAACGCGCTTAGAAACGCGCACTTGACCGCAAGCGACGTGCAGTGACACGGATAGAGCTTGTCCACGCCGAGCGCATGCAGCGTCTGGATGGTCCGGTCCAGCTTTTCATCCGCGTCGAAAAGATGAAACCCGCCGAACGCGCCGAGCACCCGCGCACCGGTCTGCGCCTTCGCCGCCGCAACGGTGTTGCAGATGCCGCTGTGCGCGCAGCCCGTCACCACGAACGTCCCGCCCGGAACCGCCAGCGCGACCGCCGTATCGTCCCACAGTTCGTCCGGTCCCCAGCCCGTGCCGTCCGGCCTTCGCGCCTCGCCGATGGCGCGCCCCTTTTCAAAATCGTAAACACGCGGAATCTGCCCGAGAAACACGATATGCTCCGAAATGGCGAGCGGCTCCGCGGAGAGGCGCGCCTCCACGCGCGCGGGCAGCGCGGCGAGCGAAACGGGACACCCGACGTTCAGCCCCCGGTGGCGCTTCGGCAGGAATACGCCCGGATGCGCGTAGAGCCGCACCGGCTGCGTAAACCGATTCAGAAACGCGTCCAGCCCGCCCGTGTGGTCGTTGTGGCCGTGGGAGAGAACGATGTCGCTCACGCGTGAAAGGTCGACCGACAGCCGCCGCGCGTTCTCGAGAAACGCGTCCGAATACCCCGTGTCGAAGAGCACCGTCCGTTCGCCGTCCTCAAGCAGATAGCAGGCGGCCGGTTCGCCGAGGTAGTACCAGTCAATATACGTGTTGTTGTCCATCAGAACGGTCAGTTTCATGCGTCACCCTCCCCGGCGCTTTCGCCGTAATCAGATTAGAAATTCCCCTGCAATCGCCTTTGCGCGTTCGATCGCGCGTTCCAGGATCGCCTCCGGTGGCTCGAGGCCAAGGTCGAGCCCGTCCGCCGCCACATATTCGAAGCGCGGAATGCCGAAGAACTTCGCCATATCGGCAAGATACTTCGTGCCGTTATCCATGGGCGAACCCTCCAGCGCACCGCCGCGCGTGGTCAGAAACAGCATCCGCCCCGCGCGACAGACGCCGACCGTGCCGTTTTTCTCGTCGCAGTCGAACGTGATCCCCTTTACGCAGATGTTCTCGATATAGATTTTGAGCAGCGCAGGAAAGCTCAGGTCCCAGAACGGCGCGGCAATCACGATTCGCTCCGCGCGCGCAAACCGGTGCGCGTACCGGAAACGCGGATGGTCGAGCCTGCCCGCTTCGAGCAGCCGCTCCCGCTGCCGGAAGAACCCTTCCTTGAGCGGTTCGAGCGGCTCCTCCGCGAGCGCGAGACGGTCGATCGCCGCGCCGCCGCGCCGTTCCAGTTCCGTTAAAAACGCCTCCGCCAGCAGCCGCGTGCGCGATTGTTCGCCGCGGATGCAGCAGTCGATATACAGCACGTCCGTCATTTCCAGCCGCCCCATTCGTTCCGTTTGCCGAGCTCGCCGGAGCGCACGGCTTCCAGCGTCCGTTCCCGGACCGGCACCGAGTCCGCCGCGCCCATGGTCTGCACGCACAGCGCGGAGGCGGCCGCCGCCAGCGTGAGCGCGTCGGAAGCGGACGCGCCGTCGAGTATCTCGGTCAGAAAATACCCGGCGAACGTATCCCCGGCAGCGGTGGTATCCACGGCCTTGACGCCGTACGCGCCGCAGCGCGCAATCTCGCCGCCGCACAGGCACACCGAGCCGCGGAGCCCGAGCGTGAGCAGCACGTTCAGGCCGGGATATGCGCGCGTGAGCGCCGGCAGGATATCCCGCTCGCGTTCGCAGCGCGCGACGAACGCGCCCTCAACCTCGTTGACGATCAGCCAGTCGAGCCGTTCGAGCGGATAGGAGAACACCTGCTCGTCCGCCGGCGCGGCGTTGAGCGCAGTCGGCAGGCCCTTTTTATGCGCGCGTTCGATGATGGCCCCGACCAGATTGGTCTCGTTCTGCAGCAGCACGAGGCCGTCGTTTCCGAACGCCCCGAGCACGCGGCCAACGTAATCCTCCGTGAGCGCCCGGTTCGTTCCGCCGTGGAGCAGGATGCAGTTCTGCCCCGCGTCGTCCACCTGGATGATCGCATGGCCGGACACGCCGTCCGCGCGCTCCGTCAGCGACAGATCCACCCCGTTTTCCGCCAGCTTCCGGTACAGCAGCTCCCCGTCGCGCCCGATCAGACCCGCGTGCCATACCTGCGCGCCCGCCCGCGCCGCCGCAACGGACTGGTTGAGCCCCTTCCCGCCGCAGTTGATATGCAGCGACCGGCTGGATTTCGTTTCGCCCGGGCGGACAAACGCGTCCACGCGGTACAGATAGTCGATGTTGAGTGAGCCAAAGTTGAGTATCCTTGCCATGCCGGCACCCCCGACTCGTTGATTTGCCTTAAAAGTATGATATCATGGAATCGGTCGCCGCGCCATATCGCGCGCGGACGCCCCGAATCCGACCAAAGGCAGGTGATCTCCATGGGCTCCATGCAGCCCCATATCCGGCTCGATTCCAGCCGCGGCGCGCGCTGCGCCCTGCTTCCCGGCGACCCCGCCCGCATCGACCGGATCCGGCCGTATCTCGACGATTTTGAGGAACTGGCGTACAACCGCGAATTCCGCAGCGCGACCGGCGCGTACCGGGGCGTGCGCGTGCTCGCCGTATCGACCGGCATAGGCGGCGCGTCCGCCGGCATCGCCGTGGAGGAGCTCGGCCGTCTCGGCATCCGGAACATGATCCGCATCGGGAGCTGCGGCGCGCTGCAGCCGGAGGTGAAGCTCGGCGATCTGATCCTCGTTTCCGGCGCGGTGCGCGACGACGGCGCGAGCAAAGCCTACGTCGATTCGATCTTTCCCGCCGTGCCGGACGCGGAGTTGCTCTTTTCGTGCGCCGAGGCCGTAAAAGCCGCCGGTTATCCGTTTCATATCGGGATCGCGCGCAGCCACGACAGCTTCTATACCGACCGCCAGGACGAAATCGACGCCTGCTGGTCGAAGCGCGGCGTGCTCGGGTGCGATATGGAAACCGCCGCACTCTATACCATCGGGCGCCTCCGGCACATCCGCTGCATGAGCATCCTCAACAACGTCGTTCCATACGCGGCCGACACGCCGGAAAGCATCGGTTCCTACGTCGACGGCGAAGATGCGGCCATGCGCGGGGAGCAGAACGAAATCCTCACGGCGCTCGAAGCGTTTGCGCGCTTCGAAAAATAGAATCCCTTCCCTTTTCGGCCGGTCCAGCCGTGGACTGTCAAAAAAGTCCTTTTGCAGGGGTTTCACCCCTGCACTCCACCCAAGGGACACGTCCCTTGGAAATTCCTGACCCCACAAGCGCCCTATTCCAGGGTGCTTGCGGAAATGGGTTCTTAGGTCCGTTATGGCTCGAAGCGGTGGTTTGGAGGCGGAGCCTCCAATGCTCCCTCTTTTATCGACAATCTGCAGCGGCTTCCGCGCGATGCGAAAGCCGCCGTTTCGTCTGCATCAGCCCCCGTATTTCTCCATTCGCCCGAACAGAAGCCGTTTGAACGCCGCGCGGTCGACGCCGGTCGCGATCGTGGCGTTGTGCTCCATCTGCTTGTCGCTGTAGAGGTCGGTCACGGTTTTCCCGCGCGTGATCGAACCCTTCGTCTCCACGCGGACGCCCGCCCGAGCGGCAGTAAAGCACGCGTCGCCGTCCGCATAGAGAAGCGCGGCGGGATCGTTCATGCACATGCCGGGCAGCCCGAGCCCCTCACAATAGCGCAGCGCACCCTGCGTTACGTCCCTGACAAACCTTGCCTGCTTCGAGCCAAGCGCGCCCAGCTCGTCGAGCTCTCCGGCGGTGAGGTACGCCTGCATCGTCATATCCAGCCCGCAAAGAAAAACGGGCGCGCCGCAGGTGAACACGATGTCCGCCGCTTCGGGATCGACATAGATGTTGAACTCCGCCGCGGGCGTTACGTTGCCGCCCGTCGCCGCGCCGCCCATGACGACGATGCGGCGGATCAGCTTCGGCAGCTCCTTGTATTTTGTAAACGCCAGCCCCAGGTTCGTCAGCGGGCCGATCGCAACGACGGTCAGCTCGCCGCCGTACCTCTTCGCGGTTTCGTAGATCGCGTCCCACGCAGGCTGCGCCTCCGGCGTGCGCTTCGGCTTTGGCATCTCGAGATCGCCGAGACCGTTCTGCCCGTGCACGTACGCCGCCGTGACCGGCTCGCCGAACATCGGCCGCGCCGCGCCGCGGTAGACGGGCACGTCCATGCCGGCCAGCTCGAGCACCCGCAGCGCGTTGGCGGTCGTCTTCTCCACCTCGACGTTGCCCGCCACGCTGGTCAGCGCGACGAGTTCGAGACGGTTGAGATATCTGGAAAGAAGGATCGCGACCGCGTCGTCCACGCCCGTATCGCAGTCCAGAAGAAACGGCGTCTTTTTCACGCGCTTTACGCCCCCTCTCCATAGCTTCGCGCGGCTTCGGCGAGCAGGTCCACAAAGCCCTGCCGGTCGATATCCAGAATGCAGCGCGCGTTGGCGGGTTTTTTCCATATGCCGAGCCGGTCGCCCACCGTGGCGCCGCGGCAGTAGTCGCCGGTCAGCTCGATCTGCACATACATCTCTTCGGTCTTCATGAGTTCCGGCCGGACCAGCGACGCGACGGCCACCGCGTCATGCACCGGCGCGCCGGCGTAGCCGATGCTTCTGTGGAACCCGTAAAAGAAATCCAGCCACTCCGCAACGACCTTCGCCACGGGGTTTCCCAGCGCGCGGATGCGCTCGAAGTCCGTCGGGAACACCAGCGCCTTCTCCGTTACGTCCAGCCCGGCCATCGTGATCGGCACACCGGAGCGGAACACGACGTCCGCCGCCTCGGGGTCGACCAGGATGTTGAACTCCGCCGCCGGCGTCCAGTTGCCGTACGCGATTCCGCCGCCCATCAGGTGAATCCGCCTGATCTTCGGCTTGAGATGCGGGTACAGTAGCAGCAGAGACGCAACGTTCGTAAGCGGGCCCGTCGGGATCAGCGCCACGGGCTCCGCGCTTTGTGCGAGCACCTTCGCCATGAGCGCGCAGGCGTCCATATCGACCGGCCGGTTCTTCGGCTCCGGCAGCGCGGGCCCGTCCAGGCCGGACTGCCCGTGCACCGTCGGCGCGATAATCGGGTCCGCCACGAGCGGCTTGACGCGCCCCGCCGCGAGCGGAACGTCGAGGCCGATGAGCGTCATGATGCGGCCCGCGTTGTAAGTCGTTTTTTCGATCGTCTGATTGCCGCAGACCGAGGTCACCGCCCGGATATCGAGCATGGGGCTGGCCTTTGCAAGCACCCACGCGATCGCGTCGTCATGACCCGGGTCCCCGTCCAGAATCACCGGGATCCGCCCGTTCATTTCTGCGCCTCCGCCTGTCCGGCCCTGCGTCTTCTCACCTTACGCGTCACGCTTGCGGCGTAGAGCACAAGGCCGAGGATCGTCACCACGTACGGGATCAGCGAAACAAGATAGCTCGAAACGCCCTGCAGGCCGCTCACCTTGGTGCGCAGCGCCTGCGCCAGGCCGAACAGGAGCGAGCTGAGCATCGCCCCCGCCGGTTCGCCGCGCCCCATGGCCTGCGCGGCCAGCGCGATGAATCCGCGGCCGGCCACCATGCCGCTGTTCCAGCCCTGTGAATAATACATGGACATGAACGCCCCGCCGAGCCCGGCCAGTGCGCCGGAGAGGGCGATGGCGGGGCGTTCATGTCCATGTATTATTCACAGGGCTGGAACAGCGGCATGGACATGAACGCCCCGCCGAGCCCGGCCAGTGCGCCGGAGAGGGCGATGGCGATATATTTGATCCTGCGCACGCTCACGCCGACGCTCGACGCCGCGTTCGGGTTCTCGCCCACCGCGCGGATGTTCAGCCCGAGCGGGGTCCTGTAGAGCAGCACCCATGTCAGATATACGAACAGAAACGCCGCGTACGTCAGAACCGAGTGCCCGGAAAGCACGTCGCCGAGAATCGGGATATCCCGGATCAGTGGAATGCTGACCGTCGGAATCAAAATATTGGGGCTGACCAGCGCGCCCGTGTTGCCGCGCATGCCGGTGAACATATACAGAAGAAAGATCGTTCCGCCGCTGCCCATCATATTGACCGCGATGCCCGCGAGGATGATATCCGTTTTGAGCTTGAGCGCAAAGAAGCCCATCATCAGCCCGAGCAGGACGCCGACCGCCGCCGCGCCGAGCACGCCGACAAGCCAGCTCTGCGTCCAGTAGCTGAACAGCACCCCGAAGAGCGCGGAGATCATCATGATGCCCTCGAGCCCGATATTCGTCATGCCCGCTTTTTCGGCCACGACCGCGCCGAGCGCCGCAAACAGGATCGGGGCCGTGATGCGGATCACCGAAAAGAGGAAGTCCGCCGTGAGGACGGTTTCGAGAAGCTGCCTAAACATGCTCGCTGCCTCCCTCCGGGGACGCGGCGGCCTTGGCAAGATCCGCGCGGGCATTGCGCACGACGATCCTCTGCCGGTAGCCGGAGAGGAACTGCTCCGCGGCAAAGAAGAGGAAGATCGCGGCCTGAATGATGTCGATCATCTCGCTCGGCACGTCGCAGTAGGTCGCCATGAGCTGACAGCCCTTGTTCAGATACGCGATGAAGAACGCCGCCAGCGGCACAAGAATCGGGTTGTTCTTTGCCAGAATCGCAACCGTGATGCCCGTCCAGCCGTAGCCCGGCAGTTCCTTCCATAGAAAAGTGGAATAGCGGCCGAGCACCTCGATGCCACCGCCCATGCCGGAGAGCGCGCCGCCGATCGCCTGCGAAAGGACGATCGTGGAGCCGACTTTCATGCCGGAATACTGGGAAAACGCCTGGTTGATGCCGATCATGCGGATCGCGTAGCCCCAGCGCGTGCGGTACATGAACAGCGCGATGATCACGGTGAACACGAGCGCCGCCACGAACCCCCACGAAAGCTTGCTGCCGCCCGAAACGAGCGCGGGGATCGCGGCGTTTTCCGCAAACGGGAACGTCTGCGTGGAACCCTTGCTGCGGTCGGCGAAGTTATAGTTGAGAAAATGCAGCACGAGGTACATGCACACATAGTTGAGCATCAGGCTCGTCACCATTTCGCTCGCGCCGAGCTTGACCTTGAGAATCGCCGGTATGAACATGATCGCCGCGCAGACGGCCGCCGCGATCAGCACGCACACGACGGAAAGCCAGCCCGTGTTCATGGTAATATAGATGCCGCACAGCGCCGCGACGAAGCCGCCCACCATCACGCAGCCTTCACCGGCAAGGTTGAACTGATTGCTTGAAAACATCACGCAGACCGCAAGGCCCGTAAAGATCGTCGGAATCATCGCGGCGAGGATCGTATAAAACCCCTGCGTGTTGAAGGACGCAATCCCGCCCTTCATCGAAACGAGCGGGCCGATGAGCAGGTACCGCAGCGCGGTCAGCGGCTCGTCTGAGCAAAGGAAGATGAAGATCGTTCCCACCGCGAGCGCGACCAGAATCGCCGCCACGCCGCGTAAGATCTCAAAAGGCAGCATTCGTTTATCCTTCATGACACACCCTCCCGATCTCCTCGTCGCTCTGGTGCTTGAGTCCAAGCATGTATTCGCCCATGATCACGTCGTTTAGCTGCGACGTATCCTCGAAATAGGCCGCGATCCTTCCGCCGTAGAGCACGATAAGGCTGTCGGAGAGCTCCATAACCTCGTTGAGATCGGCGGAAACGAGCAGCACGGCCGCGCCGCCGCGGGCCAGATCGACGAGTTTTTTGCGGATAAACTCCGTCGCGCCCACGTCGATGCCGCGCGTGGGCTGGTCGGCGATGATGAGCGTGGGGCCGCTCGAGAACTCGCGGGCGACGACGACCTTCTGGATGTTGCCGCCCGAGAGCATCTTCACCTGCTGGCGGCGCGACTTGCAGAGCACCGTGTAATCGGCGATCAGCCGGTCGCTCTCGGCGTGGATCGCCTTCATGCTGAACAGCGGACCGCGGTTGAACCGCCGCTGCGAAAACCGGTCCGAAATCACGTTTTCCTCGACCGACGCCGCGTCCGCGATGCCGTAGGTCATGCGGTCCTCCGGCACGAGGGAGACGCCGAGCGAGCGGATGCGGCGCTGCGGCGCGCCGATGATGTTTTTCCCGCCGACGGTTGCCGTCCCGCTGTCCGGCACGCTCAGATTGAACAGCATGTCCACCAGCTCGCGCTGACCGTTGCCCTCCACGCCGGCGACGCCGAGGATCTCGCCCCTGCGCACCGCGAACGACACGCCGTCGAGCATGCGCTTGTTCCACTCGTTTGTATAGCAAAGTTTGTCGACGCGCAGCACCACGTCCGCCGGCTGCGGCGCGTTCTTCTCCACGTCCAGCAGCACGTCGCGGCCCACCATCAGGCGGGAGATCTCCTGCTCGGTGATGGATGCGGTTTCAAACACGCCCATGACCCTGCCGCCGCGCATGATCGTAAGGCGGTCCGTGATCTGCTTGATTTCGTTGAGCTTATGGGAAATGAAGATGATCGTATAACCCTGTTCCCTGAGATGAGCGAGCTCCTTGAACAGCTCCGCGGTCTCCTGTGTGGTCAGAACCGCCGTCGGTTCGTCCAGTATGAGGACCTTCGCGCCGCGGATCAGCGCCTTGAGAATCTCCGCCTTCTGCTTCATGCCGACGGGGATGTCCATGACCTTCGCTTCCGGGTTGACCGCAAGGTTGAACTTTTCGGAGCTTTCCTTCGTGATCTCCAGCGCCTTTTTATAATCGATCAGCACGCCGGATTTCTTCGGCACCATGCCAAGCACGATGTTCTCCGCGACCGTAAGGCTCGGGACCAGCATGAAATGCTGATGCACCATGCCCACGCCGTGCGCGATGGCGACCGTCGGGGACGTGAGCGAAACCCGCTCGCCGTTTATAAAAATCTGCCCTTCGGTCGGCTGTTCCAAGCCGAAGAGCATCTTCATCAGCGTCGATTTGCCTGCCCCGTTTTCGCCCATCAGCGCGTGGATCTCGCCGCGGCGCACGGAGAAATCCACGTTCTGTATGGCCGCGATCCCGTTCGGATACACCTTTGTGATGTTCTTCATCCGAACGGCGCAGTCGCTCTGTTCCATCCGTTCCATCGAATGCCCCCCGATATTCCAAAATGCCCGCGCTCCGGCCTGCGGCCGCGGCACGCGGCCGCACAGGGTTTTCGCCTACCCTGTAATATCAAACGAGGGGGAGCCGCTTATCGCTCCCCCATCGTTCGTATAAGCATCAAACCGGACCGTTTCGTTTGTGTGTTTCCCTTACGGTTTCATGGCGTCGCGCAGCGTGTAGACGCCGTTGGTTGCATCTCCGATGGCCGACGAAACGGTGATCGTGCCGTCCCTCACCGCTTCCTCCGCGGCCAGAACCTTGTCCTGCACGGTCTGCGGTACGACGGCGGCAAAATTCTTATCGGTCACGATGCCAACGCCGCCCTCGGCCAGGCCAAGATTGACCTCCTGCCCGAAGTACGTGCGGCCCGCATCCCATTCGTCAAAGATCCAGACGATGGAGGCGCCGACGTTCTTAAGGCCGGACGTCAGCGTGACGCCGGCAAGCTCGTCCGAGAACGTAAGCTCCTGATCGGAGTCGACGCCGATGAACCAGGCGCCCTTCTCCAGCGCCGCTTCCGCCGCGCCGTTGCCGGACAGTCCGGCGACGCCCCAGATGATGTCGCAGGAATTATCCTTGATCATGGACAAAGCCAGTTCCTTCGCGATTCCGGTATCGTAATAATTCCCCGTGTAACGGGTATCCACCTTGACCTCCGGATCGGTCGCCTGCACGCCTTCAAGGAAGCCGTAGAGGAAGTCGTTGATGACCGGGCTGTCCTCGCCGCCGACGAAGCCGACGACCTTCTCCGCGTTGATGTTCTTCACGGAGGTCTCGCTCGTCATGGCCGCTGCGAATACACCGATGAGGTACCCCGTATCGTTCTGACGGTATGTAAGGTTCACGACATTCTCGTTTTCGCCGACATAGGTGTCGTCGTCGTAGATCAGGAACTTCTGATCGGGGTACATCGTTGCCGCTTCCTTGAGATAATCCGGCATCTGATACGTGCCGCAGATGATCAGATCGTATTCGCCGGAGCTGGCGACCTCCAGAATCGTATCGTGCCATATCTGCTGGTCCTGATCCGTCGCGCCCATCTCGATGGTCTTGTAGGTGATGCGGCCGGCGTCCTGAAGTTCCTTGAGCCCGGATTCGGCGGAATCGAAGAACGATTTGTCGCCGAGGTTGCCGTTGACAAGATTGGCGACGTTGTAGACCCCTACGGTTCCAGTGTTTGAATCGTCGGGCGTCTCCGTTTTTTTGCAGCCGAGCACCGTTGCCGCAAGCAGCACGGTCAGCAGGATTGCAATCAGTTTTTTCATTACATGTTCCCTCTCTTTTTGTTTTCAGAATGATCTGTGCGACTTCCGGATCCCTCCGGAACGGGCATATCCACTGCTTTACTCTACACAAAATTGAAAACGAAGTCAACCGGACAAAACGCCTTTCAGCGCCGTCGGGCCATGCGGACGCTCTACCAGTTCCGGTACGTCTGGCCGGCCGTGAATCCGGTTTCCGAGCAGTTGAGCAACTCCCAGACCGTTACGAGCTGATACCCCTCCTCCAGCAACTGCGGAACAATGATCTCGACGGCGGAGACCATACGCTCCTTGGTGTCGTGCAGCAGGATGATATCGCCGTTTTCCAGCTCCTTGCCGTTGATGATCTGCTTCTGCACGTTCTGCGCGATGCGCGCGGGGTCCTGCTCGTGCACGTTGCCGCTCTGGCTCCACTTGACCACGGCCATGCCGTACTCTCCGGCAAGTTTCTCCACTCCCGGATCGGAATATCCGCCGGGCGGGCGCAGGCAGCGAATCGTGAAGCCGGTCGTCTCCAGCACGATGTCGTTCGTCGCCTCGATCGCATACCGTCTTTCCCCGGTGGTCTGTTTGGTCAGATTGTCGTGGCTCCAGGTGTGGTTTCCGATCTCGCAGCCGAGCGATACGGCGCGCCGGACGATATCCGCGGCATCCTGTTTGCGCAGCCTTGTGCCGACCACAAAAAACGTTGCGCGCACATGATATTCTTCAAGAATATCGAGAATTTTATCCGTTACCCCGGCGACGGGGCCGTCGTCGAACGTGAGCGCGACCATCGGCTTCTCCGGATCGATCCACATTTGCTCGATCGCGCGATCGATTTCCTCGTCGTCGGCGAACTGGCCGTCCCGCTTGAGCAGCACGCGAAGAGTCTCATTCCGCTCCCGGTACCAGTCCGCGTCGATCGTGGGCACGGGCGTCGGCGTGGGTTCAGGCGTCGGCGTGACGAGCGCGGTCGGCGTCGGAGACGCCGTGGGCGCAGACGAAGGCGCTTCCGCCGCCGCGGGCGCGTATGTCTGCCCGCATGCGGCACATAGCGTAAGCGCCGCGGCAAAAACCGCGGCGAAGACCCGTCTGAGCATATTCCCCCCACCTCGCATGCTTCGTATTATATCATAATTGTCGAAAAACAACGAAACAAATCGGCGGTCCGCCGCGATTTTTCATCCTTCCGGCGGTTCATTTGGCCGTCTGTTCCTCTTGACATTTTCCGTCGGCGTCATTATGGTTAGGATGTTTCAAATGTTTGCATGGGAGGGGAACTTTATGAAACGTATTCTTTCCGTGATATCCGTACTCACAGCGGTGCTGCTTGCGCTTTCTGCGGTCGCCTGCGCGCAACCGGCCGAAGTCTCGGCAGCTTCGGAAACCGCCGCCGCCGAACCCGCGCAGACCACCGCCGCGCCGACTGCAACGCCGACAGAGGCGCCCACGCCCGAACCGACGCCTTCGCCGACGCCGGAGCCGGTTTTTGTCGAAACGCCTCTTATGCAGGAACTGATCCGGCGTTCCGGCATAATCGTAACCGCAACTGAACTGCACTTCTCCAAGGATTACGCGGCGTACGTCGATCTCACGATCGAGAACGCCTCCAAACAGCCGGTCGCCGTCTCGTCGGAAGGCGTGTATCTCAACGACTGGCACGTCGAATCCGTTCTGGAAAACGCCGACGCCATCCAGCCGGGGGAAATCCGCAGCGCGACCCTGTCCGTCGTCGGGCTGAGCGACCCGTCGGCCGCGTATATGGGAATTTCGGAGCTTGCGTCGTTCAGTTGCGATCTGTCCGCCGTCAACGCCGAAACGAACGAAACCCTCTGGGAACTGAGCGATCTCTCGCTCGAGCTTTCGTCCGCCGCACAGGCGGTCAGTCCCGCCGACGGCGCGGAGCTGATCTATGAGGACAACAATCTGGCCGTGTATCTGCAGGGCATCGACGGCTCCCTCGCAAGCGTGCGCGCAATCCTGTACCGAAAGGAATCCGCGGTCTGGAAGAGCGCGACGGTCGATCCCGTATACGCCGGGTACACGAACCTCGTCAACGGCACCTACGCGCTCGACGCGGGCAAGTACCAGCTTCTCGCGCTCGACGGCAGCGAGGTCATGTCCGCGCACGGCATTTCGCAGCTTGCTGAACTGAAGCTCTACATCACCCTGAACCTGCACGACGGGCGCATTCTCCGTCCGGTGATTGCAACCATCATGGACCCCGCCGGAACCGAGACAATCGCCAGTTCGGAGGAATCCGGGCCGGTCGTCTACGAGAGCAAGCTGGCCTACTGCATCCTGCGCTACATGGGCATCATCCAGTTCCAGGGACACGAGGCGATCCTGCTCGACTATGAGAACATCACACAGAATTATATCAAGCTCCTGGACCTGACCGCGATGGCGGCCGTTCAGGTCATGAAGATCGATTCCACGGAATACCCGGTTGCGACCTACTGCACCT
Organism: uncultured Oscillospiraceae bacterium; assembly: GCA_964541465.1. Taxonomy (GTDB): domain Bacteria; phylum Bacillota; class Clostridia; order Christensenellales; family CAG-138; genus UBA7703. Next base: position 32,748 of record CAZIQO010000026.1, read on the forward strand.
ACAGTTTCCCGACGACGCACGGCTACATCATGGTCTGGCCCGACGGCGCGCCGGACGGAACGCTGTCCTCCGCATCGACGGCCGACCTGCGGCTCAGGCTTGCGCGCATCAACGCGGGCCATCTCGATCCGATTCTGGACACGGGCTGGTTCACCGTCGATCTGACGGCCAAATAGACACTGCGGCCGGTCTTTTTCCGGTTATGCAAGACAGGGCGGAACGAATTCGTTCCGCCCTGCGCCTGTCGATAGGGGGGCGCTGGAGGTTCCGCCTCCAAACCACCGCTCAGGGCCGTAACGGCCCTGAGAACCCATTTCCGCAAACGCCCTGGAATAGGATCAGAAATACCCAGGGGA
>CAZIQO010000027.1:0-32987 GCA_964541465.1 uncultured Oscillospiraceae bacterium
CGTTTCGCCCGTGCTGTAGGGCGGCATGTTGTACTGGTGCATATAGCGCTTGCTGTCCTCGAGCGTGAGGCCGTCGAGCGTCTGCGCCTCGCTGATGGTGCCGAGCGTGGCGATGGTCATCACCTGCGTCTGCCCGCGGGTAAACACCGCGCTGCCGTGCGTGCGCGCAAGGATGCCGGCTTCGCACCAGATCGGACGGATCTCGTCCTGCGCGCGCCCGTCGGGGCGGATCTTCTTATTGATGATCTTGTCGCGCACGATTTCCTTCGTGATCGTGTAGAGGATCGCCGCCACGTCCTTCGCGGAATCCGGGTACTCCTCCTGGAACGCTTCGATCGCCTCCTTCTTGACCTGCTCGCTGCGCTGCTCGCGCACCTTGCGCTCAAACGTATCGAGCGACCAGGCCACCTTGTCGAACGCAAAGGCGCGCACCTTTTCGGTCAGCGTCTCGTCCGGCTTGTAGATGGAAACCTCCATCTTCTCCTTGCCGATTTCGGTCTGGATATCGGAAATGAAAGCCACGATCTTCTTGATGTGCTCGTGCGCAAAGAGGATCGCCCCGAGCATCTCGTCCTCGGAAACCTCCTTCGCGCCGGCCTCGACCATCATCACGGCGTCCTTCGTGCCGGAGACGGTCAGCGCAAGACGGCTCTTTTCGCGCTGCTCGCAGTTGGGGTTGAGAACGTATTCCCCGTCGACAAAACCGACCGCCACGGAGCCCGTCGGGCCGGCGAACGGCGCCTGGCTGATGGAGAGCGCGATCGAGGAACCGATCATGCCGAGGATATCCGGGGTCACGTCCTGCTCGACGGAGAGGACGGTGGCCACAACCTGCACGTCGTTGTAGAATCCCTTGGGAAACAGCGGCCGCAGCGGACGGTCGATCAGGCGGGAGGTCAGAATCGCCCGCTCTGTCGGGCGTCCTTCCCGTTTGATGAATCCGCCGGGGATCTTGCCGACCGAGTAAAGTTTTTCCTCAAAATCGACCGACAGCGGCAGAAAATCGACACCGTCGCGCGGCGCTTTCGAGACCGTCGCGCAGACGAGCACCGCCGTGTCCCCCATCCGGACGAGACAGCTCCCGCCGGCCTGTTCGGCATACTTGCCGGTTTCGACAATCAGTGTCCGATCGCCGAGCTGCATTTGGAAGATTTTTTCCATTTTTGTTGTTTGCTCCTTTTGTTCTTTATCTCTTTTTCATTATAACCAAATCATGGGCTTTTGCGGCGCGCACAAAGCGGATCTTCCCGTGCGGCGCTGCAAAAGCGCGGACCGCAGCCCCTACCATACAAAAAGAAAGGCGGGAACAGCCCCGCCTTGCCCTTTACTTGATACGGATGTTCAGGCTTGCCGCGATCGCTCTGTAGCGCTCGATGTCCTTCTCCTTGAGGTAGTTGAGCAGGCCTCTGCGCTGGCCGACCATCTTCAGCAGTCCGCGGCGGGAGTGATGGTCCTTGGTGTGGAGCTTCAGGTGCTCGTTGAGGTGGTTGATCCGCTCCGTTAAGAGAGCGATCTGAACCTCCGGGGAACCGGTATCCCCCTCGTGAAGCGCGTATTTTTCGATGATCTCCTGTTTTGTCATGGTCTTTCTCCTTTTTCTTATCCCCGCAGACTGAGCAGAAGCGTCGGAGTGTCGCTACGCCCGGTAAGCGGTCAAAAATACGGTGCTACTATAGCATATCCGTTCCGCGTTGTAAACAATCGAACGCAAATTTTTACAAACCCGATTCCGTCCGCCTGCGCCGCGTTTTCATTACGCCCTGACGGACGCCGCGAGCGCGGCGTCGCGTTCGATCTGCCCGCGCAGCGCGTCCACGCTCTCAAACGTCCGCTCGCCCCGGATGAAGAAGCGAAACGCAACGGTCATGTCCTTCCCGTAGACGTCCTCGTCGAAGCCGAGCAGATGCGTCTCGATCGTGAGCCGTTCGCCGCCGACGGTCGGGTTGGTGCCGATGTTCGTGATCGACCGGTACGCCGCGCCGCCGACGTACGTGTAGGTTGCGTATACGCCGATCTTCGGAAGCACGCGGCGCGGGTCGAGTTCGATATTCGCCGTCGGAAATCCGATCCTGCGGCCAATGCGCCGGTTCTTCACCACGCGCCCCGAAAGCGAGTACCGCCTGCCCAGCATCGCCGCCGCCTGCTCGACGTCCCCCGCCTCGATCGCCCGGCGGATCCGCGTGCTCGAAACGGGTTCCCCCTCGCAGAGCACGGGCGGGATCACGTCCACGGAAAATCCGCGCTCTTCGCCCAGCCGCGCCAGCGTTTCCGGCGTGCCGCGCCCGCCCGCGCCGAAGGAATAATTGTACCCCACGGCAACGAGCCGTACGTCCCGCTGCCTGCAAAGCTCGTCGGCAAATGCCTCCGGGGACAGCGCGGCGATCCGCTCCGTGAACGGCTCGCTGCACACCTCGGAAACGCCGAGCGAGCGCAGGATCGCGTTTCGCTCCTTTACCCCGGTAAGCAGCTTCGCGCCGTTGCCGAGCACGTCCATCGGATGATTGGAAAACGTGCAGACCACGGGTTCGGCGCGCCGTTTCTTCGCTTCCTCCGTCAAATGCGCAATCAGCGCCCTGTGACCGATATGCACGCCGTCGAACATGCCGAGCGCGACGGCGGTTTGTGCTGTCTTTGCCATAGGTCTTCCTCAGTATAAATGAATCGCGAGCTTCAGCGCGCCGGAAGTCACCTTCCCCGCGCCGAGAAACGTGCCGCCCGCATAGACGCGGCAGAACCCGTCGGCCGCGCCCGGCACGCGCGTGTCCAGCCCGTTCGCAGTCGGCGTGCGCCGATTTCCCGGCAGGCGCACCGCCGGCAGAAACGAGAGCGCCTCCTCGCAGGAGACGATCCGTTTTGAAAGAACGCCCTGCTCCGCCGCAAGCCGCAGTTCCGGGACGCTCGCCGCCTGCGCAACCGAAAACGGTCCGGTCCGCGTGCGCAGCAGAAACGACAGATACGCGACCGTCCCGAGCCTGTCGGCGATGCTTTCGCAGAGCGAGCGGATATACGTGCCGCGCGAACAGACCGTTCGGAGCAGGAAACGCCGTTCGCCGGTTTGATCGAGCAGTTCCAGCGCGTCGATGCGCACCGGGCGTGTTTTCGGCTCCACCGCTTGCCCTGCGCGCGCAAGATCGTACATCTTTCTGCCGTCCACCTTGAGGGCGGAATAGATCGGTGCCGTCTGCCTCTGTTCGCCGAGAAACGACGGCAGCACGCCTTCCAGTTCCCCGCGGGCGACCGTTCCGCCGCCCCGCGCCAGCACGCGCCCGTATACGTCCTGCGTGTCGGTCCGCGCGCCGAACGTCAGTTCGAACACGTATTCCTTATCCTTGTCCACCAGCAGGTCGAACAGCTTCGTCGCGCGGCCCAGGCAAACCGGCAGCACGCCGGCCGCCGCCGGGTCGAGCGTGCCGAGATGACCGGCCCGCTTCTCGCCGCAGAGTTTCCGTATGTCGTAAACCGCGTTGCTCGAGGTCATGCCGGGCGGCTTGAGCAGAACGATCACGCCGTCCATGTCAGTCGTTTTCCCCACAGAGCAGTTCCACCGCCGCGGCAAGGATCTTTTCGCCGGCCTGTTCGATGGGCGGATCGAGCGTGCAGCCCGCGGCGAAGCGATGTCCGCCGCCGCCGAAGCGCGTTGCGATCCTGCTTACGTTTGCGCAGGTCTTCCCGCGCAGACTCACGCGGATCAGCCCGTCCGTCCCTTCCCGCAGCAGCGCGGCCACCTCGACGGTGTCGATATCGCGGAGCGAATCGATGATGCCCTCCGCGTCCTCGTCGGTTGCGCCGCAGGAACGGATGTCCTCCTGCGTGATCAGGGAAATGCCGATGCGCCCGTGCTCGCAGAGGCGGGACTTGGTCACCGCGAGCGCGTGCAGGCGAATTTTGTGATACGGCACGGTGCGGAACAGGCAGCGGTTCAGATACGGCAGGTCGATGCCGATATCCAGCAACTCCGCCGCGATGCGCAGCGTGTCCGGCGTGGTGTTGGAATAGGAAAAGTTCCCCGTATCGGTCGTGATCGCCGCATACAGGCAGCTTGCGATATCCCTGGTGAGCCCGAGCTTGAGGTTGATCAGAACGTTATAGATCAGTTCGCCCGTCGCGCCCGCGCGCTGCACGAAGTTTTCCGCCGCATAGCGGCCGTTCGTGCCGTGATGGTCGATGTTGAGCGTATATTTCGCGCCCGCAAACAGGGGCTCGCAGGCACCCGCGCGCCCAAGGTCCGCGCAGTCCACGCAGACGACCGCCTCAGCGGGCCGCGCCTCCCGGGGAGCCGTGAGCCGGTTCGAAAACGGCAGGAACCGGTAGATCGCGGGGACCGTGTCCTCGCAGACGATCTGCGCCGTCTTTCCAAGCTCCAGCAGCGCGCCGTAGAGCGCGAAACTGCTGCCGAGCGTGTCGCCGTCCGGCGAAACGTGCGCGATCAGGATGAAATCGTCATGCGCCCGCAGAAAACGGACGGCGTCCTGCAGCATGTCCCGTCACTCCTTCCCCTCGTTCTGGTGCAGCTGCTGAAGGATTTCCGATATGTGCGCGCTGTAGGCGATGTTGTTGTCCAGCGTAAACTTCAGGCTCGGCACGCAGCGGATGCGCATGCGGGAGCCGAGTTCGTGCGCGATGAACCCGGCGGCATGATTGAGCGCGTCCACGCTTTCAAGCCGCCTGGATTCGTCCTCGTCGTAAACGGAAACCTTGACTTTGGCGTATTTGAAATCGCTTGTGACCTCTACGTGCGTAAGCGTGGTCATCGGCGAAATGCGGGGGTCCTTCATTTCGCGCACAATCGCGCTGATCGTTTTTTTGACCTCTTCGTTCACTCGCCCCGAGCGAATCGACGACATACTGCAACCTCCCCGCCGCGGCGCGCTCGCCGAAACGGCGGCGGACGCAGCGATACCGTATTATGTACGTTCAACTTCCTCGACGACGTACGCCTCAATCACGTCGCCTTCGTTCAGGTCGTTGAAGTTCTCGATGCCGATGCCGCACTCGAAGCCCGCGGCAACCTCCTTCGCGTCGTCCTTGAACCGGCGCAGGGAGGCGATTTTCCCTTCGTGCACCACGACGCCGTCGCGCACGATGCGGATCTGCGCGTTGCGCGTGATCTTTCCTTCGTTGACGTACGAACCGGCGATCGTGCCCACGCCCGATACCTTGAACAGCTCCCGGACCGTCGCGCGGCCAAGCTCCGTTTCCTGAAAGACCGGCTTGAACATGCCCTTCATGGCGTTGGTCACGTCGTCGATCGCGTTGTAGATGATGCGGTAGGTGCGCACGTCCACATTTTCCTTCTCGGCCAGCGCGCGCGCGCCGGAATCCGGCCGCACGTTGAAGCCGATGACGATGGCGTTCGACGCGGACGCGAACATGATGTCCGTGCCGGTGATCGCGCCCACGCCGCCGTGGATGCAGCGTACGCGCACCTCGTCGTTGCTGAGCTTTTCGAGCGCCTGCTTGACCGCCTCCACGGAGCCCTGCACGTCCGCCTTGACGATGATGTTGAGCTCCTTGAGCTCATCCTCGGCCATCTGCGTAAACAGCTCGTCGAGAGAAACGCGGCTCTTGCTCTTGAGCTGCGCGGCCTTGATCTTGTTGCGCCGCTCCTCGGCGACCTGACGCGAGAGCTTATCGACCTCCGCGACGTTGAGCGTATCGCCCGCCTCCGGCACCTCGCTGAAGCCGAGCACCTCCACTGGCGTGGAGGGTCCCGCCTCGCCGACGTTCCGGCCCCGGTCGTCGATCATGCCGCGCACCTTGCCGTAGGCCGTGCCGGCTACGATGGTGTCGCCGCGGCGCAGGGTGCCGTTCTGCACGAGCACCGTCGCGATCGGGCCGCGGCCCTTGTCGAGCTTGGCCTCGATGATCGTGCCCTTCGCCAGACGGTCCGGGTTCGCCTTGAGTTCCAGCACGTCCGCCTGCAGGAGAACCATTTCAAGCAGGCTGTCGAGGCCCATGTGGGTCTTTGCCGACACGGGCACGACGATCGTCTGCCCGCCCCATTCCTCGGACACCAGCTCGTACTCGGTGAGCTGCTGCTTGACGCGCTCGGCGTTGGCCTCCGGGCGGTCCATCTTATTGATCGCCACCACGATCGGCACGCCCGCCGCCTTCGCGTGGTTGATCGCCTCTACGGTCTGCGGCATGATGCCGTCGTCCGCGGCGACGACAAGAATGACGATATCCGTCACCTGCGCGCCGCGCGCGCGCATCGAGGTGAACGCTTCGTGGCCCGGCGTGTCGATAAACGTGATCTGCCTGCCCTTGCACTGTACGGTGTAGGCGCCGATATGCTGCGTGATGCCGCCGGCTTCGCCCTCGGTCACGCTGCTGTGGCGGATTGCGTCGAGCAGCGAGGTCTTGCCGTGGTCGACGTGGCCCATGATCGTTACGACCGGCGGGCGCGGCCTGAGCAGTTCCGGCTTGTCCGCGTCGTCCGCGCTGTCGGTAAGCACTTCCTCGAACGATTTGGCGACCTTGTGTTCCAGCTCGATGCCGAAATCGGAGGCGATGAGCTCGCAGGTGTCGAAATCGATATCCTCGTTGATGGTCTTCGGCACGCCGAGCAGGAAGAGTTTTTTGATGATCTCCGCCGCGGGTTTGCCGATCTTTTCGGAGAGCTCCTTGACCGTTATGGTATCCGTTGTGATCACCGCCTTCTCGATCACGACGGGTTCCGGTCTGCGGACCGGCTGCTTTGCACCGCGCTTGAGTTTCCGGCTGCCCGCAGGGCTGTCCTCATCCCAATTCTTTACGCTCGGCGCGGTCTCACGCGCAATCGCTTTCTTGTTTTTCGATTTTCTGTTGTCGTTTTCACGCGAGCGCACATATGCGCTCCTGTTGGGATCGTAATTGCTCACGCGTTCCTTCGTGCCCGCTGCGGGCGAAGGCGGAATCGTGGGGGATGTTGTGCGCGGTCCGCGCGGAGCAAACGGCGGCTTCGTCCCCTGCGGGCGCGGCGCGTATCCGGGCGTGCGGCTCTGCGTCTGCGGACGCGGCGCATACCCGTCCCGCGTCTGCTGCGGACGGCGGCGGTCCTCCCGCGGCGTAATGACGCGCGCCTCGTAACCGCCGGAGCTCTTCTTCGGCGGTTCGGCCGGCTGTTCCGGCGCTTTCGGCGCGGGCTTCGGCGGTTCCGCGGCGGGAACTGCACTCGCGGCGGCTTCCGGTTCGCCGGCCGCCGGTTCGCCGGCTGCCTGCTCCGCCTCGGCTTCTTCCTCGCCGGTCCCGCCGACGTGAACGACATTGTCCTTATCGGAAACAAGCATCTCGTGGAGGCGCTCCATGCGCTCGCGCTCCTCGCGCGACTTGCGCTCGAACTCCTCCTTTTCGATCATCTCGCCCTCGGACTGGCGAACCGAAACGAGCAGTTCCCCCACCGCCGCCTGCGTCAGCGCAAGCCGCTCGAGCAGACTCTTTACGCCCGCCTGCAGTTCGTTTGCCGATTCCGTCAGATTTGTTTTTGCCATTCGGTCATTACCCCCGCGTTCGCCGCCGGCGGTTTTTCTTCCGCCGACGCGCATTTGATCATATTTGCAAAATGTTCGTCGGTCACCGCGGCCAGCATGTGTCCGGGTTTCCCGATCCATCGTCCCAGTTCGGAAAAGGAGATCAGCTCCGTCCCATTCGCGGCGCACAGCGCCGAAAACCGTTCCTTCGTGCCTTCGGACGCCGCTTCGTCCATGAGCGCCAGACGCGCCCTTCCGGCGCGCACCAGCTTTTCCACGGCATAGCTGCCCGAGCGGAGCCGCCCGGCCTTCATCGCAAACCCGACCGCGTCAGCGCGTTTCATACCCGCCTTCATCGGAGCATTCCCTTCTGAGCGCGTCGTAGGTTTCGGCGTCGATCTTCGTTTCCAGCGCCCGTTCGAGCGCCTTTGACTTAACCGCTTTGTCCAGGCACGCCGTCCTGCCGCACAGATACGCCCCGCGCCCGTTCGCGCGTCCCGTTTTGTCCACGATCACGGCCCCTTCCGGCGTGCGCACGACGCGCTTCATCTCCTTCTTGGGCCGCATCTCGCGGCAGGATACGCACATGCGCATCGGGATCTTCTTCGCCACCGCTTACTCCCTTTCTTCGTCGGGATACGTTTCGTCGTAGATCGACTCCATGGCCTCCTCGGCCTGCGTCTGGCTCTTGATGTCGATCTTCCAGCCGGTCAGCTTCGCGGCAAGGCGCGCGTTCTGCCCTTCCTTGCCGATGGCGAGCGAAAGCTGCGTGTCGGGCACGACGACCTTGGCCGCCTTCTCCTCCTCGTTGATATAGACCATGAGCACCTTCGCAGGGCTCAGCGCCTTGGCGATATAGACCGCCGAGTCCGAGTCCCACTCGATGATGTCGATCTTTTCATTGTGCAGCTCGGCCACGATGCGCTCCACGCGCGAGCCGCGCTGCCCCACGCACGCGCCGACCGCGTCGACCTGCATATCGGTCGAATGCACCGCGACCTTCGTGCGGAACCCCGCCTCGCGCGCGATGGACTTGATCTGCACCACGCCGCTCTGGATCTCCGGCACCTCCAGCTCGAAGAGCCGCTTGACCAGCCCCGGATGCGTGCGCGAAACGAGCACCTGCGGGCCCTTGCTGTCCTTGCGGACCTCGAGCACATATACCTTGATGCGGTCGTTGTTTTCGTAGTTCTCCCCGGGGATCATTTCGTTCGGCGTCAGGATGCCGTCCGTTTTGCCGAGTTCGACATACACGTTGCCCTTCTCCACGCGCTGCACGATGGCGGTGAGCACTTCGTTTTCCTTTTCGACGTATTCCTCGTAGATCACGCCGCGCTCCGCCTCGCGGATGCGCTGCACGACGACCTGCTTGGCCGTCTGCGCGGCGATGCGGGAAAACTCGCGCGTCTTGATCTCCTCTTCGAGCACGTCGCCGATCTCGTAAAGCGGATTCACGCGCTTCGCGTCGGTCAGGGAGATCTCGTTGATCGGGTTCTCAACCGTTTCCACGACCGCCTTCGAGGCAAAGATGCGAAACTCCCCGCTCTCCGGGTCCACCTCCGCGCGCACGTTCGCCGTCGCGCCGAAATTCCGTTTATAGGCGGACGTCAGTGCCGCCTCAATGGCCGAAATCAAAACCTCCTTGCTGATGCCGCGCTCCTTCTCCAGCGCGTTCAGCGCCTCGACAAACTCTGTGTTCATCCCGTATCGATACTCCTTCAATAGATTCCGCCGCGTCTCTCCGCGGCCTAAAAAACCAGCTCCGGCCGCGCCAGAGCGATATCCTTGCGTTCGAAAACAACCGTCCCCTCTTCCGTCTGAACGGTGATCTCGGCATCGGTAAAGGCGGTCAGTTCGCCGCGGTATTCCTTCCTGCCGTCCTTCGGCGCATAGAGCCTGATCTCAATCCGCTTGCCGACGCTGCGCTGAAAGTCCGCGTCCTTTTTGAGCGGACGGTCGATGCCGAGCGAAGAAACGGAGAGGTAGTACGGCGCTTCGATGGGATCGGCCTCGTCCAGAACGGGGTCGACCGCCTTGCTCACGCACTCGCAGTCGTCGATGCTCACGCCGCCGGGCCGGTCGATATAGAGCGTGAGCACCCAGTTACCGTACTCCTTCTTGAATTCCACATCGCACAGCTCGAACCCGAGCGATTCGACAACCGCCCTCGTCAGTTCCTCGACACGCTGCGTCGTTTTCAATTAAAATCCTCCCGCGCCGTTCCTCGTTTTCCGCGCACGCCGGCACTTCTCTGGGGACCGGCACCCTTCAAAACGAAAGAGTGGGTTTCCCCACTCTCCGCATCAAGTTCACACATCCAACACGCTTATTTTAGCACCCGCGCGGCGGCATTGCAAGCACTATTTCGCCGCGTCCCGGGGGCCCTCGCCTTCCGCCTGCGCGGCGGATCGCTCCTTCCCGGCTCCAAACGGCCGTCCGCCGCCGGGAAACGCGCGGGCAAGCTGCGTCACGGCATAGTAGCCCAGCGCAAAATACGACATCGCCGTCGCCGCGCCGAGCAGCGCAAGGTCCCACGGTCCGACGCTCAGCGGCAGGAACGAGAGCAGCGAAAGCATCACGCCCACCGCAAACAGCCCAGTGGCGATCTTTCCGGGCCACTGCGCCGTGGCCACAACGTTCCGCTTCGCCATGAAGAGGCCGCCGACGATCATGAGCAATTCCTTGACGAGCATCATCAGGAACAGAACGAGATAGACCGTCCTGTGCTTGCCGATGTAGATGCACACCAGCGCCGCGAGCGTCATCGTCTTGTCCGCAAGCGGATCGAGCAGCTTACCGAGGTTCGTCACCCAGCCGTGCAAGCGCGCAAGATGCCCGTCCAGCACGTCGGTAAAGAACGCAAAGATGAACAGCGAAAGCGCCGCAAGATATCTGCCTTCCGCAAACAGCACCACGAACGCGCCGACCAGCAGCAGCCTCAGTCCCGAAAGGATATTCGGCAGCTGGCGCATTACGCCCCGAGATCCTCCACGTACAGTTCGCGCACGCCCGTCTCCTCCGGTTCGGCCGCTTTCCGCTCCGCCGCCTCGCGCGCTTCGAAGAACTTCAGCGCGACCTGCGGGAAGAGCGCGTAGCTGAGCACGTCCTCCTCCTGACGGATATGGTCCTTGATCTCCTCGCGGTACTTGTCCAGCTCGGGCTTAAGCAGGTCGGCCGGGCGGCAGGTGATCACGGTCTCGTCTCCGATGGCCTTTTTGCGCACCTCTTCGTTGACCGGCCCGGGCAGTCTGCCGTATTCGCCCCGCAGCAGCGCCTTGGACTCCTTGGTGAAGATCTTGTACCGCTCGCCGTTAAGGATGTTCAGCACCGCCTGCGTGCCGACGATCTGGCTTGTGGGCGTAACGAGCGGCGGATACCCGAAGTCCTTGCGCACGCGCGGAACCTCCGCGAGCACGTCGTAATACTTGTCGTCCGCGTGGGCCTGCTTGAGCTGTGAGATCAGGTTCGAAAGCATGCCGCCCGGAACCTGGTACAGGAGCGTGTTGATGTCCACGCCGAGCGCCTTGACGGAGATCGTTCCATCCGCGAGCATGCGGTCCGCCACAGGGCGGAAGAGCTTCGCCGCCTCGGAGAGTTTCTTTAAGTCGAGCCCCGTATCGCGCTCCGTGCCGGCCAAGGTGGCGACCAGCGGCTCCGTGGCGGGCTGCGACGTGCCGTTGCCGAACGGCGAGAGCGCGCAGTCCACAATATCCACGCCCGCCTGTGCGGCCATGAGATACACCATATCGCCCGTGCCGCTCGTATTGTGCGTATGCAGGTGGACCGGCACGTCCAGTTCGGACTTGAGCCGTTTGACGAGAGAATACGCCTCGTACGGCAGGAGGAGGTTCGCCATGTCCTTGATGCAGATCGTATCCGCGCCCATCTGCACGAGCTCCTTGGCCAGGTTGACGAAGTAATCCTCGTTGTGCACGGGCGAGATCGTATAGCTGATCGCGGGCTCGCAGATTCCGCCGTACTTTTTCGTGAAGCGGATCGCGGCCTCGAGGTTACGCGGGTCGTTGAGCGCGTCGAAGATGCGGATCACGTCGATGCCGTTTTCGATGGCCTTGCGGCAGAACTGCTCGACCACGTCGTCCGCGTAGTGCTTGTAGCCGAGGATGTTCTGTCCGCGGAAAAGCATCTGCAGCTTGGTGTTCGGCAGCGCCTTGCGGAGCTTTCTGAGCCGCTCCCAGGGGTCCTCGTTCAGAAAGCGCAGGCAGGCGTCGAACGTCGCGCCGCCCCACATCTCGAGCGACCAGTAGCCGATCGAGTCGAGTATTTCACAGGCGGGAAGCATGTCCTCGATGCGCATGCGCGTCGCGGCCCGGGATTGATGCGCGTCCCGCAGGATCGTATCGGTAATATAGAGTTTCTTCATGCACATTCTCCTTTCGGCGGCGCGTCCGGCCTGCTCCGGCATGGCGGCCGCCACGGTTTCATCAGCCGAACAGCGCGAGGAACACGCCCGCCGCGATCGCGGAGCCGATCACACCGGCTACGTTCGGACCCATGGCGTGCATGAGCAGGAAGTTCGTCGGATCCTCCTCGCGCCCCACGGACTGCGATACGCGCGCCGCCATCGGAACCGCGGACACGCCCGCACTGCCGATGAGCGGATTCATCTTCTTCTTCGTAAAGAGGTTTGCAAACTTCACAAGCAGCACGCCGCCCGCGGTGCCGCCGGCAAACGCGAGCACGCCGAGGATCATGATCGCGATGGTGTTCCATTGCAGGAACGTGCTTGCCGTGGCCGTCGCGCCGACGGATACGCCGAGGAAGATCGTCACGATGTTGATCAACTCGTTCTGCGTGGTCCTGCTCAGCCGGTCCACAACGCCGCACTCGCGGAACAGGTTCCCCAGCATCAGCGAGCCGATGAGCGGCGCAGCGGACGGAAGCAGGAACGACACGAACGCGGTCGTTATGATCGGGAAGATGATCTTCTCGGTCTTGCTCACGCTGCGCAGCTGCGTCATATGGATCGCGCGCTCCTTTTTGGTTGTGAGCGCCTTCATGATCGGCGGCTGGATGACCGGCACAAGCGCCATGTAGGAGTACGCGGCGACCGCGATCGGCCCGAGCAGCTGCGGCGCGAGCTTGGTCGTCACCAGAATTGCCGTTGGCCCGTCCGCGCCGCCGATGATGCCGATGGATGCGGCCGCATTGGCGTCGAACGTGATGCCGAGCGCATTGCACGCCCAGGTCCACTGCCCGAGCAGCATGGCCAGAACAAACGCAACGTAGATGCCGATCTGTGCGGCGGCGCCGAAAATCAGACTCTTCGGGTTCGCGATCAGCGGCCCGAAATCGGTCATCGCGCCGACACCCATGAAGATCAGGCACGGGTAGATGCCGAGTTTGACGCCGAGATACAGGTAATCGATCAGGCCCGCCTGTTTCGGGTCGCCCAGCTTCGCCCAGTCCACCGCGTAGGAAATGTGGCCGGACGTATCCGTCACCACTTTCCGGAAGAACTCCTCGTGGAACAGACCCGCGCCGGGAAGGTTGGTCAGCAGCATGCCGAACGCGATCGGCAACAGCAGCAGCGGTTCAAACTTCTTCACGATCGCCAGGTACAGAAGCACGCATGCGATCAGGATCATGATCAGGTTCAGCGGCGATTGGAACACCTGATAAAACCCCGTCGTTTTCAGAAACTCCAGCAGAAATTCCGTCATCGGCAGGGCCCTCTTACTGTATCGTGCAAAGCAGGCTGCCCGTCTCCACGGAAGCGCCCTTCGAAACGACGATGCCGGCGATCGTGCCGGAGACCGGCGCGGGGATATCGCTTTCCATCTTCATCGCTTCGAGCACAAAAATCGCCTGTCCGGCCTTGACCGCTTCGCCTTCCTTGACGTTGACGGCCATGATGGTCCCGGGCATCGGGCACGTAACCTGCGTTCCGCCCGCGGGCGCGGCTGCGGCCTTTGCTGGCGCGGCCTGCGGTGCGGGAGCGGGCGCCGCCGGCTGCTTCGCTGCGGGAGCGGCCTTCGCGTCGATTTCCTCTACGGCGACTTCATACTTCGTTCCGTTGACGTTGACTAAGAAATTACGCATACTTACCTCCGATATTTCCTTTTGTGTATCCAATCGAATTCAATCGATTTTTTTCATTGAAACGATCCTGAGTCCCGCCACATCCGCGCCCATCACGGTCGCAATGCAGGCGGAAACGGCGGCGACAACCGCCCCGCGGTCCGGAATCACAGCCGCGTCCGCATCCGCAGCGGCGGTCTCAGGTGCCGCTTTTTTGTTTTTCTTTTCAAATGAGCGAATGATCGCGCTCGCAAGTTTGATGATAAAAATCAATACGATCAGACCGACAAACACAGTGCCCAACCCAAGCAGGATCGTGCTGAGCAAAGTTGACATTCTGTATACCTCCGCATGCTTGTTTAGAAGTGGAACGATATATCCTCATCCTCGCCCTCTTTCTACATATTCGACATGTTTCCTGCCATTCCTGCCGGACGATGAAAAATAATTTCTCCGTTCTTTCGTTCGCGGTGAATAGAAACAGAAAGCCGGCGGTCGTCCCGCCGGTTCCGTTTCAAAGCCCAAGCTCGCGCCTCAGCGCGGCAGTCTCCGCATCCGTGAGCCGCCGCGATTCGCCCGGTTTCAGATCGCCCAGGCGGATCGGCCCGAATCGCTCGCGCTTGAGCAGGAGCGTTCTGTGCCCCACCGCCTCGAGCATGCGCCGCACCTGCCGGTTCCTGCCCTCGTGGATCGTGATCAGAAACGACGTGTCCCCCGCCTTGGTCGGCCGGACATGCTCCACCCGCGCCGGCGCGGTCTGCCCGTCCTCGAGCCGGACGCCGTTGACGAGGCAGGCGATTTCCGAAGCGGACAGCCTTCCGTCGCAGACGGCGTAATACGTCTTTTCCACCGCGAACTTCGGGTGCGTCATGCGGTACGCCAGCTCGCCGTCGTTGGTCATAAGCAGCAGCCCCTCCGAGTTGATGTCGAGCCGCCCGACGTTGTAGAGGCGCGCGGGGATGTCGCGCACGTACGCCTGGACGGTCTTTCTGCCCTGGGGGTCGTCGGACGTGCTCACTACGCCGCGCGGCTTGTACAGCGCCACCGTGACGCTCGGCTCCGCCGCGCCGACTTTCTTGCCGTCGAGCGTAACTTCGTCGCGTCCGGGTTCGACGCTTTGCCCGATCCTGGCGGCCTCGCCGTTGACAAATACGCGGCCCGCCCCGATCAGTTCCTCGCAGGCGCGCCGGGAAGCGACCCCGGCCTCCGCCAGATATTTCTGCAGCCGCATCGCGCTTCCTCCCCCGCGCGCGCCGCTATGCCGCCCAATCCTCCAGCACGCGCCTGAAATAGTCGATCCATCCGGCGGCCGCGGCATCCTCGCGCACGACCAGCGAAACGGTTTTCACCGTCACGCCGTTCACGCGCAGCCGAAGCTCTCCGACCGTCTGTCCGGCGGTCACGGGCGCCGCGATCGCGTCGTACGCGTCGAACGCCCAGTCGATCTCGTCGCTTCCGTCCGCCGCCGTCGGATACAGTATATCTTCTTTTGGGTAGACCGCCAATTCCTTTTTTTCGCCGCCGGTCACGGCAACGCTCGCCAGCGGGCGCTCCGCGTCGACGAGCGTTTTGAGCGAGACGCTCGCAAAGCCGTAATCGAGCAGCGCCGCCGCGTCCTTCCAGCGCTCCGGCGCGTTGAGCAGCACGCCAACAAGCGTCATGCCGCCGCGCTCCGCCGAAAACACAAGGCAGTTCCCCGCCGCCTTCGTATATCCCGTTTTCACCCCGCAGCCGCCTTCGTACTGCCACAGCAGCCGGTTCTTGTTTTTGAACGTGCGGATGTAATCGCCCGTGGTCGTCTGATAGTAGGTCGTCGAAACGACCGTGCGGAAGGTCTCGTTCTGCATCGCCGTCGCGGCGATGAGCCCGAGATCGTACGCCGTTGTGTAATGCGCGTCGTCCGGCAGTCCGTTTGGATTTGCAAAGCAGGTGTCCCGGCAGCCGATCTCGGCGGCGCGCGCGTTCATACGCGCGCTGAACGCCTCCACCGAGCCGTCGATATGCACGGCGATGGCAACGGCGGCGTCGTTCCCGCTCGTGAGCATCAGGCCGTAGAGCAGGTCCCGCATCGACATGGTTTCGCCGCGGTTTAAGTAGATGCTCGATCCGCCCACGCCGACCGCGCAGTCCGCCACCTCGACGGTTTCATCGAGATCGCAGCATTCCACGGCGAGCAGAGCCGTCATGATCTTGGTCGTGCTCGCCATGGGCAGCGCGGCGTGCTCGTTGACGCCGGCGAGCATACGCTTCGAGTCCCGCTCAAACAGGACCGCGCCGACCGCGCTCACCTCCGGCGCCTCTTTGACGCAGAGCGCGCTTTCGTCCCCCGCCGGCGCGGACCCGCCGCCGTCCGTTTCGCCGGAAGCGGGGCACGGCGCCGTCAGAAACGCCGCGCACAGAAGCAGCGCGAGCACCGCGCGCCTTCTCCTCATTCCCCGCGCCGTTCCTTCATCAGCTGCAGGACCATCTGCCGCATTTCGTTCATCAGCGACGGCGCCGAAGCGATCAGCCGGTCGAGCGGCTCCTCCGTCTCGGCCGGCAGCACGCTGACGCGCTCGCCCTGCACGCAGAGGAACGCGACCGGCTTGATCCCCACGCCCGCCGCCGTGGTGCCCGCGAACGGGTACGCGCGGTTGCTGCCGTCCAGCGAAAACCCGCTCTTGAGCACGGGATTCTTCGTCCCGTACTCGCCGCCGCCCGATAGGAACCCGAGCGAGACGCGCGAAACGGGGATCACGAGCGTGCCCTCCGATATCTGCACGGGCTTCCCGACGACGGTGTCTGCGTCCACAAGCTCCCTTAGCTTTGCCACTGCCGTTTCCATGATGTTTTCCAGCGGATGCGCCATGTTTCTCGTCCCTTCATTCGTCGGCGCACGCGTTTGCGCGCGGCGGCCGGCTCTGCGGCCGTGTCCTCCGCGCGTCCCGGCGCATGCGCCATCTTCTTTCCATAATATCCGCCGCGCGCACGCTTCCTATGCCTTCCAAATTCAGTAGCAGCGCATCCTGCCGCTCCGCGAGGTTCACCGAAACGCGGATCGCGTCGCTCCCGATCTCGACCCGCTCGCCGAGCATGACGAAGAGCTCCTCCGTCGCCGTGCCGAGCAGCCCGCAAAGCAGCGCTCCCATCGCCGGTTCTCCCTCGATGCCGAACGTCCAGTCGATCCGCGCGCGCCGGATCCGCAGCGCGGCAAGCACGGCCCGCTCCCACGGCCCCGGTTCCTTTTCGCGCGCCGCGGGCCAGAGCTTTCGGTGCGTCGTGCCGTCCTTTCGCAGGATCTCGAGCGTCATCGGCGGCATGCCGGAGACCGAAAGGAAGAGCGGCGCGCGCATTGAAAACAACAGCCAGCGCGCGGCCGCCTCTCCCCGCCCGTCCCGCAGCGAGGCGGTCATGCGGACGGCAAGCCGCACGGGAATGAACAGCGCGCTCAGCAGCAGCGCATATAAAACGCATTCCAGAACGATAATTCCTCGCACGGACGCTAGTCTGCGCCGGGAACGCGCTTTCATGCGGGAAACGCGCCGGTTTTCCGTTTGGACTCCATCTGATGATATTTAAAATCGCGCGTCGTTTCCGCTTTTCACGCCGTCGCCGGCATTAAAAAAACGAGCCCGATTTTGGCTCGCTGCAGACTGTCAAAAAAGTTCTTTTACAGGGGTTTTACCCCTGCACCCCACCCAAGGGACACGTCCCTTGGGAATTCCCGACCCCGCCAGCGCCCTTGTCGCCGGCGAAAACGGGTTCTTAGGGCCGTTACGGCCCTGAGCGGTGGTTTGGAGGCAGAGCCTCCAACGCTCCCCCTTATCGGCAAACTGAAGCGAGCCCGATTTTGGCTCGCTCAGCGCTGTGCAGTCTGTTCTTTTCCATCCGGAGGCCGCCGAAAACGTCGAGGACGGTTTGCCGTCACTCCACCATCGTGGCCCGATACAGCCGCGCATACAGGCCGCCAAGGCGCATCAGTTCGTCGTGCGTACCCCGCTCGCGGATTCCGTTTTCGTCGAGCACGACGATCTCGTCGGCATGCTTGACGGTGGACAGGCGGTGCGCGATCACAAGCGTGGTGCGCCCGACGGACAGCTCCTCGAATGCCTGCTGGATATCTTGTTCGGTCACGGTGTCGAGCGCGCTCGTCGCCTCGTCCAGGATCAAAATCGGCGGATTCTTCAGAAACAGCCGCGCAATCGAAACGCGCTGCTTCTGCCCGCCCGAGAGCAGAAGCCCGCGTTCGCCGACCTCGGTGGCGTAGCCGTTCGGAAAGCGCATGACCTCGTCGTGGATGTGCGCGCGCTTCGCCGCGGCTATGACCTCCTCGTCGGTCGCGTCGATGCGCCCGTAGCGGATGTTCTCCATCACGCTGCTCGCAAACAGGAACACGTCCTGCTGCACGATGCCCACGTTCCTGCGCAGCGAAAGCAGCGTCACGTCCCGGATGTCGTAGCCGTCGATCGTGATCGATCCCGACCGCAGCTCGTAGAAGCGCGGGATCAGGTGGCACAGCGTCGTCTTTCCGCCGCCGGACGGGCCGACCAGCGCGAGCGTCCTGCCCGCCGGGATATCGAGGTTGATATGGGAAAGCACGCTCCGCCCGTTTTCGTATGCAAACGAAACGTCCGTAAACCGGATATTCCCCTGCACGTGCTCCAGCGCCGGCGCGCCGGGCTTGTCCTTGATGTCCGGCTCGATGTCCATGATCTCGCAGAAGCGCGTGAAACCCGCCATGCCCAGAACGTACTGCTCCGCAAACGAAGCGAGCTTCTTGAGCGGCTGGACGAACGTGGAGATATAGAGCGTGAACGTGATCAGCAGGATCGGATCAAGGCTGCTGCTGTAGATCAGATACCCGCCCACCGCCAGCACGACGAGGTTGAACATGCCGATGAAGAACTCCATGCCGCTGTGAAAGAACGCCATGTACATATAGAACCGGTCCTTCGCGTGCACGAACCGCGCGTTCCCCTCGTCGAACTTCTCCAGTTCGTGACCCTCGTTGGTGAACGCCTTGGCCACGCGCGCGCCGGAGATGGAGGACTCGATGCTCGCGTTGATCTCCGCGACGCGCTCCTTTACGGCGATGGAGGACCTTCGCATCTGTATGCGGATCCTCATCACGTAATAGATCCCGACCGGCACGATGCACAGAAGCGCCAGCGCGAGCCGCCATTCAACGAACATCATGCAGACGAACGCACCGATCACGGTCGTTCCAGAGATCAGGATCTCCTCCGGACCGTGATGCGCAAGCTCCGTGATGTCGAAGAGGTCGGTCGTCAGGCGGGACATGAGCTTGCCGGTGCGCACCTTGTCGTAGAAACTGAACGAGAGTTCCTGAATATGCGAAAAGATATCCTTCCGGATATCCGCCTCCATGAGGATGCCGAGCCTGTGGCCCCAGTAGTTGATGACATACTGCAGGCCCGCGCGGATCACATACGCGAAAAGCGCGCCGAGAATGAGCAGAACAAACACGCGCACCAGCCTGGAATCCAGCGCCATTTCCGGCAGAAGCGTGCGCAGAATATACTGCGTGAGCATCGGGTAGGCAATGTCGATCGCCGCGATGAAAAAAGCGCACACAAGATCGAGAATCAGCAGCGCCCGGTGCGGCTTATAATAAGAAAGAAATCTTCCTATGTTTTTCATGGACTTATCTTATCAAAACGCCGCTGCATAATCAACCGTCCGCGCGGCGCAAAATACGCCCATGAGCAAGCCGGATTTTTTGGAAACCACGGAGTTTTCCGAACAGCAGGTGCTGGAGATGATGAACCTCGGCGCGGCGCTGAAGGCCTGCGTCCGCGCGCAGTATTATCCGCCGCTGATCAGGAAGCAGACCGTCGCCCTTCATATCGCGCAGGCCGGCGCGCCGCTGGATCTTGCGCTGAAGACCGCGATCGGCCAACTCGGCGGCGCGTTCGTTTCCGTCGACGACTGGCCGCTCGAACCGCCGGACTCGCTGCGGCATACCGCCACGCTTCTTTCGGAGAACTGCGACTGCGCCATCGTCGCCTGCGAGCGGCACGAAACGCTGCTGGCGCTTGCCAAGTACGCCGAGATCCCGATCATCAGCGCCGGCAGTTCGTTTGCGCGGCCCATCGCCGAGCTCGCCGCGCTGATTACGATGTACGAGCACCTGCCCGGCGAAAAAAAGCTGGAGGAGTGCAAAGCCGTGTACGCCGGAAAGGCGGATTCGTTCTGCACCTCCATGCTGTTCATCTGCTCCAAGATCGGCATGCAGTTCGTGCAGCTGTGCAAGGAAAAACCGCACGAGCTGCAGCCGCCCGTGCTCAAGCTCGCCGAACGCAACGTGAAGAAAAGCGGCGGCACCTACGCCGTCACCGACAATCCGGCCGAGGCGTACCATAACGCGGACTTTCTCTTCCTCGACGCGCCGGTCGGCGCGAAGCTCCCGCAGGAAGCATCCGGCCTGCTGCGCATCGACGGAACGGAGAACCTCTTAACCGCCGCCCGCGCGATCCTTGCGTGCACGCTGTACCGGAACCCCGCCTCACGCGAGCCCATCCTCGTTGAAAAGATGAAGCGCATGCTGGCCATCAAGCTGCAGGCGATCTTCGGCTTCGGCGAAGCGAGCGAATAGCGCATCTTGCAGGGGTAAACCCCCTGCCCCCCACCTAGGGGACACGTCCCTTGGGAATCCCTGACCCAGCAAGCGCCCTACTATTCCAGGGCGCTTGCAGAAATGGGTTCTTGGGGCCGTTACAGCCCTAGGGTGTGTTTCTAAAATGCGGTGAGGACAGGCCGAGCGGATTTTTTGTCGGTTTGAGGAGCAAGACCGCAGGAATAGCAGCGCTATTTCAAGGTTTTAGCGACAATAAACCGGCGAAAAAGACGCCGGTTCCGTACCACCGTGCTTTTAGAAACACACCCTAAGCGGCGGTTTGGAGGCAGAGCCTCCAACGTACCCCTTTTATTGACAGGCTGGAGCGCCGCCGGACACGCTTTTTCCACGCAATTTGCACACGCCTATTGAAAAAGCGCGCGCCGTCGGTTACGCTTTTCCCATGGAGCGTGTTTTTCATACGATTCCGCCGATCGTATCGGCGGAGAGCGAAATCCTCATCCTCGGCACGATGCCTTCCCCGAAATCCCGCGAGTCGGCGTTTTATTACGCGCACCCGCAGAACCGCTTCTGGCCCGCGCTCGCCGGCGTATACGGCGTTCCGCTCCCCGCGGATGCGCGGCAGAAGACCGAGCTGATCCTTTCGCACCGTCTTGCGCTCTGGGACGTGCTTTTTCGCTGCGACATCGCGGGCGCAAGCGACGCTTCGATTGTGAACCCCGTCCCGAACGATATTCCCTCGCTGCTTGCCGGCACGCGGATCCGCCGCGTGCTCTGCACCGGTTCGACCGCGGCGCGGCTCTACCGCCGGCTGATCGAGCCGGAAACCGGCCTTGCGTGCGAAACGCTGCCCTCGCCGAGCGCGGCAAACGCGCGCATGACGCTCGAAGCGCTGACTGCCGCCTACCGTGCGGCGCTGATCGGCGCGTAAAGCGGGGGGTGGCGGTCGCCCGCGCCACAGCGGGCGGTTCGGCCTGTCAAAAAGTTCTTTTGCAGGGGGGTACCCCTGCATCCCACCCAATGGGCACGTCCCTTGGGAATCCCTGACCTCGTAAACACCCTGTCCCAGGGCGCTTACAAAAATGGATTCTTAGGATGTGTTTTTAAAATGCGGTGAGAACTGGCCGAGCGGATTTTTTGTCGGCTTGAGGAACAAAACCGCAGGAATAGCAGCGCTATTTCAAGGTTTTAGCGACAATAAACCGGCGAAAAAGACGCCGGTTCCGTACCGCCGTGCTTTTCGATACATGCCCCAGGGCCGTTACGGCCCTAAGCCGGTGGTTTGGAGGCAGAGCCTCCAATGGTTCCCCTTGATCGACAAGCTGGACCGTCCGCGCCGCACTGGGCGGCTTTCTTTTTTTCTGCCGGCTTTCCGGCTATTCGTCTTCCGCGATTCCGGCAAGCGCGCGCAGTTTTCTGAGGATGCGCGTTTCGAGCCGCGAGACCTGCACCTGCGAAACGCCGATCATCTCCGCCACGCGGGACTGCGTGCAGTCCCGAAAGTACCGCAGCACGATGATCTGCCGCTCGCGCGCGTCCAGCCGTTCGAGCAGTTCGCGCACGAGCAGGCGGTCCACGAGCGACTCCTCGCGCGTTTCGTCCGGCAAAACGTCCTGCCGCGTCGCGCCGTCCTCGTCGTCGCCGATCGGCGAATTGAGCGACACCGTCGCGCGCGAGGCCTCGAGCGCGAGCGCCACGTCCTCCGGCGACTCGCCGATCGCTTCGGCGATGGCGCGCACGCCCGGCGAAGTCCCGCTCTCCGCCTCCAGCCGTTCGCAGGCCGCCAGCGCGCGCCGGTTGACCTCCTTCAGCGACCGGCTGACCTTGACCGGCCCGTCGTCGCGCAGGTAGCGCCGGATCTCGCCCATGATCATGGGAACGGCGTACGTCGAAAACCGTACGTCGAACGCCTCGTCGAAATGCTCGATCGCCTTGACCAGACCGATGCAGCCGAGCTGGTAGAGATCGTCGAACTCCACGCCGCGGTCGAGATAACGCCGCACGACCGACTTCACCAGCGCGAGGTTTTCGTCCACCAGCCGATCGCGCGCCTCGGCGTCGCCCGCCTTCGCGCGCGCGAGCAGGGCCTTCGTTTCCTCGGGGGAGATCATGTTACGCGTCCTTGCTTACGATGCGCTTCTTCATCGAAACGCGCGTGCCTTTCCCGCGTTCCGACGTCACCTCGACGTCCTCCATAAACGCCTCCATCACCGTAAAGCCCATGCCGGAGCGCTCCAGTTCCGGGCGCGTGGTATAGAACGGCTGCCGCGCCAGCCCGATATCCGCGATTCCCACGCCCTCGTCCCGGATCGAAACGCGGAACGTGTCGCCCTCGATCGCGCAGTCCATTGCGATCGTGCCGCGCGTATTCTCATAGCCGTGGATGATCGCGTTTGTCACCGCCTCCGACACCGCCGTGCGGATATCGGAGAGCTCCTCGATCGTCGGGTCGAGCTGGGATGCGAACGCCGCCGCCACGCTCCGCGCGAACGCCTCGTTCTGCGAAAGGCTCGGAAACTCCAGGTGCATGCTGTTTTTCATATGCCGTCCCTCCCCGGTTACATCCGCTCCACGAGCGCGTAGATGCCCGACATGCGGAAGATGCGGTCGACCGGCGGGCGCACGCCCGAAACGATCATCCTTCCGCCCCGCGCCGATATCGTCTTGTACCGCCCGAGCACCACGCCCAGCCCGGCGCTGTCCATAAACGTCACCTGCGAAAGGTCCAGTTGCATTTCGCGCACGGTCACGTCCTTCAGGATCAGATCGAGCGAGCCTCTGACCCGCGACGCGCTGTGGTGATCCAGCTCTCCGGTCAGATGTACGATGACGCGCGGTCCGCGCCGAACGGTGCTGAGTTCCATGTCGTCCATTCCCCCTCGTTTGCTCTCCATATTCATTCGAGACGCGAATTTCGCATCCTGCGGAGAACGCTGCGACGTTTTGTCGATCCTGTGCGAGTTTCGCCCGCGCCCGTTTCGCCCTCCTTTATGGCGTCGAAAGCGCCCGAATCCTGTCGCCTTCATACCCAGTATGTTCCATTGCATAACCATATATACGGGGCGTCCGCAGCCAGCGTTTTTGCAGAGCGGCCGGGAGCGCCCGCGCGGAGTCATAATCGGAGGTGACGGCGTTTGCGCGTCGTGCGTTGGATCGCGATCATCGGCCTGGCGCTGTTTCTCGCGCTGTCGCCCGCCTGGATTCTGGACGGGCTCGATAACGACGAATACCGCGCATTCTGGGAAAAGCCGGAGCCGGCGTGGCGGGGCCGCGTCGAGATCTGGCATATCGCGTCGTTCCGTACGTATCAGGGGAGCGTGACGAACTACCTGCAGAGCCGCGCGGACGCTTACTGCCGCACGCACGCGGGTGTGAACATCGACGTATTGGGCCTGACGGAGAAGCAGTATAACGACCGGATCGCGCGCGGCGCGTATCCGGACGCGTATTCGTTCGCGGGCGGGCTGTGCTACGCGGAGCAGTTTTCGCCCCTGCCGATCGAAGCGCCGGCGTTTTGCGGCACGCTCTCCGCCGCGTCGTACGGCGACGAGATCCTCGCCGTTCCGTACCTGATGAGCGGATACTTCCTCGCGGCCAACCCGCAGATGCTCTCAAAGTATGCGCTAGCGCTGCCGGAGGAGCCCGACGCCGCGTTCCTGCAGAGCGCGCTCGATCTTGCCGCCGGTTCGCCGCAGCTCGCCATGCCGGTCCTTGCGGCCGCGCGGCTCGGCCTGAGCGGAACGTTCGCCTCCGAGGCGGACTTCCTTGCCGGAAAGGCCGCGCTCTGCGTGATGGACGCGCGTTCGCTCGGCGTGCTGCTGCGGGAGCCGTCCGGCAATCTGCTTGTCGACGCCGTGCCGTTCGGCCCGTTTACCGATGAGGTTTTCTACCTCGGCGCGGCACGCGGTGCGAGCGAGGAACAGGCCGCAGTCGTCGCGGATTTCGCGCTGTTTTTGCTTTCGGACGAGGAGCAGCTCGGCCTTTCCGCGCTCGGCGCGCTGCCCGTCACCGCGCCCGGGCGCATCGTCTACGCCGAGGCGAAGTTGGACGCGCTGTATGAGGTCTACGCCGAACCCGCCGCGCCGGATGCGTTTCTGTTCAACCGCCACAGGGACGCGCTGCTTTCGGAGGCGGCCGCCGCGCTCGCGGGCGATGCCTTCGCGGCGGAATCCTTCCAAACGCGCCTGCGGCTCGTGCTCGGCGGCTAGAACCGAGTCGGAGCGGCGAAGTCCGTTCCGTCGTTCGATTTTCATCGTTTTTCGGTTGTGAAAAAGGGAACATTTTGCTATGATAGGAATATGGAAAATATGCATGATCGCATCTGCCGTTCCCTGAAAGGCCTCGACATCAAACGAAACGTCCCTCTTTCAACGCTGACCAGTTTTCGCATCGGCGGGCCCGCCGCAATGCTGTTCCGCCCCAACAGCGCCGAGGAGATCCGCCGCGCGATACAGGCGTGCAGCCAGTACGTTTGCCCCTACTGCGTATTGGGCAACGGAACAAACGTGCTCGCGCCGGACGCGGGTTACGAGGGCATGGTCATCCGCATCGACACGCCGATGACCACGCCGCTTTTTGTGGACACCACCGTCACCTGCCCCTCCGGCACGGCGCTGTCCGTGCTTGCGCACGATTCGGTCATGAACGGTCTGATGGGCATGGAAACGCTTTCCGGCATCCCCGGCACCGTCGGCGGCGCGGTCGCGATGAACGCCGGCGCATACGGCGGGGAAATCCGGCACATCATTCAGAGCGTACGCATCCTGCAAAGCGGCCGCGTGCTGGACGTGGACGCGAAGAAAACCGACTTCGGCAACCGAACGAGCCGGTTCTGCGCACCGGGCGCCATCGTGCTCGCCGCGACGTTCCGCCTTTCCAAGGACGACGGCACCGCCAGAAGCCGCATGCTGGAAACCACGCGCGAGCGCAAGCAGAAGCAGCCGCTCTCCCTGCCGAGCGCGGGCAGCGTGTTCAAGCGTCCGAAGGGGCGGTTCGCGGGCGCGCTGGTCGAATCCTGCGGCCTGAAGGGCTGCTCCGTCGGCGGCGCGCAGGTCAGCCCGCTCCACGCGGGCTTCATCGTCAACAACGGCGGCGCGACCGAGCGGGACGTGCTGGAGCTCATCGCGCTGATTCAGCGGCGCGTATATGAGGAGACGGGCGTTCAGCTGGAACGCGAAGTAAGGCTTTTGTCCGAATTGTAACGGAGGAACGGCGCATGTATCTTCTGATCGTCACAGGGTTGTCCGGCGCGGGCAAATCGCTCGCCCTGCGCTGTCTCGAGGAGCAGGGGTATTTCTGCGTGGACAATCTGCCCTCCTCGATGCTCGGGGAATTCGTCGGACTTTGCAATCAGGCCGTGCCGACGGTCAAAAAGGCGGCCGTTACGGTCGACAGCCGCGAGAGCCTGCTTTCGCGCAGTTCCGCCTCCATCACCGCGGCGTTTGATGCGCTTACCGTGCCGTTTGAAATCCTGTTTCTGGACGCGCGCGACGACGTGCTCAAGAAACGCTACAACGAGGTCCGCCGCCGCCATCCGCTCGGCGACGCGGGCGACGCGGAAACCGGCGTGGCGCGCGAGCGCGTCTATCTGCAGCCGCTGCGCAACCGCGCCAACTACATCCTCGACACGAGCGACGTAAAGCCCCGCGATTTTTCCGCGCTGATCGCGAAGGTGCTGCCGGAATATGAGAGCAAGGATATGACGCTGCTCTTCTGCAGCTTCGGCTACAAGCGCGGCGTGCCCGTGGACGCGGATATGGTGCTGGACATGCGCTTCATGCCGAACCCCTTCTACTATCCGGAGTACCGCCCGCTCTCCGGCATGGATAAGCCGGTAAGTGATTTCGTGCTCTCTCAGACGTTCGTGCGGGATTTTCTGGATAACCTAGAACACATGCTGACGCAGATGATTCCGCTCTTTCAGGCGCAGGATAAACACATCCTGCGCGTCTGCTTCGGCTGCACGGGCGGCCGCCACCGCTCCGTGGCCGCGGCGGAGGAGATGGCGGCGCGGTTCGTTAAGCGCGGCATGAACGTGCGCGTGTATCACCGGGACCTTTCCTCGGAAGCGGCCGATATCCGCGACCGCTTTGAAAACGCCTGACCATCCCGCGGCGCACATGCTGCACCCTCGAGGTAGATCCCCGGCCGACCCGGCCGCGCGCCGGCGCCGGCTTTCGATTTTCTATTGAGAGGTTTTTATTGAAAAGCGCCGGCATCCGGCGCGGAAATCGGAGCGGACATGTCGTTTTCCAGAAGCGCAAAGGAAGATCTCGTCCGGCTTCGCGTCAAAACGCGAAAGGCCCGCCTTTCGCAGCTCGCGGGGCTTACGCATACCTGCGGCGCGCTCTATGTCGGCCGCGGACGCGGCGCGGTCTATACGACCGAAACGCTCGCCGTCGGAAAGCACATCCTTTCCCTGGCCTCGTCGCTGTACGCGCTCGATTCGACCGTTGAACTGAGCGAGCGCGAGCGCAGGCGGCCGCAGACGATCGTCACGTTCCTTGGCGAGGAGGCGGAGCGGCTGCTGCTCGACACCGGCCTGCTCTGCGAAAGCGACGGCGGGCTGCGTCTCGGCGAGACCGCGCCGGACGAACTGCTCACCGGAGAGGATACGAAGCGCGCGTTCCTGCGCGGCGCGTTCCTCGGCAGCGGCTCGTGCGCCAACCCCTACCGCGGCTATCATCTCGAAATCGTGGCGCGCTCGCCGGCGCTTGCCGAACAGGTGCGCGGCCTCATCGTTTCGTTCGGTCCGGACGCAAAGATCGTGCGCCGCAAGGAAAAGTCCGTCGTCTACCTCAAGGGCGGCGACGTTTCGGGCTTTCTTGCGCTCGTCGGTGCGTCCCCCGCCGCGCTCAAGTTTGAAAACGTGCGGGCCGAACGTGACTTCCGCAACTATGTCAACCGCGCGAACAACTGCGACACCGCGAACATCGGCAAGACCGTCAACGCGTCCGCCCTGCAGCGCATGGCCATCGAGCGCATCGAGGAATCGAGGGGGCTCGATTGCCTGCCCGCGCCGCTCTACGAGGCCGCCGTGCTGCGGCTCAGCCACCCGGACGCCACGCTGCAGGAGCTTGCGGATCTGGCCGAGATCGGCAAGAGCGGCATGAACCACCGGCTCGCAAGGCTTGTTCGCATCGCAAAGGAGATTCAGCATGGGTGAATTTACGCATCTGCACGTGCATACGCAGTACAGCCTGCTCGACGGGGCCGCGCGCATCCCGGAGCTCGTTGCGCGCGCGAAGGCGCTCGGGCAGACGTCGCTCGCCATCACCGACCACGGCGCGATGTACGGCGTGATCGACTTCTACAAAACCTGCAAGAAGGAAGGCATCCGCCCCATCATCGGCATGGAGGCGTACGTCGCGCCGCGCTCGATGCGCGACCGCGAGGGCGCGCAGGATCGAGAGTACGCGCATTTGATCCTGCTGTGCAAAAATGAAACCGGCTATAAAAACCTCATGTTCCTTTCGAGCGAGGCGTTCCTGCACGGATTCTACTACAAGCCCCGCATCGACTACGATCTGCTCTCCGAACACGCCGAGGGGCTGATCTGCCTTTCGGCATGCCTGGCGGGCGATATCCCGCAGGCGCTGCTGCAGGGGCGCTACGACGACGCGCTCGCAATGGCGAAGCGCCTGCAGGGCATGTTCGGCGAGGACTTCTACATCGAACTGCAGAACCACGGCATCCCCGAGCAGCAGCAGATCCTGCCGGGGCTGAGGCGCGTGTCGCAGGAGATCGGCGCGAAGTGCGTCGCCACCAACGACGTGCACTACGTCTCTCAGGACGACGCGGAGGCGCAGGACGTGCTGCTCTGCATCCAGACGCAGCGCTTTGTCGACGAGCCGGACCGCATGCGCATGCAGAGCGATCAGTTCTATCTTAAATCCGCCGAGGAGATGGAGTTGGCGCTGCCGGAGGATCCGGACGCGATCCAAAACACCGCCGAGGTCGCAGAAAAATGTTCGCTCGAGATCCGGTTCGGTGTACGCCGCATGCCGGCGTTCGTCACGCCGGACGGAACGGAGAACGCCGTCTTCCTGCGCCGGCTCTGCGAGGAGGGCTTCCAAAAAAAATATACCGGCGCGGACGAGTCGGTGCGCGAGCGGCTGGAATACGAGCTCGGCATCATCGAAAAGATGGGTTTCGTCGATTACTTCCTGATCGTATGGGATTTCATTCATTTTGCAAAGACGCGCGGCATCGTGGTCGGCCCCGGGCGCGGCAGCGGCGCCGGCAGTCTGGCGGCGTACTGCCTCGACATCACCGGCGTGGACCCGCTGCGCTACAACCTGCTCTTCGAGCGCTTCCTCAACCCCGAGCGTATCAGCATGCCGGACTTCGACATCGACTTCTGCTACGAGCGGCGGCAGGAGGTCATCGACTACGTATCCGAAAAGTACGGCGAGGGGCACGTCAGCCAGATCATCACCTTCGGCACGATGGCCGCGCGCGCGGTCATCCGGGACGTGGGCAGGGTGCTCCGCGTGCCGTACGCGGACGTGGACAGGCTCTCCAAGATGGTTCCGTTCGAGCTCAACATGACGCTCGAACACGCGCTGCAGCTTTCCCCCGATCTCAAGTCCCTGTACGGAAGCGACGAAACCACGAAGCGGATCATCGACCTCTCCCTCAAGCTCGAGGGCCTGCCGCGCCACAGCTCGACACATGCGGCGGGCGTGGTGATCTCCGGCGTGCCGATCACCGAGGTCGTGCCGCTGCAGACGAACGATTCCGTCGTGACCACGCAGTTTACCATGACCACGCTCGAGGAGCTCGGGCTGCTCAAAATGGACTTTCTCGGGCTGCGCACGCTCACGGTCATCCGCGACGCGCTCGCGTTCATCCGCGAAGGCGGAAAGCCCGCTCCCGATCTCGAGCGCATGCCGTACGACGACCCGGAGGTCTTTCGCATGATCTCCGCGGGGGACACCGACGGTGTGTTCCAGCTTGAATCCGCGGGCATGCGGCAGTTTCTGCAGCAGCTCAGGCCGGACTGCTTCGAGGACCTCATCGCCGGCATCTCGCTCTTCCGCCCCGGCCCCATGGAGCAGATTCCGCGGTATGTGCGCGGCAAGCACGACCCTTCGAGCGTCGTCTACGCGCATCCGCTGCTCGTGCCGATCCTCAAAAACACCTACGGCTGCATGGTGTACCAGGAGCAGGTGATGGAGATCGTGCGCGCGCTGGCCGGGTATTCCTACGGCCGGAGCGATCTTGTCCGCCGCGCGATGGCGAAGAAGAAGCACGACGTGATGGCAAAGGAGCGCGAATTCTTCATTCACGGCACGGACGGCGTCGTCGGCGCGGTGAAAAACGGCGTACCCGAGCGCGTGGCCAGTCAGATCTTCGACGAGATGATGGACTTCGCGTCCTACGCGTTCAATAAATCCCACGCCGCGGCGTACGCCGTGCTCGCCTACCGCACGGCCTACCTCAAGCTGCATTACCCGGTCGAGTTCCTGACTGCGCTGATCAACAGTTATTTGGGCTCGCTCGACAAGGTGGCAGAGTACGTCTACAGCGCCCGCCGCAGCGGCATCAGGGTGCTGCCGCCGGACGTGAACCATTCGCGCGCGCGCTTCTCCGTGGAAAACGGCTGCATCCGATTCGGCCTTTCCGCCGTGCGGAACGTCGGCGGCGCGGTCATGGAGGGGATGACGGCCGAGCGGGACGCGCACGGGCCGTTTGCGAGCTTTTTCGATTTCTGCGATCGCGTCGACGGGCTCAACAAGCGCCTGCTCGAGGGGCTGATCTGCGCGGGCTGCTTCGACTCGATGGGCGGCAGGCGCGCGCAGTACCTCGCGGTTTACGAACGCGCGCTGGACGCTTCGGCCGCCGCAAAAAAAACGCGCGACGCGGGTCAGCTCTCGCTCTTCGATCTCGACGGCGGCGGCGCGCTTGAGAGCGCCAAGGCCCCTCTGCCGGACATCCCGGAATGGAACAGCGCGCTGCTGCTCGCCAAGGAGCGCGAATCCACGGGCCTGTACCTTTCCGGCCATCCGCTCGACAACTACGACGACGCGCTCAAACGCGCGTCCCACTCGATCCTCGATCTTATGGAGGCGGACGGCGTAACGGGCGTGAAGGACAACGCGCAGGTCACCGTCGGCGGGCTGCTCACGCAGTGCCGCCAAAAGCCCACGCGCTCCGGCAGCGGCATCATGGGATACGCCGTTTTGGAAGGCGTGACCGGCAACGTGGAGGCGGTTTTGTTTCCCCGCACGCTCCAGCAGTACGGTTCGCTGTTTCTCGACGATACGGCCGTCTGGGTGCGCGGGCGGCTGAACATCCGCGAGGAGCGCGCCAACTCCCTGCTCATCGAGGAGCTGCGCCCGCTCGGCAGGACCGGCCAGAATCTGTATATCAAATTCGACGCGCTCACGAACGAAGCCATGCGCGCCGCCTGCACGTTCCTGAGCCGCTATCCCGGCAAAACGCCCGTGATCCTCTACGACGCGGCGAAGCGCGTGGCCAGGGGCGTGCCGGACATGTTCTTCGTCGACGCGACCGACGCGTTCCTCTCCGACGCCGAAGCCCGCTTCGGCAAAGGCCGCGTCGTGATGAAGTAACCCCGCCGCGTCCGCCGTTTCCGGACGCATCAGAAAGGAATCCGATATGCCGAATACAGGCCGTCCCCCGGTTCGGAAGAACGACGATCTCACGTTAACCATCGAATCGCTGACAAACGAAGGTCAGGGCGTCGCGCGCGTAAACGGATACGCCGTGTTCGTCACGGGCGCGCTCGCGGGCGAAACGGTCCTCGCGCACGTCATCAAGGTCACGCCCTCCTACGCCGTTGCAAAGAGCATGCAGTTCGTCACGGTCTCGCCGGAGCGCGTCGTGCCCGCGTGCCAGGTGTTTACGCAGTGCGGCGGGTGTGATCTGTGGCACCTTTCGTACCCCGCACAGCTTCGCCAGAAGCGGCAGTGGGTCGAGGACGCCTTCCGCCGCCTCGGCGGGTTCGCCGAGACGCCGGTTCGGGAGGTGCTCGGCATGGAGGACCCGACGCGTTACCGCAACAAGGCCGGCTTCCCGTTCGGGATTGTCGGCGACGCGGCCGTGTTCGGATTCTACGCAGGCCGCAGCCACCGGCTCGTGCCCCTTTTCGACTGCCCCATTCACGACGAACGCGTCGTGGACGCGGCCCGGCGTGTCGCCGCGTGGGCGAACGAGTGCGGCGTCTCCGTCTACGACGAAACCACGCGCCGCGGGCAGCTCCGCCACGTGGTTGCGCGCGTCACCTCGGAGGACGAATGCATGGCCGTGGTGGTCACGCGCGGCGCGCTCCCGCACAGGGACGAGCTGCTTGCCTGCCTTTCGGACTGCGGAAGCGTCTGGCACAACGAGAACCCGAACGATACGAACCTGATCTTCGGCGAGCGCTTCACGCTGCTTGCCGGCAAGCCCGCGCTGACCGAGATCGTCTGCGGCAAGCGCTTCCTGGTCGGCCCGCAGTCGTTTTTGCAGGTCAACCGCACACAGACGCGCGTGCTGTACGAAACCGCGCTTTCGCTGCTCGACCCACGGCCGGACGAGACCGTCGCGGACGTGTACTGCGGCGTCGGAACGATCTCCCTGCTGCTTGCGGACCGCTGCGCCGGGGTGATCGGCATCGAGCAGGCCGCGCCCGCCGTCGAGGACGCGCGGCGAAACGCACAGGAAAACGGGGCGAAAAACGTTTCGTTTCTCTGCGGCGGCGCCAAGGAACTCCTCCCCCGGCTCGTCTCGGAAGGGCGCAAAATCGACGCGCTCGTGCTCGACCCGCCGCGCAAGGGCTGCGCCGAGGCCGCCCTTTCGGCCGTGGCCGCAAGCGGCGCGAAACGCGTCGTCTACGTTTCCTGCAACCCCGCCACGCTTGCGCGCGACTGCCGCATCCTCGCCGCCGCCGGCTTCTCGCCCGCCGTCGTACAGCCCGTGGACATGTTTCCGCAGACGTGCCACGTTGAGACGGTAGTATTGATAACGAGGGTAAAAGAGTAGGGGCGTAGAAGGCCCAGGATATAAGCCATTCGTGTGTTTTCAAGTTTAAAATCGGAATGTGAAAATCATGATTTTTTGCTTCGTGGGAATATGTTGAAACAGGCTAAACCCCTTGCGAGAGGTCGATTTAGATGTCAGTGTTTGGTGAGTGGTCGATTTAGATAACATGTGTTCGCGAGTGGACAATTTGGATGTTTTTTGATTTTGCCGAGGTTGTGTGGTCAAGTTGGATGTTTACACAAAATGAACTGTTTTATAGCGACAAATGGGGATGCAAAAGTATAGAATCCTCGTAGAATGAAAAAATGAAAAGGTGATATCATGAAAAATCCTTGGGAAGAAATCAACTTATCTGATTATGAGAACCACATGAAATTGGATAAAGTTATGCAGTTACAAGCGATGAACAAAATGATGAAGGAACAGTTCTATAAGTATCCGGTAAAAACTATTATGATTCTGGGTGTTGCTGGTGGAAATGGATTAGAGCATATTGATGCACAAATAATAGAGAGGATATATGGTGTAGACATAAACAAAAAATATTTACAGGAATGTGCCGCCAGATATGAAAAGTTGAACGGAATACTGGAATGTTTTTGTGTAGACTTGTCTGATGAAAATACTATATTGCCTTACGCAGATATAGTTATTGCAAATTTGCTGGTAGAATATATCGGGTATGAGTGTTTCAAAAAAGTAATTACTCAGATTAAGCCGAAGTATGTCTCATGCATCATTCAAATCAACATAGATGATAGCTTTGTCTCTGATTCACCTTATCTCCATGTATTCGAACATTTAGATATCGTACATCATCATATGGAAGAAGATGAATTGGTGGCATCTATGGAAAATATAAGTTATCAGTTGCTGTCGAAATCGGAATATTTCCTGCCTAATGGCAAGAAACTGGTTCAGATAGATTTCCAACT
>CAZIQO010000028.1:0-32549 GCA_964541465.1 uncultured Oscillospiraceae bacterium
CAGCGCCATGGGCCTGCAGTAGTACTGAAGGTCCGCGCCGGCGAGATGGCCCGGTGGATCGACGCTTCGCCGGAGGTTCCTTGCCGGTTTCTCTACAAGGGCACCGTGAAAACGTCGGACGAAATCGAGCGGCTGATCAAGGAGGCAAACGGCAGCGACACCTGCTGCGGCGTCGTCACCTGGATGCATACGTTCAGCCCGAGCAAGATGTGGATCAACGGACTTGCGCTCCTGCAGAAACCATGGTGTCATTTCGCCACACAGTATAACCGCGTGATTCCCAACACGGAAATCGACATGGATTTCATGAATCTCAATCAATCCGCGCACGGAGACCGCGAGCACGGGTTTATCGGCGCGCGGATGCGCCTGCCTAGAAAGGTGATCATGGGATACTGGCAGGACGAGGACGTTCTCTCCGAGCTCGGTTGCTGGATGCGCAGCGCAGTCGGATATAAGGAAAGCAGGCATCTTCGCGTCGTCCGCTTCGGAGACAATATGCGCGATGTTGCCGTTACGGAGGGCGACAAGGTCGAAGCGCAGATCAAGCTCGGCTGGCAGGTGAACACCTGGCCGGTCGGCGAGCTGGCCGAAACGATGCCGGCCGTTACGGAGGACGAAATCGACGCGCTTGTTCAGGAATACGAGGATGAGTACGAGCTTAAGACGGATCGCATCGAAACCGTGCGCTACCAGGCGCGCGAAGAAATCGCCATGGAGAAGATCCTCTCCCGCGAGCAGGCCGGCGCATACTCCAATACGTTTCAGGATTTGTACGGGATGAAGCAGCTGCCGGGCCTTGCGAGTCAGCACCTGATGGCAAAGGGGTATGGCTACGGCGGCGAAGGCGACTGGAAAACGGCGGCCATGACCCGCATCATCAAGACCATGACGCAGGGCATGGAAGGCGGAACGACGTTCATGGAGGATTACACATACAATCTTGAAAAGGGCCGGGAATACTCCCTCGGCGCGCACATGCTTGAAGTGTGCCCGTCGGTTGCGGCGGAGAAACCAAGGATCGAGGTCCATCCGCTCAGCATCGGCGAGCGTGAGGACCCGGCGCGGCTTGTGTTCGAGGGAAAACCCGGCGGCGCCGTTGTTGCGGCGCTGCTCGATATGGGCGGAAGGTTCCGGATGATCGTGCAGGATATTACCTGCGTAAAGCCGATTTTCGATATGCCCAATCTGCCCGTTGCCAGGGTGATGTGGAAAGGCGCGCCGGACCTGCGCACCGGCGTGAAGCTGTGGATTCTGGCGGGCGGCGCGCATCACACGGTGCTCAGCTATGCCGCAAGCGCTCAAATGCTTGCCGACTGGGCCGAAATGATGAGAATCGAATTTGTTCATATTACAAAAGATACGACGGTCGAAGGGATCAAGCAGCAGCTGTTCCTTGCCGATATCGCATGGAAATTACAGTAGGGGGGAGAAGATGCCGCACACCTGGCCGAAGCGCAGACGGCGTTGATTCACACCGCAGGCACGGGAGCGTGATCGGCTGGAAGCGTTTGTATGGGATTCGGATTCGTAAGTATGGCATGAAACAGAGCGAGGGAGGAAATTTATGAAAAAGAAGCTGTATGCGGCGACAGCGCTGCTCCTGGCGGCAGCCTGCCTGCTGTCGGGCTGCAAATCCGATACGCTGCGCATGTCGCTGGAGAAAATCGGCGAGAGCGTGGTTTACAACCAA
The DNA here is from genome assembly GCA_964541465.1 of uncultured Oscillospiraceae bacterium. GTDB lineage: Bacteria > Bacillota > Clostridia > Christensenellales > CAG-138 > UBA7703. The sequence continues at coordinate 1,694 of CAZIQO010000028.1, forward strand.
TCCATGGTGGGCGTTGGCGGCGAGATCAGCGATCACATCAGATCGACGATTGTGTTCGACAACGACGATCCCGACAAGATGAAGTATATCACCAACAATATCTATTCGGATTCGTTCGACATTACGGACGACGTAACCATTGAAGAGGGAATTTACTATGATTCGTTTCTGAACTTAAAGGGCGTGGACTACGCCAGGGGGGTGATCGTATTTCTTGAATTTGCAAGCTCCGACGCAGCCTCGGAGGCATTGTCGGTCATTCAGGGGGATCTCAACTTTACATCCAATTCGGACGGCACCTGCGACCTGGAATACGGCGAAGCGGTGCAGAACAAAAACGTGATCTGCGTCATCGTGACGTATGAGCCCAACGCATACCTGGAGCTGAAACGTGTGTTTCTGGACAACAGCTACGTACACTGAAGGATTTGAGTTCAGGAGACAATGAAATTGGTGGACATGAAGCGAGCGCTTGATGTGCATTGATTAATATGAGGATGGAGGCAAATTATGAAAAAGCGGAAACCGATCGTGACATGGCTGATCATCACGGTCATCGTCACAATAGTGGCTTGCAGCATGAGCGTTCTGACTGATACGAGCCTCGGGAAAGTAACGGTCAAGAGCGGCGTCGTGCTGAACGAATGCGGGGACACGGTGAAGTACAAGGCGTATATTCCCAAGACCGCGACGGCGGATAACCCCGCCCCCGTCATAATGTATGCGCACGGCGGCAGCGACGGAATCAGCGTGCAGTCTTCCTACTGCATCGAGATGTCGCGCAGGGGGTACGTCGTCGTAGCGTGGGATGCAAGCGGCGCTGTGGAATCCGAAATCAGCGCGTCCGACAACAGCGGCGCAACCGCGATCTACAACATGATCAACTCCTGGGATTTCGTTGACCGGGATAATATGATTACGGCGGGACATTCCGCGGGCGCCAACCTTGCGATGAGCATCGCGCAGAATCACCCGGATCAGGTCCTGCTGCAGATCAACATCGGCTACGATATGTACGGCAATGCGGAGCTTGGATATGATTTCAACTTTGCGCTGATTGTCAGCGAATGGGACGATTCCTGTATTGCAAGGACCACCAATTCCGGAACCATCAACGATGTATTCCAGGCGCAGAAGCTGAAGGATATCTTCGGTCTGACCGAGGACGAAACGCTCGTCGTGGACCAGCGCTACGGCGACTGGACGGCAAAGACCGGCAGAATGGTCGTTACGGAACACTGCGCGCATATGTACTACCCGATCGACCGGGAGACGCAGACGGACTTCATCAACCTGGTCGACAGCGTGTATGCGATGCCGAACTACATCGCGGCCACGAATCAGGTCTGGCAATTCGAGCATATTGCTTCGGCGCTGCTGTACCTCTGCCTGGCAAGCTATATCTTCCTCATCGTGACGGCGCTGTTCAAGTCTGCCTATTTCCGCAAGATGGAGCTTCCGGAATTGCCGCTGGTCGGGTTCCGCAAGAAGTCGTGGCAGTGGTGGATTGCGCTGGCCGTTCTGATCGTGCTGCCGGTGGCGACGTTCCGATTTATGGTTACGTCCGGCCTGTATACGAAATTCACATGGTTTATCACGCTGAAATCCAAAGAGTACGGCCTGTGGATGGGATGGTCCATCATCACGGCCACGGCCTACCTGATTTTCTTCCTCATCTACCATTTCGTATATGGCAAAAAACATAACGGCAGCATGAGAAACTATGGTTTTTCAACAGATTCTGTATCGAACGGCTTCCACTTTGGATATGTGCTCAAAGCGCTGCTGTTTGCCGTGATCGTCATGGGATCCGCCTATGTGATCTTCCTGGCAATGAAGGCGGTAACGAATTCCAACATTCACATCATCGCGTTCTCGATCAACCCGATTGAGAAGCACAGATGGTTTATCTACCTGATGTTCTTCTTCTGCCAGATCCCCTACTACGTCTTCGGCAGTCTGGCGGCCAGAAGCGTCAACATGAACAACGGTGATCGCAACAATGTCCGCGGCATGATCGGCTCCGTTGCGCTGGGCGGACTGATCGGCGTTGTCGGCCTGCTCGTTCTGCGGGGCGTCCTGATGGCCTGCCTCTACACGCTCCACCGCGACGTCTTCTTCGTGGATATGTACTGGCTGCTCGGCAGCAACGGCATTACGACAATGTTCCTCTCGTTCCTTGTTGCAAATGCGCTGAACTGCTATCTGACGAACAGAACGAACAGCATCTATGCGGGCGTTCTGACCGCCATGATGTGGACCACCTGGCTGATGGTCGCCTGCCAGCGCGCAGTGGCATACTTCCTGTAACGAACTCGACGGAGGACGGGATCCGTTCTCTGCAAGGCGGGAAACGAAGGGACATGCGCATTCCTGCGCATGTCCCGGTTTATTGGACCGACCGCAATGGGCATACGGGCCGGGCGAACGGATACCGGCGGCAAATACCGGCAGGCAGCGGGAGAAGGCGCAGGCGCATCGCAGCGAGAAAAAGGAGTCCGATCAATCAGAATGAGGGTGAGAAAATGAAAGGTGCTCTTCCGAAAACAATGAAAGCGTTGGTGGCGTACAGCCCGACGGATTATCGCCTGGAACAGGATTGGCCGGTGCCGGAATGCGGACCGGACGATATTCTGATCAAAACCGAAGGGTGCGGCATCTGCGCAGGAGATCTGAAATGCCGGCACGGCGCGGCGATGTTCTGGGGCGACGAAATGCAGCCGTCGTGGGTCGAGCCCCCGTTCATCCCGGGTCATGAGTTCCTGGGGCATATCGCGGCGATGGGCAATTCTGTCGAGGGATATGCGATGAACGAACGGATCACGTGCGACCAGATCGCGCCGTGCGGGGAATGCCGCTTCTGCAAAGAGGGGCGGTACTGGATGTGCCAGCCGCACAGGATGTACGGCTTTTTCAGGGACTACTGCGGGGGCATGGCCGAATACGTCCGAATCCGCACAAAAAACGCCGTGATTTCACGCGTGCCGGAGGATCTGCCGCTGGAGAGGGCGCTGCTCATCGAGCCCTACGGCTGTTCGAAGCACGCAGTGGACCGCGGAACGATCACGGAAAACGACGTCGTCGTCATATCCGGCGCGGGCACGCTTGGACTCGGCATGATCACGTATGCAAAAACGCTGCGTCCCAAAGTTCTGATCTCGCTGGACATGCAGGAGAACCGCCTGGCGAAAGCGAAGGAATTCGGCGCGGATTTCGCTTGGAATCCCGGCGCGACGGACATCGAAAAAGAGATCCTGAAGCTGACGGACGGATACGGCTGCGACGTCTATATCGAGGCGACCGGGAATCCGGCGTCGGTGATCCAGGGAATGCGGCTGATCCGAAAGCTCGGTGTGTTCGTCGAGTTTTCGGTGTTCAATGCGCCAACGACGCTGGACTGGTCGATCATCGGAGACAGGAAGGAACTGGACGTGCGCGGCTCGCACCTTTCCCCCTATGCGTTTCCGTATGTGATCGAGCAGATCCGCAGCGGCACGCTGAAGACGGAGGGCGTGGTCAGCCGCATCCTGCCGCTGGACGACTGGCAGAAAGCGTTTGATTACGCGAGCGGCAAATCCGGCGATTTCAAGGTGGCGTTCCGGTTCTGAAGCCCGAAGCGGCCCTCCGCCGCCATTTGGGCCATCGAAAAACCAAGGTTTTTCGATGGAAGCCGCTGCGGCGGGAATTTGCATGCAGGATCGGCCTCGGCCGGCTGCGCCGACTGTCGGTTTTGCTGCATGAAGCGTGTCAAAACCACCGTGCACGCCGCTGGCTTTAACGGATTGTTCGGTTAAACTTTCATTTTTACATTGTCAAATTGACGCAGCGATTTGACCGGGACTTTGTTGACAGACGAAATGGCGGCGGAGGATTGAACCTAAGCCGCCGTTTCGTGCGTTCAGCCGTTGAGCAGCCGGAGCAGTTCCGCCAGATTCTCCTCCGTAACGGAGCCGGCGCCAAAGCTGAGCATCGACCGAAGCGGCATATAGCCGAGCATCGCCTTCATCATATCCGGCGAGATCGCGCTTCTGGCCGCCCCGCTCGCGTTTTCGTCCCCCGCAAGCAGCGTGTCCGCGATGCGCATAAGGAATCCCTCCGCCTTCTGCCGCGCGGCCGGGTTCTCCATGATATCGAGGAAGATCGAATCCCTCGTGAACGGTTCCGCCGTCTCGTCCGTCGCGCGCACGACGACGGTCTTCTCCAGCGCGATGTCCCGGCTGGAACGCCCGATCTGAATTGCGAATCCGCCGGTTTCCACGCGCCAGGCGTGCCGCTGCTCATCGTAGTAAGCAAACGCGCGCCTGTCGAGCCGGAACGCGACGGTTTTCGTTTCGCCGGGTTCCAGCGCGACCTTTTCAAAACCCTTGAGCTCGCGCACCGGCCGGATCGGCGTGCTTTCCAGATCGGCGACGTAGAGTTGCACGACCTCTTTGCCGGGCCGCGTTCCCGTGTTGGTCACGTCAACGGTCACGGCGAGCGTTTCGTTGTCCGTGAGCTCGTCTGCGCTCACGGTCAGGTTGGAGAATGCGAACGTCGTGTAGCTGAGCCCGTAGCCGAACGGGAAGAGCACGTCCATGCGCTTCTTGTCGTAGTACCGGTAGCCGACGAACACGCCCTCGCGGTATTCCGTCCGCTCCCTGTCGCCGCCGAAAAACAGGTAGGAAGGATTGTCCTCGAGGCGAAGCGGGAAGGTTTCCGCGAGCCTGCCGCTCGGGTTCGCATCGCCGTAGAGGATGCGGACCGCCGCGCGGCCCGCCGCCTGTCCGCCGAGGTATGCTTCGAGCACTCCCCGCACGGAAGAAAGCCACGGCATCTCCACGGGCGAACCGTTATGCAGCACCACGACGGTGTTCGGATTGACCGCGGCGATCGTTTCGATGAGCCGGTTCTGGCATTCCGGCAGGCGCATATGCGCGCGGTCGTATCCCTCGGACTCGTATGCGTCCGGAAGGCCCGCGAACACCACGGCGACCCGCGCATCCCTCGCCGCGGCCACCGCGTCGGCGGTCATTTCATCCGTGGACGAGTCGTTCCCGGCGTCGTAACCGCGCGCGTAGACGATGTTCGGGATCTCCGCGGCCGCCTCGAGCGCGCCGGTGATCTTGGTGCAGTTGATATGCGAACTGCCGCCGCCCTGAATGCGCGGCTTCTCGGCGAACTCGCCGATCAAGGCGACCGGCTCGCCCTTTTTCAGTGGCAGGACGCCGCCGTCGTTTTTGAGCAGCACCATGCATTCCTCGGCCAGTTCTCCGGAAAGACGGTCGTGCGCGTCCCTGTCCCATGCTGCATCGGGCTGTGCATGTTCCAGATAGCGGTGGCTGACCGTCAGGATGCGCTCGCAGGCCAGATCGACGAGCTTTTCGTCCAGCTTCCCGCTTCTGACGGCTTCGACGATCTTTCGGTCGTTTCCGCCGCCGGAGGATGGCATTTCAAGATCGAGGCCCGCCTCGATGCCCCGGACGCGGTCGGCGACCGCGCCCCAGTCGGACATCACATACCCGTCGAAGCCCCATTCGTCTCGCAGCACGTCGGTCAGCAGCCACCGGTTCTCCGACGCGAACACGCCGTTGATGCGGTTGTACGAGCACATGACGGTCCAAGGTTTTGCCTTGCGCACGACGGTCTCGAACGCCGCAAGATAGATTTCGCGCAGCGTGCGCTCGTCCGCGTCCGAGCTGGACGACATGCGGCGGTATTCCTGATTGTTCGCAGCAAAATGCTTCACGCTCACGCCCACGCCCTGCGCCTGCACCGCCTGCGTATAGGCGGCCGCCGTTTCACCGGCAAGATACGGGTCCTCGGAAAGATACTCGAAGTTCCGCCCGCAGAGCGGCGAGCGCTTGATGTTGATCGCCGGGCCGAGCACCACGGCGATCTGTTCCGCCTGACATTCCTCGCCGAGCGCCGTTCCGAGCCGCCAAAACAGCGAGCGGTCGAACGAAGCCGCGGCCGCGCAGCCGGCGGGAAAGCAGACGGCGCTGATGCTGTCGTTCACGCCGGACCGATCGGCGTCGTCCCGCTGCTTTCTGAGCCCGTGCGGGCCGTCGCTGACCATGACGGACGGAATGCCGAGCCGTTCGACCGGCTTCGTATGCCAGAAATCCAGTCCCGAACAGAGCCCAGCCTTCTCCTCAAGCGTCATAAGGGAAATCAGTTTTTTCACATCCATTGCGCAATACTCCCCCCGATTCGGTTTTTGTCTGTTGCAGATCCCGCTGGCTGAATTGCTGTTGAAACCGCCCTTATTGTACCATATCCGCCGCGTTGCCGGCGAGGGCCGGCAAGGGCGTTTTGTAAAGAAGATTGCGTTCCATATGGAACGCGGCAGTCTGTCGATAAAGGGGGGACGTTGGAGGCTCCGCCTCCAAACCGCCGCTCAGGGCCGTAATGGCCCTAAGAACCCATTTTCGCAAGCGCCCTGGGGGCGCTTGCGGGGTCAGGGATTCCCAAGGGACGTGTCCCTTGGGTGGGGTGCAGGGGTGAAACCCCTGTAAAAGGACTTTTTTGACAGCCTGTCGCGTTCCGCATGGAAAGCGGAAGTTCCCGCCTGCGGACGGCGGGAAAGACGGGCTGCGAAACCTGCGGCGCGGCATGGCCGCCGACCGGACCGGAAAGCCGGATATCTGTTGAATCTACGAATAATTTATGAAAAAGCGGTTGCGAAACACAGGGACCGCGTAGTATGATTTGACCAGTGGCCAAGCCAGATACGGAGCCTGGCGGAGAACGGAGAACAAAAAGACATGAAGCACGCCGTCGGAAAATTTCAGCCCGAGAGCATCCGCGCGCAGGTGACGCGCGAAATCGAGAACCGCATCTTTTCCGGCGAACTTGCCATCGGCGAGCGGCTTCCGCCCGAACGGGAGCTTGCGCTGGAGCTCGGCGTGAGCCGTAGCCTCGTCAACCTCGCGATACTCGATCTGGAAAGCATGGGCTTTCTGCGCATTGTGCCGCGGCAGGGCACGTTTGTGGCGGACTATAAAAACGAAAGCACGCCGCAGATGCTGCTTTCGCTCATGACGCGCGGCGCGGGGGAGGATACGGGCGCGGAGCTGTTTTCCAGCATGCTGGAAACGCGCCGGATGCTCGAGGGCGAATGCGCCCGCCTCGCGGCGGAGCATGCTTCCGAGGAGGACCTCGCGCGCCTTTCGTCCATCCTCGGCGAGATGCGAACGGCCGCCGATCCCGACCGGTTTTCGGATGCGAACTTCCGCTTTCACCGCGTGCTCATGGCCGCCTCCGGCAACATCGTCTACGCCATGATCTTCCAGTCCTTCGGCGAGGTGGTGCGCTTTTACGTTTCGCGGTATTTCACGACGCCCGCGCGCATGCGCCTTTCGGTTTCCCAGCACGAGCAACTGCTCGACGCGCTCGTTGCGCGCGACGGCGCGCGCGCGAAAGCGGCGGTGGACGTGATCATGGAGGAGGGCATCTCCAAACTCACCGAACTCTTCGGCAAAGCGCGTTCGCGCCGCTAACCCGGTCTGCCGCTCCGGCACGGATCCGAGCGATTCTTACCCGAACGATTCTTACTCTGTTATCCCATTCTGCAATCATATCAGACGGCTGAACCGAAACGCCGATCATTTCACACGGGGGGATTCGATCTATGAAACGCAAACCCAGCCTGCCTCTCATCGCATGGATCTGCTGCATCGCCGTCATGCTGGGCAGCATGACCTTTGCATACGCCCTGCAGACGGACTACGGCAACATCGAGGTGACGACCGGTTCGCTTGAAGTGGACGGAGGGAGCATCACCTACAAGCTCTCCCGTCCCGTGACGGCGACCGAGGAGAACCCCGCGCCGGCCGTCCTTCTGATGCACGGGTATCAGAACGACAAGGACACTTCCGCCGCGTACGCGCTCGAGCTGGCGCGGCGCGGCATTGTCGCGCTTGCCATCGATTCCTACGGGCACGGCGGCACGAGCGTCGGCATGCTTGCGCGGGGGTATACGCACCATAAGCTGCCAAACTGGGACAAGATCGTCAACGGCCCGGAACGGTTCCTGTTGATGATGAACTTCAATACGAACGATTTCTTCACAAACCTCGCCGACGTGCCGGGGGATACGCTTGGAGATACGTCCATGGGCGGGCGGGAGATGTACGCCTTCCTTGGCTCGCTGGCGTTTGTGGACGCGGATAACCTCGGCGTAACGGGGCACTCGATGGGCACCTGGTCGAGCTGGAGCGTTGCCGCGACGTTTCCGAACCACAAGGCCATCGTACTGCAGTGCGGACAGCTTTTCCCGAAGTCGTATTACGACAGCGAAAGCATCTCGTTCAACAACGTGCTCCTGCTGCAGGCGCGGTACGACGAGTTTACGTGTTTCCTCGATTACACGAAATCCGTGCCGGACGATCTGGTCAACACCGAGCTACGATACGGCGAGTTTGCGGGTCAGAGCGAGCCGATCGAATGGGATACGACCTACGGCTCGTTTGAGGACGGCAGCGCGCGCAGGATGGAGCTGGTGACCAACGCGAACCACCGGCTCGTGACGATCAACGCGCATGCGATCGCAACCACCATGGACTGGTTCTTCGAGGCCTTCGATCAGACCGCGCCGATCGATTCCTATGACCAGACGGCGCTGCTGTGCGAGACGATGAAATTCGTCAGCCTTCTTGCCGCGCTGGCCTCCACGCTACCGCTGCTGCTGCTGTTGCTGAAGACAAAATTCTTCGCGCCCTGCGCGGCGCCGATGCCGCACCGCAAGGAGACGCTGCTTCCGAAGAAGAAGTGGTGGAAGGCGGCGCTGACGGCGATTCTGATCAGCGGGCTGTCGTATCCGTTTTTGACGCAGCTCGGCCACGGCCTTGTGCCGCTGCCCGAGAACGTGTTTCGCATGACCATTGGCGACGGCGTGATCACATGGTTTCTCTTCCTCGCGCTGATAGCGTTCTTCATGCTGCGGCGCTGGTTCAGGCGCGGGGCGGGCAAACGCGCGGGCGTGACGCTCTACGATCTCGGCCTCGCCGTGGAGGACGCGCCGAGCCGCCTGCCCTGGGGAATCATCGGAAAGTCTGCGCTGCTCGCTGTGGTGCTCGTCGCGAGCGTATATGCGTACGCCGAGGTGTTCACGCGAGCGTTCTCGCTGGACTTCCGGTTCATCTGGCCGGTGCTCAAGCCCTTTACGCTCGAGCGGTTCTGGCAGTTCCTGCTCTACCTGCCGTTCTATCTGGTGTTCTTCCTCATCAACGGCGGCGCGAAGCTCTACGGGCAGATGCGTCAGCGGGAGCTCCGGCATCCCGCCGCGACGCAGCTGGTCTGGTGGCTCAAGAGCAGCCTTGTGATGATCGGCGGTCTGCTGCTTGTCTGCCTTGTGGAGTACATCCCGTACTTTGCGGGAATCGGGCCGGGGATGGACCTGCTGCTTACCTCCACGTTCGGCGGACCGTTCATCTCGTTCCTGATCGTGATCATTCCGCAGTTTATCCTGCTCTTCTTCCTTTCGACCTTTGCATTCCGGAAGACGGGGCGCGTTTACGTCGGTTCCGTGATGCTCGCGCTGTTCGGCACATGGGCGGTCACGGCGGGATCGAGCATGCTGTAAGGGCGGCGTGACCGCTTCCGGCCGCGTTGCCGACGTCATCTACGGGGGTTCGTCAGTCGCGGCGGGAAACGCGCGCGAAGCATTGCGGCGCTTTGCGGCGGAAAAACCGGATCTCCGCCGGCCGATCCGAAACGCAGCCCGCCGAAACGTGCGGTCCCTGCGTCAGAGACTGCTGTTCTCCGGCGTGCTCCAACGTAAAAAACGGCCCCGTTCCGAATGCAGGGCGGGGTCGTTCGCTTTCGTCTTCTGTCTCTTCGGCAGCGAATGGAACCGCCGATCGCATCGCTTTCCGGCCCGTTCATGGAACCGGAACAATCCGGCGGAAACGCAGGCTCCGCCCGCCATTCGTCCGTGGCCGGTTTCTTTCGCTGTTTTGAAAAGGGAACAGCAGCGTGCGGATCGAAACAGGCCGCCCGGCGGGCGGCTCGGAAGGCAGGCCGATGCGGACCGCGCTCCGAAAACGAATTGCCGCGGGAAGGACGAAAAAAGGCAGAAAACGGGAGCCGCTTATGATATAGTTAGAATAAGCCGGAGCAATGCACGAAGGGACGATTCTATGCCGCTGGAGATCATACGGAGCGATATCACAAAAATGTATGTCGACGCGATTGTCAACGCCGCAAACGGGATGCTGCGCCAGGGCGGCGGCGTCTGCGGCGCGATCTTTGCCGCGGCCGGCGCGGATCGGCTGCAGGAGGAATGCGACCGCATCGGCCGCTGCGGCGTGGGGGAGGCCGTCGTTACGGGCGGATGCAATCTTCCGGCGAAGTATATCATCCATACCGTCGGCCCGGTATGGCGGGGCGGCGGACGCGGCGAGGAAGCGCTGCTTCGTTCCTGCTATATCAGATCGCTGGAGCTTGCGAAGGAGCGCGGCCTGGAATCGGTCGCGTTTCCGCTGATCTCCTCCGGCATTTTCGGATATCCCAGGGATCAGGCGTTTTCCGTTGCGGTTTCGGCGATCGGCTCGTTCGTGCTGGAAAACGATATGCGCGTCTGTCTGGTGATCTTCGGCGCGGAGTCCTATCGACCGAACGAAGCGCTGTACCGGGCGGTCTCCGCGTATCTCGATGATTATGATGTCCGTTTCCGGGAACCGCCGGCAGCGGCGGGCGCCCCGGCCGCCGACGCGGACGAACGCTTCGCAGAACGGCTGCTGCGGCTGGCCGGCGAACAAAATTTAAGCGAACCGCGGGTGTATCGGCGCGCCAATGTGGACCGCAGGTTGTTTTTCAGAATCCGAAGCGATCCGAATTATTGCCCCGGTAAAAACACGGCGCTTGCGTTTGCCGTCGCGTTGCGGCTGAATTCCGGCCAAACCGCCGATCTGCTTGCCTGCGCGGGATATGCGCTTTCTCCCGCCGGCAGGTTTGATCGGATCGTGGAGTATTTTATCCGCCAGGAAAAATATAATATTTTTGAAATCAACGAAACGCTGTTTGCGTTCAATGAAAACCTGCTGGGAGGATAGCGGCATGTCCGATCTTGCGGTTTCCTTGCTGGCGGTAGTCGCTGCGGCGGCGATCGCCGGGACGATTCTGCTCACCGTGCAGCGCGCCAGGAAAGCGCGCACTGCGGCGCTTGCAGCCTTTTGTTCCGACCGCGGATACACCCTGGACGTCGTATGGGAGCGGCTGGGAAAAGAACTGACCGTAACGGCGGACGACTGGCGCCTGGTTTCAAGCATGCGTTCCGCGGCAAACGAAGCGCAGGCGGGTTCCTCCGAATGGCAGATGCAAACGGAATGGGTCAGCGAACGCAAAAACCCAAACAGGCCCGTTTTCGCGCTGTACTGCGCCGGCGGGTCCGGAGAAATCGACGCGCTGCCGGCATGGGTGCGCGCCGCCGCGTTGGAAAAGATAAAACGCGAGATCGGCGGCGCGGCGGACGCGCTCGGGAGCGCACGGACCGTGTTTGCCGGACGCGGCGCAACGGGCGTGGTGTTCGAGCCGGAGGCGATGTCCGCCCAGCCGGCGGTGGAGCGGCTGGAACCGATCCTTTCCGTATGGCGCGAAAAGACGCCGCTCTGCATCGAATGTTCGCCGGAGCGCATGCGGCTTCGTCTGCCGGGGTTCTATATCGGGACGGCCGAACGGCTCGACGCGGTTTTGCGGATCGGAACGGCGCTCGAATAGTCCGGCTTTATTTCAGAACAAAGAATCGCGGAACGGCGCCTGCAAATGGTCCGCCGCATTCGATTCGGCAAATCACAGAACAAAGAGTCAACCGAGCGCTTTCCTCCGATTCCGCAGCCTGCGGAAAGGCAGCGGAACGTGGTTCCAGCGCGCGGTTTGTATTTTTCCGCCGCCGGCGGGTGTTCGGCTGCCTGAACGCCGCGGCTGGCACATGCGAAATAAAAAAGCTGCGATTCCCTCGGTTGACAACGCATCGGACAATCAATACAATAATAAACGACAGCATTAAAAAGAAAACGATAACACGGGATGCGGAGGGATTGTATGGCCGGTTACCTGATCGGCGTTGATATCGGAACGCAGGGAACCAAGGCGGCGCTGTTCGATACGGCGCTCGGCGAGCGCGCCGCGGCGTTTGAACCTTCCAGACTGATCTCGCCGGAGCCGGGCACCGTATGGCAGGAGCCGGACGATCTTTACCGCTCCTGCGCAAACGCGATCCGAAGCCTGATGGAGCAGTCCGGCGTCCGTCCGAGCGACGTTCTCGCAGTCGGTCTGGACGGTCAGATGGCGGGCATCATGGGCGTGGATGAAAACGGCGAGGCGACCACATGCTACGATTCCTGGCTCGATATGCGCTGCGGGAAATACATGGACCTGATGCGCGAAAAAGCCGGTAAACGCATCATCCGCGTCAGCGGAGGCCCGGTAACGTACATTCACGGGCCAAAGATTCTCTGGTGGAAAAACGAGCGGCCGGAAGCCTATCAAAGAACCGCCTATTTTGTCTTGCCGCACGCCTATGTCGTGGGGAAGATGACGGGGCTGCGCGGAGACGAGATCTATTTTGATTATACGCACCTGCATTTTTCCACCTTTGGCGACAACGAAAAGAAAGCCTGGTCCGGGGAACTGCTCGATCTTTTCGATGTGGACCGCGCCAAGATGGCGCGCATCGTTTCCCCGTTTACGATCGTGGGCGGAACCACGAGGGAATTCGCGGCGCTCAGCGGGCTGGCCGAGGGGATCCCTGTGGCGGCGGGATGCGGGGATACGGCGGCGGGTACGTTCGGTTCCGGCATGTTCGAACCGGGCAAGCTGCTGGACTGCGCAGGGACGGCGTCCGTGCTCTGCAGCGTCGTCGACGCGTATGTGCCGGACACGGCGCATGAAACGATGACCATGATGCGCAGCCCCATAGACGGACTCTGGCTGCCGCTGGCCTATATCAACGGCGGCGGCATGTGCGTGCGCTGGTTCCGGGATACGCTCGCGGGAACGCCGTGCGCAGGCTACGACGAACTGCAGGCGGAGGCGGAACGGATACCCGCCGGAAGCGAAGGCGTTCTGTTTATCCCGCATTTCTCCGGCCGCGTGCTGCCGAACAACCCCTATCTCAAGGGCGGATTCCTCGGGCTGGATTTCAGGCATACGCGCGGGCATCTTTACCGCGCGGTGCTCGAAGCGGTGGCGTACGAATACCGGTATTATCTGTCGGTATTGCATGAATTGTACCCGCAGGTCGGGTTCGGCCGCCTTTCGGTGATCGGCGGCGGCGCAAAATCGCCGCTGTTCAATCAGATCAAGGCGGACGTGCTCGGCGTTTCGGTGGAGACGTTCCAGACGGGCGAGACGGCGCTGATCGGGAGCGCGGTGATCGCGGGGTGCGGCGCGGGCGTGCTGGACGATTACCGCGGCCCCATTCAAAGCGTCATGCGGAAAAAAGCGGCGTATGCCGCTGATCTGCGGAATACGGAACGTTACCGCGTTTTTGCGGACGCGTATCTTGCCGCGATGGAACACCTGACGGGATTTTATCAGGAGCACATGTACCGAAAAGCGGCGGACTGAAAGCGCCGGCCCGAACGGGCGGAGCGCGAAATACAAGAAAGATGAATTGGAACAGCTGGAGGAACGAATGATGAGTGAGCAGCCGGAAGTGTTATTTGCCGAGGTTCGCAAGCAGCGTATCGTGGAGATGGTAAACGGCAACGGACGCGTGACCGTTGCGGAACTTTGCAGGGAATTCAATGTTTCGTCCGCGACGATACGAAACGACCTGCGGGAACTGGAGGAAGCCGGCGCGCTCAAGCGCACGCACGGCGGGGCGATCAACAAGCGGCGCGTTTCCTACGAACTGAACACCTATGAAAAAGAGGTGCAGAATGTCGAGAAGAAGCGCGCAATCGCATATGCGGCGGTCGGGCATGTGCATCCGGGCGATTCCATTGCGATCGACACGGGCACGACGACGTTTGAATTCGCCAAGCTGCTCGACGAGATCCAGAACCTGACCGTGGTGACCAACGACCTGCAGATCGCCGCCTATCTTGAACGCAATACCAATGCCTATATCATCATGGCGGGCGGCGCGGTCCGCCGCCATTTCCACTGCACGGCGGGCGAAGCGGCGATCGACACGGTGAAAAACCTGCACGTGGACAAGGTGTTCATCGCGGCAAACGGCGTGCACATCAAGAAGGGGCTGACCACGCCGAATATGGACATGGCGTCGTTCAAAACGCAGCTGATCGAATGCGCGGACGAGGTATTCGCCCTGACGGATTCCTCAAAATTCAACACCAGCGCCTTTATTTCCTTTGCGCCGCTCTCGAGCGTGGATGTGCTGATTACGGACGATGAGGCGGACCCGATGTTCCTCAAGGAGGTAAAAGCCGCCGGCGTCGACGTGATCTGTGCGGAAACAAAGGATCAACAATAAACGATAATAAACGCTTGCATATGATAACATACCGCGCTATAATGATAGCTGTAAAATGCAATCAAGGAGAAGCGGTATGGAAAAAACAGGGTTGGGGATTGCGCTGATCGGCGCAGGACGCGCCGGGATGATCCATGCGGAAAACTTTGCGCACCGCGTGGAGGGGGCGAGGATCGCCGCCGTCGTGGACGTCGTGGAGGAGAACGCACGCCGGGCCGCCGCGCTGCTGGGCTGCGAAACGGTCCATACGGATTACACCCGCGTGCTGGACGACCCTGCGGTTCAGGCCGTCATGGTCGTTTCGCCGACCGACCTGCATAAGAGGATCGTAATCGACTGCGCGAACGCGTCAAAGCATATCTTTTGTGAAAAACCCATGGCGATGAATACGTCGGAATGCGACGAGATGATCGAAGCGTGCCGGAAAAACAACGTCAGGCTGCAGATCGGCTTCATGCGGCGGCACGACGAAAGTTTTTGCCGCGCCAAGGAACTGGTCGATTCCGGTGCGATCGGCGATCTTGTTCTGATCCGCTCCAACACGCGCGGGCCGAGCAAGCCGCACCTCTGGATGTACGATATCGGCAAGTCGAACGGGATTCTCGCCGAGATCAACAGTCACGATATCGACAGCGCCCGCTGGTTTGCCGGTTCTGAAATCAGAAGGCTTTACGCCGTCGCGGGCAATTACCGGAACCCCGAGGTGGCGCGGGAGTACCCGGATTATTACGACAACGTTGTGATGAACGGCGTGTTTGAAAACGGCGTTCAGTTCTCAATCGACGGCGCGGCCTACGTCCGATATGGGTACGATGCCAAGATGGAGCTGGTGGGGACGAAGGGCGTGCTGCAGGTCGGCCGCAGCGAAGGCGCGTTCCTGCGCTGCTCCACGGTGGAAAACGGCACCTCGACGCCGTTTATCAACAGCTGGCAGATGCTTTTTCGGGATGCGTATCTGGCCGAGGACGTTTCCTTTGTCGACTGCGTGCTGAACGACCGGCAGCCCAGGGTGACCGGATTCGACGGACGCATGGCGGTGCGCATCGTCGAGGCGGGCAATCAATCCATTTCGAGCGGCGGCATCGTAGAGCTCTGAGCCGGCGCCGCGCCGCCAAATCCGGAGACGGGCGGCGAACCTGGAACGCAAAGGGAGAAACGAGTATGAAAGCGCTGAGACTGTTCGGACCGAACGACATCCGTCTCGTGGAGATGCCGCCGCCGGAAATCAACGAAAACGAGATCCTGCTTCGCACCAAAGCCGCCGCGATCTGCGGCACCGACGTGCGCATGTGGCTGAACGGATACAAGGGCGTGGACGCGGATCATCCGCTCACGCTCGGGCACGAATTTGCGGGCGTAATCGAAAAGGTCGGCGCAAACGTGACGTTCTATCGGCCCGGCATGGTGGTCGGCATGCAGCCGAACATCGGCTGCGGCATCTGCGACGCGTGCGTTTCCGGCAACTTCCACCTTTGCCCGGAGTACCGTGCGTTCGGCATCAACATGGACGGGGCGTTCGCCGAATTTGTCAGGATTCCGGCGGATGCGATTCTGCGCGGCAATCTGGCCGTGCTGCCGAAAGGCGTTTCCTGCGAGGAGGCCGCCGTCAACGAGCCGCTCAGCTGCGCGTACAACGGCTTTACCAAGTGCCGCGTCCAGCCCGGCGAGCGCGCGCTGGTCGTCGGCGCGGGGCCGATCGGCGTTATGCACGCAAAGCTACTGCACATGGCGGGCGCAATCGTCGCCATGAACGATCTCTCGGCCGAGCGGTTGGAATTCTGCAGATCGATCATGCCGTTCGTCACGGTCTACTGCGGAAACGATCTGCCGGGGTTCGTGGAGCGCTTCACGCTTGGCCGCGGACTGGATATCGCGATTACGGCGTGCCCGGTGCCGTCCGTGCAGGCCGCGATGCTCCCGCTGATGAACTACGGCGGACGCGTGAATTTCTTCGGCGGCATACCGGAAAGCAGGCAGCCGATCGCGATCAATACAAACTACGTGCATTACAAGGAGCTTTATCTGACCGGGTCGACGCGTTCGAGCATCGCGCAGTTCAGAAAAACGCTGGAGTTCGTTTCCCAGGGAATTCTGGATATCGGGAGCGCGATTACGGACCGGTACGCGATGGAGGATATTCTGACGGCCTTTGAAAACGCGCGTCAGGCGAAGGGAATCAAGCACGTTATTACATTCTGAATGTCCGGATCATGGGGGGGGACCGCGAAGCATGGTCAGAACGGTGCTGGGCGACATTGCCGGCGATGCGTTGGGACATACGCAGTGCCATGAGCATCTGTTTATCAAAAAGGGGCCGTCGTTCGACCTGAATCCGGCGCTTTGCATGGAGGACGAGGAACGAACGGTAACGGAACTGCGCGCCTACGTGCGCGCGGGCGGGAAAAGCGTTGTGGACGCGCAGCCGCCGCTGTGCGGACGCATGGCCGAACGGCTCGTGGCCGCATCCATGCGCGCAAACGTCCATATCGTTGCGGCGACGGGCTTTCATAAAAGACAGTTCTATCCAGCCGACGCGCCGGTTCTGAACATGCCGCGCGAAGCGCTTGCGGCGTTCTTTCTCTCCGAACTGCGCGAAGGCATGCTTTCGGAAAACGGCGAGCGTCTGCGCGCCCGCGCGGGCATTGTAAAAATTGCGTTTGAAAGCGGCGCACCGGATCCGGATCCGCTTTTGACGGACGCGGCGATCGACGCGGCGGCTGAAACGGGCGCACCGATTCTGGTGCATACGGAGGAAAACTGCGATATTCTTTCCCTCGTCCGGCGCATCATGGAACGGGGCGTCGCCGCGGAGCGCGTGATCGTCTGCCACCTGGACCGTACGTGCCGGGACCCGGACAGGCACCGCGCGGTGTTTGAGACGGGAGCGTTTTTAAACTACGACAGCATCCACCGGCTGAAGTATCTGTCGGACGCGGAGGAGCTCGACATAATTTGCGGCATGCTGGCGCTCGGCTATGAGGAGCAGATGCTGCTGAGCCTGGATGCCACGAACCGCCGCCTGAAAAGCTACGGCGGAGAAACGGGGCTTGATTATATTTTAAGCTCGTTTCTTCCGATGCTGCGCGCGCGCGGCGTTTCCGAGAGACAGATTGCGCGCATGACGGTACTGAATCCTGCCGCCGCGCTTTCATTTCGGTAAAAGCGCGGCGCGTTGACCTGCGCGCGGCGGACGGGCAGGAAGATCCCAAAGATGATTCAGGGCCGAAGTCCACCGGAAACGGTCTTTCCGGCGGGTCGGCGCATGTCCGCGGAGACGCGCGCCGTGCGGACATGAGGAACAGCCGGTTGCGGACAATCGCAAATGCAGAAGACTGAAGGAGACAAACGAGACATGGCGCTGGAGAAAGCGACGAGGCCGACGATGTACTTCATCGGCGTAACGACGGGGAAGTCGTCGATCATGCGCGTCTTCCCAAAATGGGTGGAAGCGTTGGGCATCGACGCGGTGATGCGGGGGATCGATCTGCCGATCCATGCGGCGCCGGAACGGTACCGCGAGGTGGTGGCGTTCATCAAGAACGATCCGCTGTCGCTGGGCGCGCTGGTCACGACCCATAAGATCGACCTCTACCACGCGGCCGGGGACCTCTTCGAATACCTTGACCCGTACGCGCTGCAGTTCGGCGAACTGTCTTCCATATCCAAGGGAAAGGACGGTTCCCTGCTCGGGCACGCCAAGGACCCCATCACCTGCGGCATGGCGATGGAGGAATTTGTGCCGAAGGAGTACTGGCGGAACAACCCGGAGGCGGGCGTGATGATCATGGGTGCGGGCGGCAGCGCCATCTCCATGTGCGCGTACTATCTGAACCGGCGTTTTTCCGGCAACCAGCCGAGCAGGATCGCGGTCTGCAACCGCAGCGAGCCGCGCCTTGCCGAACTGAAGCGCATCTGTGGGAAGATGGATTCCGGCGCGGTGCGGATGGAATACCATCTGACGCCGGAGACGGGGCAGAACGACGGCGTGCTGCACACCATGCCGGCGGGTTCGCTGATCATCAACGCCACGGGGCTCGGCAAGGACCGCCCCGGCTCTCCGCTGACGGACGGCGCGGTGTTTCCGGAGAACGCGATGGTCTGGGAGATCAACTACCGCGGCGAACTGAATTTCATGCATCAGGCGGAGCGGCAGAAGGACGCGCGGAATCTGAACATCCAGAACGGATGGATGTATTTCGTCTACGGCTGGACGCAGGTGATGGCGGAGGTGTTTCACCGGGAGATCCTCGGCGAAACGCTGCATCGGCTCAGCGACATCGCCGCCGCCCTGTGAAGGGAGAACGATTCGATATGAAGGATTTCCATCCGAGCGGTGTGCCGCTGGATTTTGAGCGCGGCTGCGGGATCGACTTCGATCTTGCGAGCGGCCTGTCGAAAACCGTCGAAACCGGCAAGCGGTACCTGAGCCAGATGCGCGGCATGTTTGCCGATGCCGCGGCGTACGAAGCGGCGCTGAAGAACGGCGACCAACTGGTCTACGAATTCCACGGGCTGCCCGTGCCGGAGACGGCGGGGGACCTGATGTACGGCTGCAGCATCGTTTACCCCGGCAAAGTCGGGGACGAGTACCATATGACGAAGGGGCATTTCCATACGATTCTGGAGACGGCCGAGGTGTATCACTGCCTGCGCGGCAGGGGCTATCTGCTGCTGGAAAACCCCGAGGGGGACTGGCGTGCCGTCGCCATGGAACCCGGCAGGGCGGTGTATGTGCCCAAGCGGTACGCGCACCGAAGCGTGAACGTCGATCCAACCGAGCCGCTGATCACGTTTTTTGTTTTTCGCGCGGATGCCGGACACGATTACGGCACGATCGAAACAAAGGGTTACCGCAAGTTGATCGTCGAGCGGAACGGGGGTCCCGCCGTCGTCGATAATCCGAAATGGAAGTGATGATGGATGAAACTGCTGGTAACGCCGACGTCGTTTGGCAAACCGGAAAACGCGAAAGCGCGCGCGCTGCTCGAGTCGTTTGCGGACGAGATCGTCTATAACGATCTGGGCGTTCCTTTGAAGGGGGAGGACATCGTCCGGCGGCTGGACGGTGTGGACGGATATATTGCGGGGCTGGACTATATCACCGCGGACGTGATAGAACGCATGCCCGCGTCCGTGCGCGTAATCTCGCGCTACGGGGCGGGCGTCGACCGCGTGGATATCCCCACGTGCACGCGGCGCGGCATCCGTGTGACCAATACGCCGGGCGCGAACGCGACGGCGGTCTGCGAGCTGACGTTCGGACTCATGCTCTGCGCCGCGCGGAATATTCCCGCGCTGCACGCCGCGGTGGGAAAGGGCGAGTGGCCGCGCGGAACCGGCATGGAGCTGGCGGGCAAAACGCTCGGCATTGTCGGCCTCGGCGCGATCGGGAAAAAGCTCGCGCTGCGGGCGAAGGCGTTTGAAATGCGCGTTCTTGCCGCCGATCCGTACCTCGACAAAGCGTTCGCCGCGAAGAACGGCATAGAGCCGCGCGAACTGGACGCGTTGCTGACGGAGGCGGACGTGATCTCGTTGCATGTGCCGCTGACGGACGAGACCCGGTATCTGATCGACGCGAAGCGAATCGCGCGGATGAAGCGCGGCGCGATCGTGATCAATGCCGCGCGCGGCGGGCTGATCGACGAAGCGGCGGCAGCCGCGGCGCTGAAAAGCGGGCAGCTCCGCGGGCTGGGACTGGACGCGTTTGAGCAGGAGCCGCTCCGGGATTCCCCGCTCATCGGACTGGACGGCGTGGTGTTTACGCCGCATACCGGCGCGCATACGGCGGAGGCCGTCTCGAATATGGGCGTGATGGCGGTGCAGAACGCGATCGCCGTGCTCAGCGGGAAACCGTGCGCGTTTGCGCTGAACTGACCGGCGGGAAATAAGATATGCCGGCGTTGCGCCCTGAAACAGCGCGCGGTTTTTATGAAACCAAACTGAAATGAACGGATAAGGAAGTGCGATTAGAATGGGAAAACAGGAGGTTCTGCAGCGCCTGACCGACTGCGGCGTGGTGGCGGTTGTCCGCGCAGAGAGCGAAGAACAGGCCCTGAAAATTGCGGATGCATGCATCGCGGCGGGCATCGCGGGGATCGAAATCACGTTTACGGTGCCGGGCGCGGTCGACATCATCCGGACCCTCACGAAGAAATATCGCCCGGCGGAGGTGATCGTCGGCGCCGGGACGGTGCTGGACCCCGAAACGGCGAACGCGGCGATTCTGGCCGGCGCGCAGTTCGTCGTAAGTCCCTGCCTGAACACGGAAACGGTCCGTCTGTGCCTGCGTTATCAGGTGGCGTGCATGGCGGGCGCGATGACGGTGCGGGAAACGCTGGCGTGCATGGAGGCCGGCGCGGATATCGTAAAGATTTTCCCGGGGAATCTGTTCGGGCCGAAGATCATCAAGGCGATTCACGGACCGCTGCCGCAGGCGCCGCTGATGCCGACGGGCGGCGTTTCCGCGGAAAACGCGGGCGAATGGATCAAAGCCGGCGCGGTTGCGGTCGGCGCGGGCGGAGACCTGACCAAAGGCGCGAAGACGGGCGACTACGCCGCCGTGACCGAAACGGGGAAGCGCATGGTGGAGGAAGTCAAAAAGGCGCGCGGGGGCTGAACCGCCGCACACTTTTCCGCGCGTTTTTCTACCGGCCGTTTTCTGCGGCCGAACCGCATGCCGGGGACCAAGATCATAGAATACGGAGGTTGGAACGAAATGAACAAGGCCAGACTGCTGCCGCTGTTTTTTGAGGAACGCAACGAACGCGAATGCGGCGAATATGCCGAACAGATGGAACGGCTGCGCGAGTTCTACGGCGACGTCGCGGAGTTTCTGCCGCCCGTACAGGTCGGCGCGCCGCTGCCGGAGTCGGACGCCGTCGTGTTTCCGCAGATGATCTTCGCCGCGTTTCGGCATGACGCGTTCTTCCGCGCGATCGACCGGCCGGTGATCGTGCTCACCTCGCGCTTCGGAACCGTCGAAATGTGGGACTGGGAGATCGTCACATACCTTCGCGACCTGGGCTGCGCGGTATTTTCGCCCTACAGCGTGGAACTGGGGCGCTGCATTCTGCGCGCCGTCGCCGTAAAGGCCGCACTCAGGAACGGCGCAAAATTCCTTATGCTCCAGGATTCCCCGGGCGAGGGCATGCAGGCCAATATCTTCAAGCGGTTCTACTGGTGGGAAAAGAGCAGTACGGAGACGATGGAGAACACGTTCGGCTGCAGGCTGATCTACCGGAGCTGGAAAGCCGTCGGCGACCGCGCGCGCGAAATCGGCGACGAGCAGGCGCGCCTCGTCAGCGCGGACTGGAATATCCGGCAGGAGGGCGTGAGCGAAGCGTGCTTTCTGAAAGCCGTGAAGGTCTATATCGCCGTCAAGGAAGTCATCGACGAGATCGGCGACGTGGCGGCCGTAGGCTCCAACTGCCTCAACGAGTCCTTCCACTGCGACACGACGCCGTGCCTTGCCTGGTGCATGCTCTTTGAACGGGACAACATCATCTGGGCCTGCGAGGGCGACACGCTGACGCTGCTTTCGACCTACATCATCTACCGCTCCGTCGAACGGCCCATCATGATGACGAATCTCTACCCGTTCCTGGTGGGTATGGCCGCGCTGGCGCATGAAAGAATCGATCACTTCCCGGAGATCGACGATCCGGACAATCACGCGCTCGGCGTGCACTGCGGATACTTCGGTCTGGTGCCGCGCCAGTTCTGCCAAAGCTGGACGCTGCGGCCGAAGGTGCTCGCGATCGTGAACGACGACGCGGTCATGGTGGACGCGGAGCTGCCCGTCGGCCCCGTTACGCTGGCTAAGATCTACCCGGGCTTCAAAAAACTCTCGATCATCCAGGCGGAACTGGAAAAATACGTGCAGTATCCCGGCTCCGACTGCCGCAACGGCGCACTCATCCGCTATCGCGACGGTCATGCCGTGATGGACGCGCTGTGTTCGCATCATTCGCTGATCATCAGCGGGGATGTTGCGCCGGCGCTGAAGCAAATTGCCAAGGTGTTCCACTGGGATGTAACGCTGCTCTGATGTAAAGTAAACATCTGATTCAGATTTCCGGCAGAAACGGAATGCACAAGCATCATGCGTTTATGTTTCATAGCGCATTGGTCACATTTCCTCTCGTTTTGTCTGAAACGATAACGTATGAGAAAATATTGTAAAATTATATTAGCGTATATTAGCATTTTTTATTGAATAGTACTTGACACTGTTTTCGCGGCTTGTTATATTGGTATTGCGGTCGGGGGGGAGAGACCGATGAAAACGTTTACCTCCCTTCTGATATTTCGATTCTGTTGCGTATCTGAATTCTGTGCGGGCGCACCCGTTCCCGCCGTCGTTTTTCCGACTGTTCGGTTTGTATGATTCGTTGAGAGGTACAGGCATGGTTACGATATCCGACGTGGCGCGCGAGGCGAAGGTTTCCGTGGCGACGGTATCCCGTGTGGTCAACAACAGCGCAACCGTTCTGCCGGAAACTGCCCGCCGCGTCAGGGAGACCATCGAGCAACTGCATTATGAACCGAACGCGATGGCGAGGAATTTCCGTACGCGCGCCAGCCGGGTGGCGCTCATTCTGGCGCCGAATATCACCAACCCCTATTATGCGAATATTCTTACGGGCATCAGCACGTCCGCCCGCAAGCACGGTTACAGCATCATGATCTGCACGGTCGGCGGCGAACGCGAGCAGGAGATGGAGTATCTCGATATCCTGGCCAAGCGGCACGCGGACGGCGCGATTCTGCTGGCGATGGCGCTCAACAACGGCGATCTGGAGCGTTATGCCGAGAAGTACCCCATTGTGCAGTGCTCGGAGTACGTGCCCGGCACGAAGGTCGCGCATGTGGCGGTCGACAACTATAAGGCCGCGTACCAGATGACGGAGCACCTCGTCTGCATCGGACACCGCCGCATTGCGATGATCAGCAGCGTGAACGACTATCCCTCTACGCAGCGGCGCATGACCGGCTACCGGGACGCGCTGGCGGCGGCGGGGATTCCGTTCCAGGAGGATTATATCCGCTTCGGCAGCTTCGACTACAATTTTTCCAGCGGGTACAGCGGCGCGCAGAGCATGCTTTCGCTCAGAACGCCGCCCACCGCGATTTTCTGCATCTCGGACATGCTTGCGCTCGGCGCGATCAACGGCGCGCAGGACATGGGTCTGAACGTGCCGGGCAACGTTTCGATCGTCGGATTTGACGACGTCGAGCACGCGACGATGATCCGCCCGCATATCACGACCATGGCGCAGCCGTGCTTTCAGCTCGGCGAATGCGCCATGGAGCTTCTTTACGAGCAGCTTCGCGGGGACGAGCATCCGCGCAAGGAGATCATTCTGGAGACGGAGCTCAAGCTGCGTTCCTCCTCCGGGCCGGTGGCCTGAAGAGGGCGTTCCCGGCGCGGCACATCCTGCGGAGCGGAAGGAGAAATACGCATGAGGCAGTTCGGCAGCAGTTCCTACGTCTGGACGTCCCCGTTCTCCACGGAGACGCTGCCACTGCTTACGCATGCGAAAGCCATCGGGTTCGACGTATTTGAAATCGGCGTGGAGAATCCGGACGGCATCGACATTTCCGCGGTGCGCGCGGAGGCGGACCGGGTCGGCATACGGGTCCATATCTGCGGCGCGTACGGCGAAACGCGGGACATCGGCAGCGAGGATCCCGCCATCCGCGAAAACGCGATGCGGTACAACAAAACGCTGATCGACTTTGCGGCAGCCGTCGGTTCGCCCTATGTGGCGGGACCCATGTACGCAGCGACCGGCAAAACAAGGCTGGCCCCGCCGGAGGAAAAGAGCCGTCAGACGGCCTGCGTCGTGGAAAACCTGCAGGCGCTGGCGGATTATGCGGCGGAAAGGAACGTTCTTCTGGCGCTCGAACCCCTTAACCGCTTCGAGACGGATTTTCTCAATACCGTCGGGCAGGGGCTCGAACTGATGAATGCGGTGGGCCGCGGCAACGTGGGGTTCCTGCTGGATACGTTCCATATGAATATCGAGGAGAAATCACTGCCGGCGGCGATTCGTGCGGCCAGGGGCAGAATCTTTGATTTCCACGCCTGCGCAAACGATCGCGGCACCCCCGGAGAGGATCATTTCGACTGGAGCAATATCGCCGCCGCGCTTGCGGACGCGGCGTACGACGGGCCGGTCGTCATCGAATCGTTTACCAGCGATCTGAAGGAGATTGCCCGCGCGGTGTCGCTCTGGCGGCCGCTGGCGGAAAGCCCGGACGTTCTGGCGCGGGACGGGCTGATGTTTTTAAAACAGGTGTTCCGCTGAAAAGAGGGCATCCGGCGCGAAAGGCCGGGACACGAAAGGACGACCGACAGATAAAACAACGCGGCGGATCCCGCGTACAGGAATTCCCGGGCAAAGCGCCGGGAGAAATAAAAAAGGAGGAAGGAACATGAAGAAGATTCTGGCAATCGCACTGTGTCTGCTGATGGTGCTTGGCGTTTTCGCATGCTCGCAGACAACGGAAACCGCGACGGAAGCCACAACGGAAACCGCGACGGAAACCACAACGGAAACCGCCGCGACCGAAGCTCCCGCAACGGAAACCGCCGCGGAGGAGGAAAAGCCGCTCGTCGGCATCGCCGTTCCCGAAGCGCCCACGGGCTGGGTTGCCGCTGTTCAGTGGGCGGCCGATTCCAGTGCAAAGAGGCTTGATCTGAACTACAAGCTGCTCGTCTCGGCCGATGAGAACACACAGGCAAACCAGATCGACGAGCTGATTCAGCTTGGCTGCGAGATCATCGTCCTCATGCCGCACAACGATACTCTCGGCACGGCCGCGCAGAAGATCAAGGAAGCCGGCATCACGCTGATCGACTTCGACCGCACGTTAGGCGATACGGAACCCGATTACTACATCGCCGGCGACAACCGTCAGATGGGCGTTCTGGGCGCGGAGTACATCGGTGAAAAGCTGGGCGGCACGGGCACCGTTGTCATCTGCAACATCCCGGCTTACGGCGAAATCTTCACCGAGCGCGTCAACGGCTTCCGCGATACCATCGCGGCGGAATACCCGGATATCGAGATCCTCAACGAGTACGGCGCTGCGAACGGCGCGCCCGAAACGGGCCTGAGCCTTATGACCGATATCCTGACGGCGTATCCGGATGGAATCGACGCGATCTACTCCACGGATGACGAACTCTCCATCGGCCTGATTCAGGCCATCGTGGAGAACAACCGCATGGGTCAGATCAAGGCCATCACCGGCGGCGGCGGATCGCAGGCTTACTTCAAGGTGATGGACCTGTATCCCGAAATGTGGATTTCCTCCCAGACCTATGACCCGTACATGATGAACACCTGCATCGAAATCGCGGCCGGTCTGCTGGAAGGCCAGACCTATGACGCGCGCACCATCATTCCCGCCAAGTGCCTCGACCGCACCAATTACCAGGCATGGCTCGATGAGAACCATATCACGGAGGATGCGCCTTACTAATCGATCCGTTCGTTGCTGAACCGGAGAGGCGGATTGACCGCCTCTCCATTCGTCGAATTATCGTCCTCCTTTTGATTCGGAAAAACGGCGGGGGCCGCCGGCGTCCTGCGGAACATTCGGCAGCGAAGACAAGGAGTCAGTATCTATGTCCGATTTTGCATTGCAGATGGAGCATATCGTAAAGTCATACGATAACGTCGTTGTTCTGAACAACGTCGATTTCTGTGTAAAAGAGGGGGAAATTCACGCGCTGCTGGGAGAAAACGGCGCGGGGAAAACCACCTTGATGAACATACTGGGCGGCGTGACGCCCATGGACAGGGGAAATATCGTCCTTTTCGGGGCGCCGGAAAAAATCGCATCCCCGGCGGAGTCCCAGGCGAAGGGCGTCGCATTTATCCATCAGGAACTCAACGTGGTCAACGACCTGATGGTCTACGAAAATCTGTTTCTGAATTACGAGCTTCGCAAAAAGTTCGGACGGCTGAACGTAAAGGAAATGTGCAGACAGACGGAGGCGATCTTCGACCGCATGCACGTTTCCATTCCGCCCAGGGCCATGATGCGCGATCTCGAAACGTCCTATAAGCAAATCGTGGAAATCGCAAAATCGCTCATGCAGAATGCCCGGCTGATCATCATGGACGAGCCGACGACTTCGCTTTCCCCAAACGAGATCAGCAACGTGTTTTCCATCATGCGCGGGCTCACGCGGGAACAGCACGTAACCGTTATCTTCATCTCGCATAAGCTCAGCGAGGTGGTGGAGTTCTGCGACAGTTATACCGTTCTGCGAAACGGGGAGAAAGTGGCGAGCGGTTCCATCCTGCTGGAGAACGGCGCAAAAATCGAGCAGTCCGACATCGCCCGCATGATGGTCGGCAGGGACGTGATGGGCGTTCAGGTATACGAGCCGCACGAGATCGGCGACGTGGTGCTCGAAGCGAACAATGTAAACGTGGATTCGCGCGTCGACGGCGTCTGCCTCACGCTTCGCAAGGGCGAGATCCTCGGGATCACCGGCCTGCTCGGCGACGGCAAGAGCGAGTTTGCGCGCGCGATTTTCGGCGATCTGAAAAAGACGGGCGTGGTCAGGCTGAACGGCAGACCGGTCAATATCCGCCGCCCTTCGCAGGGGAAAAGAAAGGGCATCGGCTATCTGCCGGAAAACCGCAAGGAAAACGCGATTATCAAGGACCTCTCCGTCCAGCAGAACATCAGCATCGTCACGCTGGATCAGTGCTGCGTCGGCCCCGAGCTGATCCACGCAAGGGAGCGGAAGCTCGCGGAAACGTACCGCGACAGGCTGAACATCAAGGTGACGAACCTTGCCAACAAGATCACCAGCCTCTCCGGAGGAAATCAGCAGAAGGTCGTGCTTTCCAAATGGCTCAGCGCGCATCCGCTGGTCATGATGCTTTCCAATCCGACGCAGGGCGTCGACGTCGGGGCAAAGAACGAAATATACGAGCTGATCATGGACCTTGCAAAGCATGGCGTCGGCATTATCATTACGTCCGGCGAGGCGCAGGAGGTCATACGGCTGTGCGACCGGGTGCTCGTGATGTATCATGGCAAGATCTGCGGCGAACTGAAACGGGAAAACAACGAGCTCACGGAAGAGAACATCATGATTTTGTCCACGGGCGGAACATTAAACTAACGGCAAAGGGGAAGGAACGGCATGAATACCAAAACGAGGGGGCCGCGCGTCGCGGCGCTGAAAAAATTTGCCGGTGATTACAGTATTATTCTGATTACGCTCGCAATGGTGCTGCTCGCAACGATCGCGCAGGGCAAAACGTTCTTCTCGCTGCAGAATTTCATGAACATTCTGCGCAACCACGCGGTCATCGGCATCATTGCCTTCGGCATGGCGTTCGTGATCATTTCGGGAAATATCGACCTTTCGGTCGGCGCGCAGCTGGTCGCCGTCGGCGCGGTCGTTATCTCGTTTACGAACGCGACCGGCAACGTTGCGCTCGGCATCGTCCTGGCGATTGTAACAAGCCTCGCGCTTTCCGGCCTGACCGGGCTGATCGTAACGAAGGGCCGCGTTCCGTCGTTTATCGTGACGCTGGGCATGCAGTATATCTACCGCGCGTTCTGCATGTATTTCATGAGCGGCGGCGGCTTCTACGGGCAGTCGGCGGAATATAAGATGATTTCCAATACGGCGCTGTTCGGCAAAATCCCAATGCCGGTGATCTACTTTTTTGTGATGTTCCTGCTCTATTACTGGATCAGCAGGCACACGAAGCTGGGCCGGCACATCTATGCGGTCGGCTCCAACGAAAAGGCCTCGCGCCTGTCCGGCATCAATACCGACTGGATTAAAATCGCTTCCTTCCTGCTGCTGGGGATTGCCATCGCCGTCGCGGCGGTTACGGAAAGCTCGCGTATGGGCTCGATCAACTCCACATCGTCCGGCAACGCCTACGAACTCAACGCCATCGCGATGGTCGTCGTCGGCGGCGTGGCGATGGAAGGCGGCAAGGGCACGCTCATCGGCGTGCTGTTCGGCGTGCTGATCCTGGGCATCATCAACAACATGATCACGCTGCTTGGCGTGAACGTATACCTGATCAACGCGTTCAAGGGACTGATTATCATTCTTGCCGTCCTGCTGCAGCGCAAGGAGCGCGAACGCTGACGGACCGCGGCAGAGGCCGCTCAGGCTGCGGGGGAAGGCCGCGGGTTCCTATTCTCATCATCAATATTATTGAAGGAGGATTTACACATGAAAATCGGTATCGACAGCTATTGTTACCATCGTCTCTTCGGCGAAGTGTACGACTTTCAGGAGAAGCCGGCCAAGCAGGCGACGGTGGACGAGTTTCTCGCGTTCGCCAAATCGCTCGACGTGGACGGCGTTTCGCTGGAGACCTGCTTCCTGCCGAGCCTCGAGGACGCGTATCTGAAGGAGCTGGGCGCAAAGATCAAGGATTACGGCTTTGATACCGTGTTTGCCTGGGGCCATCCGAACGGGCTGGAGCGCGGACTCAATCCCGCGGCATTTGAGGAGATGAAAAGCCTGATTCCCAAAACCCGCCTGCTTGGTACGGACGTGATGCGCATTACCGGCAGCGCGTTCGACTGGCGGCACGAGAACCACCGCGATCACATCGCGCGTCTGGTTCCGATGTACCGGGAGGCCGTGAAGATCGCCGAGGACAACGGCGTCAAACTGGCAGCCGAAAACCATATCGACTTTACGTCCGATGAAATGCTCGAGATCATCCAGGCGGTCGGCTCCCCGAATTTCGGCATCAATTTCGACACCGGCAACTTCCTCCGCCTGCTGGACGACCCGGTCGCCGGAATGGAAAAGCTGGCGCCTTACGTGTTCAGCACGCACTTAAAGGACCTCAAGCTTCACCCGACGGCAAAACCGACGGACTGGTATTTCTTCTGCGGCGTGCCGGTGGGCTTCGGCATGGTGGACAACGACAAGCTGGCGAACCTGCTTTCCAAGGCGGGGTATAAAGGCTTCCTGGCCGTGGAGATCGACGCGCCCGCGCCCGAATGGCTGAACATGGAGAAGGAGGCCATCGCGGTTTCCGTGCACAACCTCAAAAAGATCGGCGCCAGGTACGCGTAAGGCGGCGGGAACGAAAAGGAGGGATTTCAATGAAGAAGAAACTGAATATCGCCATGATCGGCGGCGGTTTCATGGGCAAGGCGCACAGCAACGGATGGCGGCGCGTAGGCGAGTTCTTCGACGTGCCCTACCAGCCGGTGCTTAAGGTCCTTGCCGGCAACAGGACCAACCTGGATAAATTCAACGAGCACTGGGGCTACGAGGAGATTACCTACGACTGGCGGACGGTCATGGAGCGCAAGGATATCGACGTTGTCGATATCGGCACGCCGACGTTTGAGCATAAGGAAATGGCGATCGCCGCGGCGAAGGCCGGTAAGCATATCGTCTGCGAGAAGCCGTTCACGCTGACTTACGCGGACGCAAAGGAGATCCTCGATGCGGTGAACAAGGCCGGCGTCGTGCATTACCTCAACCATAACTACCGCCGCGTGCCCGCGGTGGGGTACGCAAAGAAGCTCATCGACGACGGACGCATCGGCCGGATTTTCCATTGGCGCGGCGCGTACCTGCAGGACTGGATTACGGACCCGAATTTCCCGCTTTCCTGGCAGCTTCGCAAGGAATGCGCGGGCGGCGGCCCGCTGTACGATCTCACCAGCCATGCGATGGATCTTGCGCGGTATCTCATCGGCGAACCGGAGGCGGTGACCGCGGTCAATAAAACCATTATCAAGGAACGTCCCCTGCCGGGCGTGGGCGCAACCGCGTTTACCTCCGGCAGCGGCACGGATACGAGTAAAATGGCGCCGGTCGAGATCGACGACGCGTCGTTTGCTGTCGTGGAGTTCAAAAACGGCGCGCTCGGGAGCGTCGAGACCTCCCGCTTCGCAACGGGCTGCAAGAACTACAACTACTTCGAGGTGTACGGCAGCAAGGGTTCGCTGCGGTTTAATCTGGAACGCATGGACGAACTGGAGTTTCTTGATGCCACCGATCCCGGGCCGGAGCAGGGTTTCCGCACGTTGCCGGCGACGGACGGGGCTTTCCCGTATATGTATGCATGGTGGCCGGCGGGGCATATCATCGGCTACGAGCATACCTTCGTCAACGCGTTCCGTGACTTCCTCTTCGCCGTGGACGGCAAGGCCGCGATCAAGCCGGACTTCAACGACGGCGCGGAGATCATCCGTATCCTTACGGCGATACAGAAGTCCAGCGACGAAAAACGACGCGTGACCATCGACGAAATCAGATAGCCGCGTTGCCTCCTTTTCTTGAAAGAAAAGGAGACAAAAGAACTTCGGGGATGTGGAAAACGGAGAGGACAGAGGGGCATTCTTCTTTTCTCTGTGGATTGTCAACCCAAGTGCAACAGTTCACGAAGGAAAACTTCCTGCGGGGTT
>CAZIQO010000029.1:0-32179 GCA_964541465.1 uncultured Oscillospiraceae bacterium
AGACTGGCTGGCAAAGGCAGCTTAGCAAATTGTCTATAAAATAGTTGAAGTCCCCCTATGCCTTCTTCCTTTTTGCGAACTTTATTGTACGTTATCACAGCACAAGAACAGACTTTTTATATCTCTGTCCTTGGTAAGTTATATAATTTAATATAAATATTGCTTACCGATCACATGTAAACTATTGCTATTACTTGCTTTCTCCGGATTTTTCAATTTCACTCGAACCAACAGAACGGGCGGCCCGTTCAGGCCGCCCGCTTGCTTTGCCCGACGGCGGCCGGACGAAAAACGCGTCGGATTGGTTTCCCCCGTTGCCGCCCCTTCCAATCTATGGTATCATACCGGCATTGTGGAACGGCGAATCAGCGGGAGGGGGGCTTTCCTTGAGCCATATCATCGAAGTTACCGGCCTTAAAAAATCGTACGGCGCGGTCCGGGCGGTCAAGGGGCTGGATTTTTACGTGGAGAGCGGGAAGATCTTCGCGTTCCTCGGGCCGAACGGCGCGGGCAAGTCCACGACCATCGACATCATCTGCACGTTCCTCAAAAAGGACGCCGGCACCGTCGTGGTCGACGGCTTCACGCTCGGCAGCGACGACGACGCGATCCGCTCCACGATCGGCGCGGTGTTTCAGGACGGTCTGCTGGACGGTCTGCTTACCGTGCAGGAAAACCTGAGAATCCGCGCGGGATTTTACGGCCTGAAGGGCAGAAAGCGCGAGGCGGTGGTCGCCGACGCGGCCGAACGGGCGGGCGTTACCGAGATCCTGAAGCGCCCGTACGGCAAGCTCTCCGGCGGGCAGCGCAGGCGGTGCGACATCGCGCGCGCGCTCGTCAGCACGCCGAAGGTCCTCTTCCTCGACGAGCCGACGACGGGCCTCGACCCGCAGACGCGCAGGAGCGTCTGGGAGACCGTCGCTTCGCTGCAGAAGGACGCCGGCATGACGATCTTCCTCACCACGCACTACATGGAGGAAGCGGCGGAGGCCGACTACGTGATCGTGATCGACAACGGCGAGATCGTGGCCAAGGGCACGCCCGCCGACCTGAAGGAGCGGTACACCACCGACAAGCTTACGCTCATCTGCGCCGATCCGGCGGGCGTATGCGCAAAGCTCGCCGCGATGAACCACGGCTGCAGCGCGAAGGCCGGCCGCGTGATCGTGCCGATCCCGGACACCATGGCGGCGCTGCCGATCCTCGAAAAGGTCAGGGACTCCGTTTCCGGCTTCGAGGTGACGACCGGCACGATGGACGACGCGTTCATCGCCATCACGGGAAGGGAGATACGGGAATGATCAACTTCATGAAGCGCAATCTCCTGGTCTTCTTCCGGGACAAATCCTCGGTGTTCTTCTCGCTCCTGTCGGTGTTCATCATCATCGGACTGTACGCGCTGTTTCTCGGCGACGTCTGGACCAGCAGTTTATCCGACCTCACGGGCGTGCGCTATCTCATGGACAGCTGGATCGTCGCGGGGCTGCTCGCCGTCACGTCCGTGACCACGACGATGGGCGCGTTCGGCATCATGGTCGAGGACAAGACCAAAAAGATCGTCAAGGACATCCGTTCTTCGCCGATTCCGCGCGTCGACATCGCGGGCGGATACGTCCTCGGCGCGTTCGTGATCGGCGTGATCATGAGCCTCGTCACGCTCGTTCTGGCGGAGGTCTACGTCGTCGCCAACGGCGGGGCGCTGCTCGGCGGCGCGGCGCTGATCAAGGTGTTCGCGCTGATTCTGCTTTCGACGTTTTCCAACACGACGCTGGTGCTGTTCATGGTTTCGTTCTTCAACAGCTCCAACGCGTTCGCCACGGCGAGCACGATCATCGGCACGATGATCGGGTTTTTGACGGGCATCTATCTGCCCATCGGGTCGCTGCCGGAGGCGGTGCAGTGGGTCGTCAAGGTGTTCCCGCCGTCGCACTCGGCGGTGCTGTTCCGGCAGGTGATGATGGCGGACGCCCTAGATCAAACCTTCGCGGGCATCCCCGGGTCGTACCTTGTGGAGTTCAAAGAGTCGATGGGCGTAACGTTCTATTTCGGCGAAACGGCCGTCACGCCGGTCATGAGCATCCTCATCCTCGTTATCTCCGGACTGCTGTTTCTCGGGTTGTCGGTTTTGAGCTTATCGAGGAAGAAGAAGTAGCTTGCGGGGTCGGGGATTCCCAAGGGACGTGTCCCTTGGGTGGGGTGCAGGGGCAAAACCCCTGCAAAAAGGACTTTTTTACAGCCGAGTATTTATCAAATTTTTTATATGAATTATGTAACTTTACGATTTTCTTAAACACCATTTGCTTGTAATTGTCACCCAGGAAAGCCGGTTAAGTTGACAATTCGCTTCCCATCCCCTATACTGCTTTGAGGAGGCGAAGCCGTATGAGTGTGCAGGACCATCTGCGTGAAGTGCTGGAATCGAACCGGGACGTGTTTTTCTCCGGCGAGGAAATCGCGCGCAAGCTGGGCGTTTCCCGAAACGCCGTCTGGAAAGCGGCCAAGGCGCTGCAGGCGGACGGATACCCGATCGAGGCGGTCACGAACCGCGGCTACCGCCTGCCGGAAAACAGCGACGTGCTGTCCGAATCCGGCGTGCGGCGGTGTCTGCGCGGCGAGGCGCAGTCCCTCCGTCTGAACGTATTCGGTTCCGTTTCGTCCACCAATATCGTACTGCGCGAACTCGCCGACCGGGGCGAGCCGGAGGGCGCCGTGGCGATCGCTGTTTCGCAGACCGGCGGGCGCGGACGCAGGGGACGGAGCTTTTTCTCCCCGCCCGGCACGGGCGCTTACGTGAGCATCCTGCTCCGGCCCGATCTGGCCGCCGAGGACGCGACGTTCATCACAACCGCTTCGGCGGTCGCCGTGTGCGAGGCGGTCGAGACCGTTTCCGGCCGGCCGGCGCAGATCAAGTGGGTCAACGACGTGCTGCTCGACGGCAGAAAGATCTGCGGCATCCTGACGGAGGCGTCGTTCGGCATGGAGAGCGGGCGCGTCGAGTACGCCGTGCTCGGCGCCGGCATCAATGTCTATACGCCGGAGGGCGACTTCCCCGAGGAGATCCGAAAGGTCGCGGGCAGTGTGTTCGACCGCCCGCAGCCGGACGCGAAGAACCGCCTGATCGCGGAATACCTCAGCTGTTTTCTGCCGCGTTACCGCGCCCTCGGCGGCGCGGACACCGTTTCGGAATACCGGCGGCGCAGCGCCGTGATCGGGCGAAGGGTCGCCGTGCGCTCCGCGGCCGGCGAGACTCCCGCGCTCGCGCTCGGCGTGGACGACCGCTGCCGCCTGCTCGTGCGGTATGAAAACGGCGCGCAGGAGGCGCTTTCCTCCGGCGAGATCAGCGTCCGCCTGACGGACGAATAGAAACGGAGAAAAGTATGCAGCCCGCCGCAAAATCCCGAACCTACCGCATGATCCTCTGCGCGCTGTTTGCCGCGCTCATCGCCGTCGGCGCGTTTCTGCGCATCCCGGTCCCGTATGTGCCGTTCACGCTGCAGACGTTTTTCGTGGCGCTTGCCGGGCTCCTGCTCGGCAAACGGCTCGGCGCGCTCAGTGCGCTGCTCTACCTGCTCATCGGCCTTATCGGCATCCCGGTGTTCACGGAAGGCGGCGGGCCCGGCTACGTGCTCAAGCCGAGTTTCGGCTATATCGTCGGGTTTGTAGTTGGCGCGTACCTGACGGGCGCGATCGCGCGCAAGGTGGAACACCCCTCGTTCGGCCGTCTTCTTTCTGCGGTGTTCGCGGGGTTCGGTGCGGTATACCTCTGCGGCATGGTCTACTTCTATCTGCTGAGCAGGTTCTATCTCGGCAGCGCCGTGGGTGTCTGGACGGTGCTGGTCTATTGCTTCCTCGTATTCGTGCCGGGCAACGGCGCGATGGGCGTCGTTGCGGCGCTCACGGCAAAACGCATGATTCCGGTTTTGAACAAAAATCGATTGTAACGCTAAATTTCACTGTCAACGAAACAGATCCCAATTAAGGGGACCGAAACGAACGCCTACGCAGGCTCGCGCAGGAGATTGCGGATGCGTTTCCAGTCCGGGCAGTATTTGTCCATCAATAGCCAGAAACGCTTTCCGTGGCCTGCCTCGCGCAGGTGGCAGAGTTCGTGGAGCAGTACGTAGCGCAGGCACTCGCGCGGCCGCTCTGCAAGGCGGAGGCTGACGGTTACGCAGGCGGTCTTTGGATTGCAGGTCCCCCAGCGGGTCTTCATATCGCGCACGCGCAGTTCCGCCGCGCGTCTGCCGACCGTCGCTTCGCAGGCGGGCAGTTCGAGCCGCGCCGCCGTGGTCAGTTCCTTTCGGTACCACGCGTCGACGGCGCGTTTGCGCGCGGGCGCGTCCGCATCCGGCCGGATCGTGAGCGTCAGCTGGCCGCCCGTGCGCTCGACCTTCGTTCTTCCCTTTTGAAGCAACACGTTCAGCGTCAGCGTCTCCCCAAAATACGGCAGCGTTTCGCCCGTTTCGTACGCGCGCGGCCGGTATCCGGCGAACTTTGCGCGGTGCGTGGTAATCCACGCCATGCGGCTTCGGACAAGCGCTTCGATCTCCTTTTCGCCGAAGCGCGCCGGCGCGCTGACGGCGACGCGTCCGTCGGGCGGCAGCACGCGCAGATACGCGTTTTTGATGCGCTTGCGCTCGACCGAAACGGACAGCCCGTCCACGGTGAGCTCGATCGGCCCGGCCGCCGCTTTGGTCCGGCTCACGGCTCGCTCCGCTGCGTGGCCAGCGTCAGCAGCACGCCGCCGGCAAGCGTAGCGCAGGCGACGACGATCTGCCACGCGGGCACGGGCAGATATGCCGTCATGCGCAGCACCAGTACGGCGAGCGACCCGCACACGAAGCCCATGATCGCGGCGTAGGTGCCCGCGTAATGTTTCTTTAACAGCCACGCCATCAGCTTGGAGATGAGCGCGACGCCGAGCACCGCGCCGAGCGCCATCGGCAGAATCTTGAGCCACTCGAGGTTCGCCACCGCGTCGACGGCCGTTTCATACAGCCCGAAGAGCAGCATGATGAACGAACCGGAAAGTCCCGGCATCACCATGCTCGCGGAAGAGACCGTCATGGCAAGCAGCAGGATTACGCCGCTGAAAAACGTATACGGACCGCTCTGCGACGCGCCGCTTTCCAAAAATTCCATTGCAAGCACGATTCCCGCCGCAATCAGGAACCATACGACGCTCAGCGGCCGGAATCCCTTTTTGAGCGCGTTCCTGCCCAGCATCGGCAGGCTGCCGACCACCATGCCGAGAAACGCCGCGAACGTCGGCAGCGGTGCGACGTCGAGCAGATAGGAAACGAGCTTGCTGAACAGCAGCAGTCCGGCCAGAACGCCGACAAGCAGCGGCAGCAGCGTCAAAAGGTGCGTCTTCCGGTTCCCGCGGTCCCCGATCAGCCCGTTGAGCGCGAGGATCGCCCGGTCGAACACGCCCGTCGAAACCGCCACCGTTCCGCCCGATACGCCCGGGATGATGTTTGCGCAGCCGATCAGGATTCCACAAAAGAAATCCCGCACCCGTTCCTTCACCTGCAATCGCGCCTCCGTTTTCTGCTATCCGAGCATTGTACCACCCCGGGTTCCGCGCGTCAATCGGACGCCCGCCCGGGCCGCGTCTCTTTTCAGGCCGATACGGCATCCCGCGCGAACCTGCGCCGGCAGAAAAAAAGAAGCGCGTCCGCCGTCTGTTCGGCGAACGCGCGGGGACCGCGGGCTTAACGGCGGCCGTTACGGTTGCCGCATTCCTTCCTGCGTGCCGGTGCGCGCCAGGTAGGCCTTCCATTCCTTGGCGCAGGCGAACGCGCCGATAACGGCCATAACGCCTGCAAGAGCGATCAGCCAGCCGCCGATCGAACCCGTCGTGACCAGCGAATAGATCACATTGTAAGCGCCGTATATCAGCAGCAGTATGGCTGCGGCGCGGCTTCGCAGCATATGGATCAGCAGGCTCAGCGTCAGCGCGATCGCCGCGTCGATCAGTGAAAACACGTTCATGCCCAATAGACCGGTGCAGGCGAACAAGGCCGTAGCGCCCGCGCTGACGTAGCCGATTATCGCGGCGGCGATGCAGTTGCGCCGTCCGGCGGAATAGACGCTGAAAAACGTCTTTTTATCGAGCCCGGCGGGCGCGTCCGCGGGCGTCGGTTTTGCGGCCCTGCCCCGCTTGGTGTGTGCGTTTGGCGCGGCCGTACCGGACGGCTGTGCCGGCGCCGGCTCTGGAATCGGCGCGCCGCAGTCCGGACAGAACCTCGTGTCGCCGTCGGGCAGCTGACTGCCGCAGTTCCTGCAGAAATCCATTGAATCCATTCCCCCCGATCTGTTGTTATGCCAAACACGGCCGGCCTAACCGACCTGCTTTTCCTGCTCCTCTTTTTCAAGCACGGTGTACGCCACCTTGCCCACGAGCGTCTTGGGCAGCTCGTTTCGGAACTCGATATCATACGGCATGGCGTATTTTGCGATGAATTTGCGGCAGTGCTCGAGGATCTCCTCCTTGAGCGCCGGGGTCGGCAGCACGTTCGGACGGAGCACCACGAACGCCTTGACCTTCTGCATGCGGTAGGAGTCCGGCACGCCGATCACGCAGCTCATAAGCACCTTCTCGTGCGCGTCGATCACGTTTTCGATCTGCGAGGGGTAGACGTTGTAGCCGCTTGTGACGATCATGCGCTTGATGCGCTGCCGGAAATAGAGGAACCCGTCCTCGTCCATGATGCCGAGGTCGCCCGTGTGGAGCCACACGTGTCCGTCCGCGTGCGTTCTGAGCGTGTTCGCGGTCTCCTCGGGCTGGTTGACGTACTCGAGCATGACCGACGGGCCGCAGAGGCAGATTTCGCCCTCCTCGCCGCAGGGCACCTCGTCGATTGTGCCGACCTTGACGATCTTATAATACGTATCGGGGAACGGCAGGCCGATGCTGCCCTCGCGGTACATGTCGTAGGGAGTGAGGCAGCTCGCCGTAACGCACTCGGTGGTGCCGTAGCCTTCGCGCACCTGCACGGTCGCGCCGTGGTCCCGCAGGAAGCGGTCGAACTTCTTCTTCAGTTCGATCGAGAGCGAATCGCCGCCGGAGAACACACCGAGCAGGCAGCTTAAATCCACGCCGTCCATGAAGGGATTGCGCGTGATGCCCTCGTAGAGCGTCGGCACGCCGGCGATATAGTTCGGCTGCTCCTTCTTGAGCAGTTTTGCATAGCTTTCGACCGAAACGCGCGGAACGAGAATGGACGTCGCGCCGAGGGAAATCATCGTATGGATGCATACGCCGAGCCCAAAGCCATGGAACATCGGCATGGCGGCGAGCATCTTCTTGCCGGGCTCGAAGCAGTTGCTCATGGCGGCGGTCTGCAGGGCGAGGGCGTTGAAGTTGAGGTTGCTCAGAAGGATGCCCTTCGTGACCCCGGTCGTGCCGCCGGAGAAGAGGATGACGGCCGGGTCGTTGCCCCTGCGCTCCGCAAAGCAGGATTCGCCGCATGCGTTCGCGCTCTTGAGGAAGTCCTTCCAGTACAGAACCGGCGCGTCCTTCGGGATCTTCGGCACCTTGCGTCCGGTGGTGAACCGGTAACCGAGCTTGAGCAGCGGCGGCAGCGCGTCCGCGACGCTCGTGATCACGAGCGTTTCGAGCGGAACGCTCTTGCGGACCTCCTCGAACTTGCCGTAGAACGGGTCGAGCGTGACCGCGGCGCGGGAGCCGGAGTCCTTGAGAAAGAAGCCGATCTCGCCGACGCTTGAAAGCGGATGGATCATCGTGGCGATCGCGCCGATGCGGTTGAGCGCGTAGAAGCAGAGCACGATCTGCGGGCAGTTCGGCATGCAGAGCGTCACCCTGTCGCCCTCGCGGATGCCGATGGCGGCGAACGCGCGCGCGACGCGCCTGATCTGGCCGATCATATCGCAAAATTTCGTCGCCTTGCCCATGAAGGTGAATGCGTCGTTGCCCGGGTAGAGATTCGCGGTGCGCTCGACCATATCGAACATGGAGTCGTCCGGATAGGTCAGGTGGCGCGGGACCTCCCCGTAGAACGAAAGCCAGGGCGCTTTGATATTGGACATATCCTCGTCGTTCGACTTAATATTCAATGTGCAGCGCCTCCTTTGCGGGGACGTCGAGCAGCTCCGGTTCGGCCAGGAGCTTTTTGAGCAGCCGGACGGTGCGGGAAAAATAGTAACCGTCCCCGATGCGCTCGTCGAGCGTGATGCCCAGCTCGACCGCCGGCTTGATCGTTACGTTCCCCGCTTTGTCGTAGAAGGGGTGCATGTGCTTTTCGCCGACCACGACGAACACGGAGTTCGTCCCCCAGTTGGAAAGGTGGTGATAGCCCGCGTTGAGCTTGATGGAGCCGAGGTTCGAGATGAACACCGTGCTGTTGTAGGGATCCTCGACGGACAGCGCCTTCGGCATTCTGCCGTGCTCGTCGAGCCGGCGCAGGGTGTTCATGATCATCCGGCGGACAAACTGCGGCGCCTTCGCCATAACGTCCAGGATGTCGGTCGTATTGTCTTGTTTATCCTCCGTGCGCAACGCGTAGACGAAATCGCAGAGCTTGTCGCGCAGCACGTCGACGGCCGGCTTTTCGCTGTCCGGGTCGTACGTCAGGATCACGATCGACTCGTCGCCCGTGTCGGAAAACGCCTTCTTGGCGATCAGGGAAAACGAAATATGCTGCCGGTCGAAGTAACGCCCGTCGATGATGAACCGGTTCATGCGCGGCCGCATCTGTACGGTGCGCGCCAGCGCGGCGAGCACGATCTGAAAAAGCGTGTATTTATGCTCGGGCCCGGCCGCGTTTTTCCCGGCAAGATACGCCTCGATGGCGGTCAGATCGACAAGTTCCTGAATGAACGCCTCGTTGTCGGCCCGGTTCGGCATCATCAGCGGGAAGAACGCGTGCATCGAATCCAGGTCCCTGACCAGCGTCGCGTCGCGGCGGTCGCCGCGGCGGCGCTTCTGTTTCCGCTCCATACATACTCATCCCCATTCTAACGAATCAGTGCGGATAATATGGTTGAATATATCCGATTCCTTCACAATTGTCAATCTCACGTCATAATTTGATCTCAAGTACAGAAACCGTCCCGGAGCCGCACGCGCGCAGAAACAACGCCGGCGAAATACGTGGAACGGCGGCGCGCAGCGGACGCCGGGGCATAAAAAAAAACGGGCAGGCGCGCCTGATTTGGCGCGCCCGGCCACGCAACTTGTCAAAAAAATTCTTTTACAGGGGGTTCACCCCTGTACCCTACCCAAGGGACACGTCCCTTGGGAATCCCTGACCCCGCAAACGCCCTATTCCAGGGCGTTTGCAAAAATGGGTCCTTAGGGCCGTTACGGCCCTAAGCGGTAGTTTGGAGGCAGAGCCTCCAACGGGACCCCCCTATCGACAAGCCGGGCGCGTCCGTCCGCGGAAAGAACCCGGCGAGTGCCGGGTGGAAAACGGAATCAGGATTCCACGTCGACCACGTCGTCGTCGAGCACGACGGCGACGAGCATCGCGCCCCGGCCCGCGCGGGGTTCCACGTGCACTTCGTCTGTCGAAAGCGCTGTTTTCGTGCCGTGCCGCTGCACGAGCGTGATCCGGCGCGGTTCGCCGAGCAGGAACGCCGCGGCGATGCAGGTGCCGTTGGCGCCGTTCCGCTTGAGGTCGAACGTCTTGAGGCCCTTGCCGTTCCGGCCCTGCAGCTCGTAGTCGAACAGCGGGGAGCGCTTGCCGAACCCGCGGTCGGTGACGGCGAACACCTCGCCCTCGCCGGACGTCTGCGAAGCGAAGAGCACGGCGTCGCCCGCGTCGAGCTTGATGCACTTGACCCCGCCTGACACGCGGCCCGTCGAAGGCACGGAATCGGTCGCAAAGCGGATGCTCATGCCGAGTTTCGTAACGAGCAGGATCGAATCTCCGGCGCGTTTTTCGATGCCGAGCACGCGGTCCTTTTCCCTGAGCGAAACGGCCGCGGTGCGTTTGACGCGCAGGCGGTAGTCCGCCGCGGGCGTTCGCTTGACGTTCCCGCCGGCGAGGTAGAAGAAATAGTCGCCCTCCTCCTCGTCCGGGAAGAGCGCTATCACGCGCTCGTTCTTCTCAAACGGCAGCAGCGCCGCGAGGTTGACCGCGCGGGCGGTCGCGCGCGTCTCGGGGATATCCCCCGCCGCGATCGAGAGCACCGCGCCCAGATCGGTGAACAGCCGTACGCGCCGGTCGGACTGCGTTTCGAGCACGAACAGCGGCTTGTCCTCCGATATGGCCGCGAGCGAAAACGTCCTGGTCGGGCAGCGCCGCACCTTGAGCCCGTCGCAGACGCAGATCGTGACGTCCTCTACGGGCGCGAGATCCTGCTTTTCGTCGACCGGCCCTTCGTCGGCCGCGATCAGGACGGTCCGCCGCTCGGTGGCGAGCGTGCCGCGGATCTCGGTCAGTTCCTTTCGGATGAGGGCGATGAGCTTTTTGTCGCTTGCGAGGATGCCCCGCAGCTGTGCGATGAGCCGCACGACTTCCTCGTATTCGCGCTTGATGGTGAGCAGCTCCATGTTGGTCAGCCGCTGCAGACGGAGGTCCAGTATGGCCTGCGACTGCACCTCGGAAAGGCTGAAGCGCCGCATGAGCCCCTCGCGCGCCTCCTTCGGCGTCCTGGAGGCGCGGATGAGCTTGATGACCGCGTCGAGGTTGTCCACGGCGATCATGAGCCCCTCGAGGATATGCTCGCGTTTGAGCGCGGCGTCGAGCTCGTACTGCGTGCGCCGCGTGACCACGTCCCGCTGGTGGCGGATGTAGTGCGCGATGATCTGCTTGAGGTTCATCTGCTGCGGCTTTCCGCCCGCGATGGCGACCATGTTCACGCCGAACGTGGTCTGCAGGTCGGAATACTTGAACAGGTACTGCAGGATCCGCTCCGGGTCGCCGTCCTTCTTGATCTCGATGACGGCGCGCATGCCCGTGCGGTCGGATTCGTCGCGGATGTCCGCCACGCCGGCGAAAAGCGCCTTCTTCTCCTGTGTGACGGCGAGGATCTTCTCGAGCGCGCCCGCCTTGTTGACCTGATAGGGCAGCTCGGTGACGACGATGAACGTCTTGCCGTTTTTTTGCTCCTCGAAGTGCGTTTTTGCGCGCATGACGAGCTTGCCGCGGCCCGTGCGGTACGCCTGCTCGATCTCGGAGGATTCGAGCAGGAATCCGCCCGTCGGAAAATCCGGCGCGGGCAGGATCTGCATGAGTTCCTCGAGCGGGATACGCGGATTGTCCATGACCGCGATGACCGCGTTGATCGTTTCTACGGGGTTGTGCGGCGGGATGTTGGTGGCGAGCCCCACCGCGATGCCGCTCGCGCCGTTGACGAGCAGGTTCGGGAAGCGCCCCGGCAGCAGGTCCGGCTCCTTGAGCGTATCGTCGAAGTTGAGCGAGAATGAAACGGTGTCCTTCTCGATATCGCGCAGCAGCTGCATCGCGGCCGGCGTCATGCGCGCCTCGGTGTAGCGCATGGCCGCGGCGGAGTCGCCGTCGATGCTGCCGAAGTTGCCGTGGCCGTCCACGAGCGGCACGCGCATGTTGTACGGCTGCGCCATGCGCACCATCGCGTCGTAGACGGACGAGTCGCCGTGCGGGTGGTATTTGCCGAGGCAGTCGCCCACGATACGGGCGCTCTTGCGGTGCGGCTTGTCGGGGGAGAGCCCGAGCTCGAGCATCGTGTAAAGGATGCGGCGCTGCACGGGCTTGAGCCCGTCCTCCACGCGCGGCAGCGCGCGCTCCAGGATGACGTGCTCGGCGTAGGGCATGATCGACTGGTGCATGACCTCGCTCATGTTGCGCTGGATGATGGTTTCCAGCCGGAGCTGTTCCGGTTTTTTCGGCATATCGTACTCCCTTTGATCGGCGATTCATTCGTTTTGAGACGTTCGGACGGCTTTGGGCGGGGAAGGGCCGAAACCTTTCAGGTTCCAGCCTGGCAAAAAAAGGTTCTTTTGCAGGGGTTTTACCCCTACCCCACCCAAGGGACACGTCCCTTGGGAATCCCTGATCCCCTAATTCCAGGGCGCCTGCGAAAATGGGTTCTCAGGGCCGTTACGGCCCTGAGCGGTGGTTTGGAGGCGGAGGAGCCTCCAACAGCCCCCCTTATCGACCAACTGAAGCCTTTCAGGCTTGGTTTTCCCTGCATCCGCCGCCGGCAGGCCCGCGCGGCCGGTCAGCTTCTCAGCTTTTCGAACGTTGCGCTTGCGGTGCGGTTGAAGTCGGCGTGCTCGAAGATATACTCCTTGCGGGACTGCACCTTGTCCCCCATGAGCACGGTCACGAGGTGCTCGACGTCCGCGGCGTCCTCGATCGTGACACGCACGAGCTGGCGCGCGTCGGGGTTCATGGTCGTTTCCCAGAGCTGCTCGGGGTTCATCTCCCCGAGGCCCTTGTAGCGCTGGATCGTATACCCTTTGCCGACCTCGCGCGTCGCGGCCCGGAGCTCGTCGTCACTGAAGCAGTAGAGGCGCTTTTCGCCCTTCTGCACCTTGTAGAGCGGGGACAGGCCGATGTAGACGTGTCCCTCGGTGACGAGCTCCTTCATGTAGCGGTAGAAGAACGTGAGCAGGATGGCCCGGATATGCGCGCCGTCCTGGTCGGCGTCCGAGAGGATGATGACCTTGTCGTATTTGAGCTGCGAGATATCGAAGTCCTCGCCGATGCCCGTGCCGACGGCCGTGATGACCGAGCGGAACTCCTCGTTCTGCAGCACCTGGTCGAGGCGTTTCTTCTCGACGTTGAGCGGCTTGCCGCGCAGCGGCAGAATCGCCTGGAAGCGCCGGTCGCGTCCCTGCTTGGCCGAGCCGCCCGCGCTGTCGCCCTCGACGAGGAAGAGCTCGTTTCTGCTGCTGTCGCGCCCCGTGCAGCTCGAGAGCTTGC
Source organism: uncultured Oscillospiraceae bacterium (assembly GCA_964541465.1). Lineage (GTDB taxonomy): Bacteria > Bacillota > Clostridia > Christensenellales > CAG-138 > UBA7703. Next base: position 12,876 of record CAZIQO010000029.1, read on the forward strand.
CGACGAGCGGCGCGTTTTCGAGCTTGGATTTCTCGCGCGCGGTGGCTTTCGCCTTGCGCGCCGCTTCGCGCACCTTCGCCGCCTTGGCGGCCTTTTCCGTGATGCGCGCGGCGGTTTCGCCGTTTTTCAGGTCCTCGAGGAACGGCGTGAGCTTTTCGGTCACGACGGCCTCGACGGCGGGGCGCGCCTCGGTGTTGCCGAGCCGCGTTTTCGTCTGCCCCTCGAACTGGATGGTGCGCATCTTGAGCGACAGCACGGCCGTGATGCCCTCGCGGAAATCCTCGCCTGCAAGCGGCGCGTCCTTGTCCTTGAGCAGGCCGGTCCGGCGGCAGTAGTCGTTGAGCACCTTGGTCAGCGCCGCCTTGAACCCCGTCTCGTGCGTGCCGCCCTCGGTGGTGGGGATGTTGTTGACGTAGGAAAAGATGCTTTCCGCGTAGCCGTCGTTGTGCTGGATGGCGGCTTCGACGACGATATCGCCGCTGACGCCTGAGAAGTGGATCGGCGGTTCGTAGAGAGGCGTCTTGTCGCTGTTAAGATAGCGCACGAAGTCGCTCAGGCCCCCCTCGAAGCGGTATTCCGTCTTTCGCTGACGCCCGGGACGCTCGTCCGAAAGCGTCATGCGGATGCCGCGGTTGAGGTAGGCCAGTTCGCGCAGGCGGCGGGAGATGACGTCGTAGTTCATCTCGATCGTTTCAAACACACGCGCGTCCGGCAGAAACGTCACCGTTGTGCCCTGTTTGCGCGTGCGGCCGGTCTCGCTGAGCGGCGCGACGGTCCTGCCGGATATGATCTTGCCCGTTTCGTCCGCCTCGCTGCGGAATTCCACGCGGTACGCCCGTCCGCCCGTGCAGACCTCGACTTTGAGCCACTCCGAAAGCGCGTTGACGACCGACGCGCCCACGCCGTGCAGGCCGCCGGAATAGCCGTAGGAATCGTTGCCGAACTTGCCGCCCGCGTGCAGCTGCGTGAACACGACCTCCACGCCGGACACGCCGGCCTTTTCATGGATCTCTACCGGGATGCCGCGCCCGTTGTCGGAAACCGTAACGGAGTTGTCGCGGTTGAGGGTCACGTCGATCCGGTCCGCGAAGCCGTTCGCCGCCTCGTCGATCGAGTTGTCGATGATCTCCCAGAGGATGTGGTGGAGCCCGCGCTGTCCCGTCGAGCCGATATACATGCCGGGGCGCATGCGCACGGCGTCCAGCCCCTCCATGATTTTGATCTTGTCCACCGTATAGTCAGATGCCATTGCAGCTCCCATGATCGTATGGTTCCCTTCGCGTTCTCGCGCCGCGGTCCGGCAATATTCGGCGGCATGCGGCGAATTTTCCGGATTTGGGCGATTGTTTCACCAGATATTGCGTTTTCAACATCCTAGTATACCACAATCTGTGTTTTGCCGGAATCCTTTTTCCGGCGGCCCTTTTGCCTGGCGCGGCCGGGGCGGATTAAATTTTCAGAAAATTCAAAAAAAACGGGTGGTTTTCGCATAAAAGTGGTGACAAATGGGGGAGAGTGGTGTATAATTTTCACGATAATAAGGGGCCTGTGCCTTCATCCCCGGCTGCGCCGCCGCCACAGGACCGGACGGGAGGGAAACCGCGTGCTGATCGGTGCATACGAGCACATGCTGGATGCGAAAGGACGCGTGTTCATTCCCGCAAAATGGCGCGATTCGATCGGGGACGCCCTGATCGTCACGCCGGGCCTTCTGGAGACGCAGTCCGAACGGTGCCTTTTCGGCATGCTGGCGGATGAATGGGAGACGTTTTCCCGAAAGCTCGCCGCGCTTCCGGTCACGGACGCGGGCGGGCAGGCGATCCGCCGCAGGCTGTATTCAATGGCCGTGGTCTGCGAGATCGACAAGCAGGGGCGCATCCTGATTCCGGCCGCGCTGCGGGAGCAGGCGGGCCTTGGCAAGGACGTGACGCTCATCGGCGTGGGGGACCGGGTGGAGTTCTGGAACCCGGAGGAGCTTGCGGCGTACAGCGCCAGGAGTCAGGAAACGTACGGAGAAGCGCTCACGCACCTGGCGGCGCTGGGAATATGAGCGGAACGTTCCGGCATACGCCCGTGCTGCTCATGGAAACCGTTTCGCTGCTCGCGCCGGAACGCGGGGGGACGTTCGTCGACGGCACGCTGGGCGGCGGGGGACACGCCGAGGCGGTGCTGCGGCGCCTGCCGGAGGACGGCAGACTGATCGGAATCGACAGGGATTGGGAAGCCGTGCATGCGGCGGAGGGGCGGTTGTCGGAGTATGGCGGCCGCTTTTATGCGCTGCACGGCAATTTTTTCCAGATGCGCGCGCTGCTCGGGAGCGTGGGCGTGACGGCGGCGAACGGGATCCTGCTCGATCTCGGCGTTTCGTCGCATCAGCTCGACGCGCCGGAGCGCGGGTTTTCGTACCGGACGGACGCGCCGCTCGACATGCGCATGGATACGGGCGAGCGGCTTACGGCCTACGACGTGGTGAACGGCTACGACGCGGAGGCGCTCATGCGCATCCTGTGGGAGTACGGCGAGGAGCGCTTCGGCCGCCGCATCGCCGAACGGATCGTCCGCGCGCGGAGCGAAAAGCCGATTGAAACGACGCTGGAGCTTGCCGGAATCGTGCGGGAAGCCATCCCGGCGAAGTTCCGTTCCGAGCCGCAGCATCCGGCGCGGCGGACGTTTCAGGCGATCCGCATCGAGGTCAACGGCGAGCTCGCCGGGCTGGACCGGGCCGTGGAGGACGCCTGCGATCTGTTGCAAAAAGGCGGCAGATTGTGTATAATTACATTCCATTCACTGGAGGATCGAATCGTCAAGCAGGCGTTCCGCCGCTTCGAGAACCCCTGCACCTGCCCGCCGTCCGCGCCGGTATGCGTATGCGGAAAGCGGCCGAAGGCGAAGATCCTCACAAAAAAGCCGCTTACCTGCTCGGAGGAAGAGGCGGCGCGCAATCCCCGTTCGACCAGCGCAAAGCTGAGGTGCGTCGAGAGGATCTAGCGAACGGGCTTTCGGCATGCCGCCCGGCATGGACATACGTCCGGCTGCGGCGGCATATGGATAGGAAGGGTTATCTGTGGATATTCGTTTCGACGAGGGACGCAAGAAGGGCAAGTCCCCCACCACGCGCCTGTACGCGCCGAAAAAAAACGGCGCGAAGGCGGGGCGCACCCGTACGGAGGCGGAGCCGGCGTCGCGCCGGCCGTCCGATTCGCACGAGCGGGAGGAGCAGAAAGCGCACGTGCGGGTGCACAAGCCCGAACTGAACCCGCTTTCGCGCGTCGGTCTGATTTTCTGCGGGTTCGTTTTTTCGGGGATGGTGCTCTTTACGCTCACGGGGTACGAGCGCATCACCCGCGCCTACGCCGACATCAACTCGCTCAACACCGAGATTGACGAAACGGAGCTGCGCATCAACGAACTGGACGTGCAGATTGAATGCGCGGTTACGATTCAGGAGGCGCAGCAGGTTGCCGAGGAATACGGCATGCAGTATCCCGAGAAGTCGCAGTATGTGCGCATCGGCGATGCGCTGCCGTTTTCGGGCGCGTCGCTTGCCGCCGACGATGCGGCCACGACCGATCAGGGGGGAGACGACGCGGCGCCGTCCGACGGGACGGGCGGGGCCGGCGATACGACGGACGGGGGGGAACAGCCGTCCGATGGCGGCTGATCCTTTGCGGAAAGGACGAACCTGATTATGGCGAGAAGGGCACCCGAACCCAAATTAAAAAAGAAGCTCGTGCTTCTGATGGCCTTTGGGGGACTTCTTTTGCTCGTGCTCGCGCTGCGGCTTGCGCAGGTGATGCTGGTGGAAGGGCCGGAACTGCAGTCAAAGGCAAAATCTCAATGGACGCGCAGATCGAGCCTGACCGCGCAGCGCGGCAGGATTATGGACCGAAACGGGCTGGTGCTTGCGCAGAGCGGCACCGCGTACCGCGTGCTGGCGAACCCGCAGTCGATCGCGACGGACGACCGCGTCCGCATAGCGACGGAGGTTTCCGATATCCTCGGGCTTGACTACGATTATGTGCTCGAACGCATCTCCGACACCGACCGGCAGCAGGTGCAGCTCAAACGCCAGGTGGAGAGCTCCGTGATCGACCAGCTGGAGGCGCTCCAACTCGGCGACGGCATCTCCTACACGACCGACACGAAGCGCTACTATCCGTTCGGCCAGCTCTTCACGCAGCTGATCGGCTTTACGGGCATCGACAGCGAGGGGCAGACCGGCATCGAGGCGGAGTACAACACCTATCTTGCCGGCGAAGACGGTCTGCTGGTCACCGAGGTCGACCGGAAAAATCAGCCGCTTTCCTACGGGACGGAGCAGTACATCGAGCCGACCGACGGCTACGATATCACGCTGACGGTGGATTCCGTCACGCAGTCGTATCTCGAAAAATACGTCGAAGAGTGTTACGAAACGAACAACGCCAGCAGCGTGACGGGCCTTATCATGGACCCGAACACGGGCGAAATCCTCGCGATGACGTCGTATCCCTCGTTCGATCTGAACGATCCGCCGCGCGACGAGGTGACGGAGCTCATGTCCATGTCCAAGAACCGCGCGGTGACCGATACGTTCGAACCGGGATCGATCTTCAAGGTTATTACGCTCGCCGCCGCGCTTGATTCCGGCGCGACATCGCTGGACAGCACGTATTACTGCAGCGGCTTCAAGACCTTCCGCCTGGAGAAGATCCATTGCTGGAAGACGAGTGGCCACGGCACGCAGACGCTGACCGAGGCGGTGGAGAACTCCTGCAACTGCGCGTTCATGGATATCGCCGCCGCGATGGGCGTGGACACGTTCTACGACTACATTTACGCGTTCGGATTTAACGAAAAAACCGAATGCGGTGTGCCGAGCGAGGATACCGGCGAGGTAATCCACAGAAAATACATTCGGGACACCGATCTGGCCCGCATTTCGTTCGGCCAGTCCATCACCTGCACGGCCATTCAGATGGCCAACGCGTTCTGCGCAGCGATCAACGGCGGCGTGCTGATGCAGCCGTACGTGATCGACAGCATCACCGATACGGACGGAACGGTGATCCAGCAGAACGAACCGACGATCCTCCGCCGCGTGATCAGTTCCTCCACGTCCGCGACCGTGCGGCAGATCCTGCAGTCCGTGGTGGACAACGGCAGCGGCAGGAACGCGCAGGTCGTCAACTACACGGTAGGCGGCAAGACCGGCACCGCGCAGAAGTACGACGACGACGGCACCGCGTCGCGCACGCGCCTGATCGCGTCGTTCATCGGGTTCATCCCCGTGGACGATCCGCAGCTTGTGTGTCTGATCGTCGTGGACGAACCGCAGGTGCCGGCGGTTTACGGCAGCACCATCGCCGCGCCGTGGGTGCAGAAGACGTTCGCCGACCTGGTGCAGTATTACGGGATCATGCCCGACACCACGACCAAAACCGTCACCGTGCCGGACGTAACGGGCATGACGGGCGACGAGGCGGTGACGGAGCTAGCCAAATACGGGCTGGAGGCGAGCGTGATCGACAGCGAGAAGGACGCGATCGTGACCGTTCAGCTGCCTGCGGCGGATGAAGTGGTCGCGAAGGGAACGATCGTGGTCCTGTACACGACGATGACCACGTTCAGCGACGAGGACGTCTATAAGGAACTGGTGACCGTGCCGAATCTGGTCCAGCGCCGGCGGCAGGACGCGTTCGACAAGCTCGCGGAACTCGGGCTGTACCTGAGCTTCGACAAGACCCAGTGCACGGGGCAGATCATCTCGCAGTCGATCGCCGAAGGCGAACAGGTGGAGCCCGGGACGACGATCTACGTGGAGTTTCCGACGCCTTCGCCGACGCCGGAACCGGACGAGCCCGTCGAGACGACGCCGCCGCCGGACAACTAACAACAGCGCCGCAGGACGGCGCAGGAGGATTCAAATTCTGATGGGACAAGCGGCTCTGCCGCGAAACGACGGGAGGAAACAAGCATGCTGCTTTCGGAACTGGCAATGGCGAGCGGACTGCGCTACGAGGGCGAGGACACGGACATCGCGTCGATCGAGTACGATTCCCGGAAGATCAAAAAGGGAAGCATGTTCTGCTGCATCGTCGGGGCGCTGTTTGACGGACATACGTTTGCGGAGGGCGCGGTGAAAAGCGGCGCGTCCGCGCTGCTCGTCGAGCGTAAGCTGCCGATTGACGTTCCGCAGATCGTCGTGAAAAATGCGAGAAAGGCGATGGCCGAGATGGCCGCCGCGTTTTACGGATATCCGCAGCGCGAGATGATGATGCTCGGCGTGACCGGCACCAACGGCAAGACGACCACGACCTACATGGTCAAGGCAATCGCCGAGCAGGCGGGCAAAAAGGTCGGCGTGATCGGCACGATCCGCAACATGATCGGCTCGGAGAGCATTCACACCGACCGCACCACGCCGGAGTCGGTGGACCTTTTCCGGCTGCTGCGCATGATGGCGGACGCGCATGTCGATCTCGTCGTCATGGAGGTCAGTTCCCATGCGCTCGAGCAGTTCCGCGTGCACGGCATCAAGTACGACGTCGGGCTGTTCACGAACCTGACGCAGGACCATCTGGATTACCATAAGTCGTTTGATAATTATCTGCAGGCCAAGAAGATCCTCTTCTACAACAGCAAAAAGGCGGTCGTCAACGTGGACGATCCGTATTCCGACCGCATCATGGAGGGGCTGACGATCCCGATCCTCACGTTCGGCGTGCGCGACCGCGCGGATATCTCCGCGACGGATATCGATATCACGACCGACGGCGTGCAGTTCGATCTGCATACGCCCGAGGGGGACGTGCTCATGCACCTTCCGATCCCGGGGCTGTTTTCCGTGTTCAACGCGATGGGCGCGGCGGGCATGGCGCAGTCGGCCGGCATCCGGCTGAACTGCATCAAAGACGGGCTCGAGTCGCTCACGAGCGTATCCGGCCGGCTGGAGCCGGTGAAGACGAACCGGGATTTCTCGGTGTTCGTGGACTATGCGCATACGCCGGACGCGCTGGAAAACGTGCTCAAGACCGTGCGCGAGTTCTCCAAGGGCCGCGTGCTCTGCGTGTTCGGCTGCGGCGGCGACCGCGACCGCGCGAAGCGTCCCATCATGGGCGAGATCGCCGGGCGGTTCTCGGAATTTGCGGTCATCACAAGCGACAACCCGCGCACCGAGGCACCGATGTCCATTATAGACTCCATCGAGGAGGGCATGAAACGCAGCGGCACGAACTATACGGTGATCGAGAACCGCAAGGAAGCGATCCGCTACGCGCTTTCGCTTGCAAGGAAGAACGACATCATTCTCATCGCCGGCAAGGGGCACGAGAACTATCAGGAAATCAACGGAACGAAGTACCATTTCGACGACAAGGAGATCGTCGAGGAACTGCTTTCCGAACTGTAAAAAAGAAACGGACGCGGCGCGGCCAACGCGCGGCTCGATCCTGCAAGAAAGGGATTGCCGCGCGTGCGCGGATTGCGTTATAATATCGTCATGTTTAGAATTCTGTTGACCGCGCTGACCGCGTTTGCGATCGTATGGCTGCTTGGGCCGATCTTCATTCCGCTCCTGCACAAACTCAAGTTCGGACAGATCGAGCGGGAGTTGGGCCCGCAGTCCCACAAAAAGAAACAGGGAACGCCGACGATGGGCGGTATCATGATGATACTCGGCATCACGGTCGCTTCCCTTCTTTTTGGACTCGAGGGCATGGAGTTTCTGCTGCCGACGCTGCTGGTTACCGTCGCGTTCGGGGTCGTCGGGTTTCTCGACGATTTCATCAAGGTTCGCAGGAAACGAAACCTCGGCCTCCGCGCGTATCAGAAGATCATCGCGCAGTTCGCCATCGCCATCCTGACCGCGGTCTGGGCCTACCGCTCCCCGCTTGTCGGGCCGGCGCTGTACCTGCCGATCTCCGGCGGGGAATGGAATATCGGCGTATACTACATTCCGCTCGTTGTGTTCGTCATCATCGCCGAGGTCAACGCAGTCAACCTCACCGACGGGCTGGACGGGCTTGCGACGAACGTGACGATGATCTACGCGCTCTTCATGGCGGCGATCTTCGTGGTCATGACCACGCGCGCCAACCAGGACGGCGAGGTGCTGCTCGGCACGAACCTCAACGGCATGGCGATCTTCTGCGCGGCGGTGGTCGGCGCGTCGCTGGGATTTCTGCGCTACAACGCCTATCCCGCGCGCGTGATCATGGGAGACACCGGCGCGCTCGCGCTCGGCGGCGCGGTGTCGATGATCGCTATCCTGAGCCGTTCGCTGCTCATTCTGCCGATCATGGGATTCTGCTTTGTTGGCAGCGCGCTGTCGGTTGTGCTGCAGGTGGCAAGCAACAAGCTCAACCACGGCAAACGCATGTTCAAGATGGCGCCGATCCACCATCACTTCGAACTGCTCGGGTACCCGGAGCCGCACATCGTCGTGATGTACGCGCTGCTGACTACGATCCTGTGCGCCGTGTGCCTGCTGCCCTATCTATGGTAACGAGTCCGCCCGATCCGCCGAGGTTCGGGCGTTTTTTTCGGAGGCTGATATAAAGATGGAAAAACGAACGGAACAATCCCGCACGGCGCTGGTCGTCGGCATGGCCAAGAGCGGCATCGGCGCGGCAAAGCTGCTTTTCAAGGACGGCTGGCGCGTGATCGTCACCGATAAGAAAGAGGAGATCCCGGGTCTTGGCGAGGCGCTTTCCGGCGTGAAGGCGGAGCATCGCCTCGGCGAGGACCCGATCGGTCTGCTCGACGGCGTCGAACTGGTCGTGATCAGTCCGATCATTCCGATGAGCGCGCCGTTCGTCGTGGAGGCGAAGCGCCGCGGCATCGAGGTCATCAGCGAAATTGAGCTCGGGTATCGTTATTCGCACGCGGAGTTCGTATGCATTACGGGCACCAACGGCAAGACGACCTGCACCGCGCTGACCGGCGAAATGTTCAAAAACGGCGGTCGGCATACGTTCGTGCTCGGCAATATCGGCGTGGCGATCACGGAGCACGCGCTCGAAACGAAAGAGGGCGACGTCGTGGTCGCGGAGACGGCGGGACTGCAGCTCGAGGGGAACGTGCGCTTCCACGCGCGCGCGGCGGGCGTATGCAATATCACGGAGGACCACCTCGACCATTTCGGCACGATGGAAAACTACATCGCCGCAAAGTGCAAGATCTTCGACCATCAGACCGGGGACGATATCGCCGTGCTGAACTACGACGATCCGATCGTGCGCGATATGGCGCGGCTGACGAAGGCGAAGGTGTACTATTTCTCCCGCAAAGCCGGGGTGGAGCGCGGCATGTTCCTGCGGGACGGGACCATGATCTACCGCGACGGCGGCAGGGAGACGCCGCTGCTGAACGCGGACGAAATGCGCATTCCAGGCGGGCACAATCTTGAAAACGCGATGCTTTCTTCGCTGCTTGCGCTCGGCATGGGCATCCCAATCGATGCCGTACGCGATACGCTGCGCACCTTCCCCGGCGTGGAGCACCGCATCGAATTCGTGCGCGAGTTCGAGGGCGTGACGTATATCAACGATTCCAAGGGCACAAACCCCGATTCGACGATCAAGGCCATCGAGGCGATGACGCGCCCGACGGTGCTTATCCTCGGCGGGTTCGACAAGCACAACGATTTCCACGATCTCTTCGGGCATTTCGGCAGCCGGGTCAAGGCCGTGGTCGTGCTCGGAGATACGAAGCGGAAGGTGCTCGACGCCGCGCGTGACGCGGGGTTCTTTGGCATCTGCCATACTGCGGACACGTTCGAAGAAACGGTCGACACGGCGCGCGCACTCGCCTCGAGGGGCGACGCGGTGCTGCTCTCCCCGGCTTGCGCGAGCTGGGACATGTTCGATAACTTCGAACAGCGCGGCAGCATCTTCAAGGAACTGGTCTGGAAGTTCGAATAGAAAGAAAGGATCGGGGGCTCCGCCCCCGATCCTTTTATGGACCGCAGCAGGGAAATACAGACAAATAGTGATGCAGGGGCGTCGCCCCTGCATCCCGCCAAAGGGCAGGCCCTTTGGAATTCCATAGATTCTAAGCAACAATCAGATATGGGTTCTCAGGGCTTTGCCCTGAGCGGGGGAATCGGGGGCAGAGCCCCCGGCTTTTTTTCGGGCCGCAGCAGAAAATATCGGCAAATCCTATTCGTTCTCAATATCGACCTGACAGGCCTTCATGGCGGAAAGCGCGGTCCGGTGCCCCTCCGGCGTCGCGCCCGCGCAGGCCGCGGCGTCCACGGCGATGCGCGCCTCGGGATAGAAGGCCTTGAGCAGCAGCGCGTTGCTGATCACGCAGATATCGGTGCAGAGCCCGACGAGCGTGATCTCGTCCGGGTCCGCGCCGTGAAAGAGCTCATGGATGCGCATCGGCAGTCCGGCACCGCCGAAGGTCTCCTTGGCGACCATGTGGGACTCGTCGGCCGCGCCGCTCTTCTTCAGCGCGAGGAATACGGCCGGGTTCGGACTCCAGCCGTCCGTTCCGCCGATGCAGTGCTTCACGGGGAGGCGGCGGCCCTCCTGCGTTTCGAGGTAGTTTTCCTGGTGCGTGTCGAGCGTGTAGAGGATTTCCCCCTCGAACCCGAGAATGCGCTTGATCACCGGTTCGACGACGGCGCGCGCCTCGGCCGAGCCGAGCGACCCCGTGATAAAATCGTTCTGCATATCCACGACGACAAGCAGGCTGCTTTTCATTTTTCCGGTCCTTTCCGCCGCCGGATGATAACCGGCGGGCAATTCGTTCTATTCGGGCATTCGCCCGGAGACAACGTACAGCAGAATGCCCGCCGCCACGGCGGCGTTGAGCGACTCGGCCCTGCCGCGCATCGGCAGGCGGTAACGGCGGCACGCGGCGGCGACCTCCTCGGATACGCCGCTTCCCTCGCTGCCGATCACGAGCGCAACGCGGCGCGTCAGCTCCGGCAGCGTTTCGCTCCCGCGAAGATCGCCGCACAACGCCTGGAAGCCCTGGGCGCGCAGAACGGCCAGCTCTCCGGCAAGGTCGCTTTGCCAGACGGGGATGTGATAGGTCGAGCCCATGGCCGCGCGGAGGGTTTTCGGCGCGTACGGGTCCGCGCAGGCGGGGGAAAGCAGGACGCCTTTTGCGCCGAACGCGTCGGCCGAACGCAGGATCGCGCCCACGTTGCCCGGGTCCTGCACGCCGTCGAGCAGCACGAGCAGCCCGTCCGGATACGGACGCGGCGGCGCGAGCGGCGGCGTTTCAACGACGGCGGCCACGCCCTGCGGCGTTTGACTTTCGCAGAGCGATTCCAGCACGCCGCGGGTCACGCTCAGCACGGGCGTTCCGGCCGGCGCGTCGAAGGGGAACCCCTCCTCGACGAAGCAGGTTTGAACGCGCGCGCCGGAGAGAATCGCGTCGCGCACCAGCTTGTCGCTTTCGATGAGGTGAAGGTTCGCGCGCTTCCGCTCCTTATGCAGGAGCAGTTTCCGCGCCTCGCGCACGCGTTCGTTTGAGCGGCTTTCGATGATCATGCCCGCCGCGCCTCCCATTCGTCCCGCGTCAGGGAATAGACGCTCTCGTCGAACACCGCGCCGTCGTAGCGCAGGAACGCGCGCCGGGTGGTGCCCTCGTAAACGAAGCCGCATTTTTCGATCACGCGGCGCGACCGGTCGTTAAACGTATAGTGCGAAATACTCAGGACCGACAGGCCCGCTTCGACAAACCCGTATTCGATTGCGCGGCGAACGGCTTCTGACATGTATCCCTGCCCCCAGCAGTCCTGCGCGAGCACGTAGCCGAGCATGCGCGCGTCCGGCAGGTTCCGCCACCTGTCGCGGTGAAGACCGAGCGAGCCGATTACGCGGCGGTCGCTCTTTCGTTCGATTGCCCAAACATCGTCCCCCGCGCGGAACATGCGGATGATTTCAAGCGACTCCGCGCGGCTTTCGTGCGGCTTCCAGCCCGCGCGCGGACCGACCTCCGGGTCGGCCGCATAGCGGAAGAGATCGTCCGCGTCGGTCTCCTCCCAGCCGCGCAGGATCAGCCGGCCGGTTTCGAGCGTCTGCATGCGGGGTGCCCTCCAAGCGTTTTTACCAGTATAGCACAGTTCGGCATGCGCGCAACCGTCGCCCTGCCGGGCGGCAAAAAAAAGGAACCGTCCGCTGAACGGACGGTTCCGACCATCGAAAAACCAAGGTTTTTCGATGGAAGCCGCTGTGGCGGGAATTTGTATGCAGTATCGACCTCGGCCGGCTGCGCCAACTGTCGGTTTCGCTGCATGGAGTGTGCCCAAATCCCCGTACACGCCGCTGGTTTTGACGGATTGTTTGGTCGGGCTTTCATTTTTACATTGTCAAATTGACGCAGCAATTTGATCAGGGTTTTGTTGATAAACGAAACCGTCCGCTGGGCGGACGGTCCGATGTTTCTGCCGAGCCGGGTTACGCGCGCGCCTTGACGGCGACGTCGACGAGTTCCTGGAACGCGGCCATGTCGGTGACGGCGAGGTCCGCGAGGACCTTTCGGTTGACGGTGACGCCCGCGAGCTTGAGCCCGTTGATGAGCCGGCTGTAGGTGGTGCCGCACATCCTGGCGCCCGCGTTGATGCGCGCGATCCACAGACGGCGGTATTCGCGCTTCTTCAGCTTGCGGCCGACGTACGCGTACGCCATGGATTTCATGACCTGCTGCGACGCGGCGCGGTACTGTTTGCTCTTTGCTCCGTAATAGCCCTTGGCGAGCCTGAGGACTTTGCGGCGTTTCTTTACGGCGTTGACTGCTCTTTTAATTCTGGCCATGATTCGTTCCTCCTCAGCTGTACGGGATCAGTTTGCGGATCTTTTTCTCTTCGCACTCGGCGATATAGCCGGTTTGACGAAGGCCGCGCAGCCGCTTGGTGGACTTCTTGGTCAGGATATGGCTCTTGTACGCCTTGCTCCGCTTGATCTTGCCGGACTTGGTCGTGGAGAAGCGCTTGGCCGCTCCGCGATGGGATTTTAACTTTGGCATTCTGTCGGTTCCTCCTGGTGTTTCTTTCGGTTGCTTCCGATTGAATTATTTTTTTCCGGTTACTTTTTCTCACCCTTCGGGGCGAGGATCATGAACATGCTTCTGCCCTCCATCTTGGGCGGCCGTTCCTTGATCGCTGCGTCGGGCAGCATGGCAAAGAAACGATTCATCACATCCAGACCGATTTCATTGTGCGTGATCTGGCGGCCGCGGAAGCGGATGGAAACCTTTAACTTATTGCCGTCGGCCAGGAACTTTAAGGACTGCTTGGCCTTGATCTCCATATCGCGCACGTCGATGGTCGCGGACAAGCGGATTTCCTTCATCTCGATGATCTTCTGGTTCTTGCGCTGTTCCTTCTCGCGCTTGCTCATTTCAAAGCGGTATTTGCCGTAGTCCATGAGCTTGCATACGGGCGGGTTGCTGTTTGGCGCGATCTTGACCAGATCCAGTTCGCGTTCGTCGGCAAGCCGCTGCGCCGAGCGAACGTCCACGATGCCGAGCTGGCCGCCCTTTTCGTCGATCAGGCGGACTTCCGGGTCGCGGATCTCCTCGTTGATCATCAGTTCGTTGATAGCGATGGCAGAACACCTCCATAAATATAAAAAATAGTGGGCGCAAGCCGATACCTGCGCCCACATAAGGCCAACCGCCGGAAAGCGGGGATTCCTTTGTCGCAACCGTGCCTGGCAAAATCGTCGGCAGGTGAGAAGCGGGCGCTTCTGCTTGAACGGTATCATTATAGGGAGCAAAACGCGCCCTGTCAAGCGTTTTCGCCCGATTCGTCCGCCTGAAAACGCTGTTCAGAGGCGGAGCGGGGGTAACTTAATCGTCGCCGCCCTCAAACGCCTCAATCTTATCCTTCGGCGCGTTCGGCTTACTGTCGCCGTACTTCGTGAGCGCCACGGGCAGTATGGCGAGCGCCACGAAGAACGCCGCGTAGGGAAAGAGCGTGCCGTAGCCGATATACTGCAGCAGGTAGCCGGACACGATGGGCGTGACGACCTGCGCGGCCATCGAGCAGGTGTAGTAGTAGCCGGTGTATTTGCCTACGTTGCCGAAACGGGAGATCTCCCAGACCATCGGGAAGGTGTTGACCGTGACCGCCGCCTGCGCAAACCCCACCGCCGCGAACATGATGTACAGCGCGAAGGAGAATGTTTTTGCCCAGATGGAGCCGAATACGAAGCATGCCGTGGCGACGATCAGGCCGATGATGATGGTCTTCTTGCGGCCGATGCGCGAGGCAAGAAAGCCGATGGGCAGGTATGAGATCACCGCCGCGCCGGTTGCGACCAGCAGACAGGAGGAGACGTTGTTCAGGCCGGAGGACCACATCTTTGTGGCGTACTTGCTGAACGCGGTCGTGACGGCGTTGTAGCCGATGAACCACAGGGTGATCGTGGCGAGGATCAAAATCAGGCTCCTGCGCACATCCGGCGGGAGTTTCTGCTTGCCGTTCACCTCGACGGATTTGCTCTGATCGTCCGCTTCGGAGACGCCGTAGTTGATGTCCCGCATCTGCTGAACGAGCTTCCGCTCCGGCACAAAGAAGAATACCGTCAGCGCGGCGAGCACCATCAGCGCGCCGACCGCCAGGAAGAGGTAGAAGTAATCCGACCGGCCGCTCGCATTCTGAAAGACCAGGAACCGCACGACGACCAGCGTAAACGCGCCGCCGACCGCGCCCATGAGGTTGATGACCGCGTTGCCCTTGCTGCGCAGGGGCTTGGGCGTTACGTCCGGCATGAGCGCAACGGCGGGCGAACGATAGGAGCCCATCGCCAGCAGCAGCAGCCCGAGCACGGCGATGAACACGGCGGTGGACGTCGCCGGACTCCACATGCCGTAGGAGTTGTCCAGCAGCGGGATCAGGATCATCAGCACGATCGCGGTGAACGTGCCGCCGACGATGAAGGGGATCCGCCGGCCGACCTTGTCGCTCAGCGCGCCGAACAGCGGCAGCAGAAACAGCGCTACGATATTGTCCAGACTCATGATGATGCCGGCCGGGCCGTCCTTCATGCCGTACGTGTCGCGCAGGATCAGGGGGATGATCGTGTCGTACATCTGCCAGAACGCGCAGATGGAAAGGAACGCAAACCCGACGAGGAACGTTCGTTTGTAATTCAGCTTCATATTCTGCTTCTCCGATTCGTTGAATTTGTGGAAGAGAGGGGAACGCCGCACGCGCGGCGCCGGAACGCGCCCGAATATGCATATACATGATATTATATTTATGGTATCGTATTTATCGGATAATGACAACACAAAAAATGGAAACGGAGGATGGGAAACGATGTGGTTTGCAGTCGCGGCGGCGATCGTCGTCATAACGATATGGCTGCTCCTGATCATGCCGGGGCGCAGCACAAGGGCGCAGCGCGCGCCGTTCTGCAAACGGGCGTACGCGCACCGGGGCCTGTATGAAACGGACCAGTCGGTTCCGGAAAATTCGCTGGAGGCGTTCCGCCGCGCGGCCGACGCGGACTACGGCGTGGAACTGGACGTGCAGCTGACCAAGGACAAGGTCGTCGTGGTGTTTCACGACGACACCCTCAAACGCGTCTGCGGCGTGGATGCGCGCGTGGACGCATATACGTTCGCCGCGCTGCAGGCGTTTTCGCTGTTCGGAACCGAGCACCGGATCCCGCGGTTTGCCAGCGTGCTCAACGCCATCGGCGGGCGGGTGCCGATCATCGTCGAACTCAAATCCGGCGGGGACTGGCGGCAGCTCTGCGAACTGACGCTCGGGCATCTCAACGCCTACCGCGGCGATTACTGCGTCGAGAGCTTTCATCCGCTGCTGGTGCGGTGGTTCCGCCTGCGCGCGCCGCGGATCCTGCGGGGACAGCTTTCCGAGGCGTACCGCTATTCCTCAAAATGGGTTCCGTGGTATGAGTCGTTTATTCTGAGCAGGCTGCTGACCAACGCGTTTTCGCGGCCGCAGTTCATCGCGTATCATATCGGACCGAAATGCTTTTCCGTGCGGCTGAGCGAACGTCTCGGCGCGATGAAGGTGGCCTGGACGGCGCGGGAAACCGACGATCACGCCGCCCTGATGCGCCATAACGACGCGGTGATCTTCGAGCATTACCGCCCGGCGCCGCGCGCCTGAGACGCGCGTTCCCGCGGCTATTCCTTCAATCTCCGGATGACTTCCTTCATCTTCTCGCGCTGGCGCTCGGTGAGCATCGGCGCGAGTTTTTCGTAGATCGCCTCCATGCGGGTGTCGTCCAGCCTGCCGGCGGCCCGTTCCGCGTCGGTGGCCTGTTTGAGCGCGTCGAAGAGCTCCGCCTCCGAACGGCCGCCATAGCGGTCGACGACCTCGCGCACGTCGCCTTTTCCTGCGCCGCAATCCGTTTCGTTCACGCGCGTCATGAAGCATCACCTCGTTCATACCTATGCCGCGCGTTCGGAAAAGGGAACCGGAAATCCTGTCGGCAGACGGATCCGACCCGGCCGGCGCGGTCCGGTATCGAATCGGACCGCCGCATCATAGTATGATAGCGGGAATGCGAGGTGGCGGCATGCCGAACGAGACGCAGGGGATGGGCGCACGGGAAAGACGCCCGCCGACCGGCGGGGAACCCACCGGTGTGCAGATGGTGCGCGAAGCGGCGGCGCTGGCCGAATTCGTCCGTCTGGAGCACGGGCGCGATGGTGTGCGCCGCTATGTGGCCGCGCTGGCGGAATTTCTGCCGCGCGCGGTCGTCGTTCAGCTTTCGGACCTGCTGAACGTGGAAACGCCGCCGGAACGGCCGCCGGCTCCGCCGCCGGAGCCGCCGAGACGGCCGTGCCGCGACCCCGGGATTCCGCCGGAAAAGCTGATTCCCCTGCTGCAGTCGCTTGCCGGCGGCAAGGAACATCCCATCGATCCCATGATGCTGATGACCTTGCTGAACAAACAGGACTGACGGAACAAGCACAGTCTAAAAAACAGGAAACCGCAAAGCGAAACCGGCGATTCGCGTCAGGGCCGCTCGGAACCGAGCGGCCCCCAGCCTGCCCCAAAAGTTCTTTTGCAGGGGTTTCATCCCTGCACCACCCAAGGGATACATCCCTTGGGAATCCCTGACCGCGCAAGCGCCCTGGAACAGGGCGCTTGCAGAAATAGGTTCTTAGGGCCGTTACGGCCCGAAACGGTGGGAGCCTCCAACGGGCCCCCTTTATCGACGAACTGAGGGCCGCCCGGAACCGAGCGGCCCAGATTTTGCGTCGGGGCATCGTCGACCGACGTCCGTCTTGCGGCCGTCGGGACGCGCCTGTATACTGTAATCGACAGGAGCGGCCGGCCGAACTATTGCGACGGGAGCGGGAACGGGAATGCAGAGCGCGAAGGATGTTATGGATTTTACAAAAAATCAGAAGGAGCTCTACCTGCCCAAAACGGAGCCGGCGATCGTGGACGTGCCGTGCATGACGTTTTTCGCCGTGGACGGCAGGGGCGATCCGAACGAGCCGGGCGGCGCGTATCCGACGGCGGTGGCGCTGCTGTACGCGCTCTCCTACACGCTGAAGATGAGCGAACTTGCCGGGCATGCGATCGACGGGTTCTTTCCGTACCGCGTGCCGCCGCTGGAGGGACTATGGCGGATGGCGGACGGACAGGAAGGCGTCGATTACCGCAACAAGGCCGGCTTCTGCTGGACGGCGATGATCCGGCAGCCAGATTTTGCCGACGACGCGGTCTTTTCGTGGGCGTGCGGCGAGGTGCGCCGAAAGAAGAAGCTCGACACGGCATGCGCGCGGCGGATGGAATTTTCGGAGGGACTCTGCGTGCAGTGCGTGCATATCGGGCCGTACGACAGCGAGCCGGCCACGGTGGAGAAGATGGGACGGTTTCTTAAGGAGAACGGATACCGCGCCGATTTTTCCGAAACGAGACTGCACCACGAAATCTACTTGAGCGATCCGCGCCGCACGGCGCCAAACGCCTGCAAAACGGTGATCCGCCACCCCGCCGCGCGGCTGTAAATTGCAGCGGCGAAAGCGGGATTTTCCCTGTGCGTTTTTGTCGCCAAAGAGTCCGCAGGACGGGAGGCAAAGAGCGACTGCTCCGCCGAAGGAAGCCGTTTTTTACCGGCGTTACGACATTAGTAAAAGCCCCCGCTTTCGCGGGGGCTTTTACTTGGGATGGGATGGGAGGTAATATTGGGGGTCTGTCAGTCTCTTGTCCTTGCTCTGGAAATAAGATAACCCATCTCTGTGTTTTGGCAATGGATAGAAAGTGAACTTCCTGTTACAAGCGATCGCGCGCGTTCATGGTTCCGCAACATCCGGCAAAATAACAAAAATTAGGCGTACGTTCGGCCGATTTTTCGCTTTCTTCCGCTTTGCCGCATGAAGCGGCAGGAGCGGAGGCAAGATAACAAACGTCAGGAAGTGAAGTGTCATGCGGCTCTCGGTGCTGCTGTTAATCTGTCTGTTCGTGCTGTGCTGTACGGGCGCGATGAACCGGACCTGCCGCAGACTCAGGGTATCGCCGGGCGCCGCTGCCGCGGTCGGACTGCTGCTTCTGGCGGCGTCGCAGTTTTCGGTTGAACTACTGTCCGTCACGCTGGATATCGCGGCGTTCGCGGCGCTGCTGCTGGCCGCCGCGATGGCGGCGAGGGCGGAGGGCGCTCTTGTGTGCGTACCCGTTTCGATGGCGTGCGGCCTGCTTGCATGGTTTCTTTGCGCCGTCTTTCCGAGCGCCTGCGAACCGGGCCTGCTGATTGCGCTGCCCGCGGCGTTCGCGGCGCGGTTCCTCTTCCCGGATGCGCGCAGGGCGCTGCTGGTCACGCAGCTTTCCCCGCTGCTGTACGGAGCGGTTGTGGCGGTTGAGGACTGGTATCTTTTTGATTATGCATTTCAAAATATTGGAGACGCGGCGCGCTTCGACGCGCAGATTTGCGCGGCCGCGCTGCTTGCGGCGCTCTGGTACATTCCGTCGCCGCGGTTCGCCGGCAGGGGCGAAGCGGAAAAAACGACTTGATTTTTTTCCGGTCCCGTGTATAATAGTATCTGCAAAACGGGGTTATAGCTCAGCTGGTCAGAGCGCTACGTTGACATCGTAGAGGTCGTTGGTTCGATCCCAACTAATCCCACCACAGAAAGAGAAATCCTGCGGTGTGCGTCACGTTTTCAGTTATAAACCCACAGACTGATGCCGGGAGCGCGCGTTGGGAAAGCAAGATCAGGCCCGCTACGGGCGGGAAGATCGCGGCGAACACGGCGCACCCACCTGCCGAGAGGCGGGTATTATAGCAAAGGCGGACGGCACCTCGGGATTCTCTTTGTATTGTTGCGGAATTGTGTAATGGTAGCACCTACGACTCTGACTCGTATTGTCTAGGTTC